>JAILLO010000079.1 GCA_024693105.1 Clostridia bacterium | reverse complement strand
ACTTCCCCAAGTTTGTCTTTGTGCAAATAAACTCCCGGGCAGTCCGGGAGTTTTTTCAGATTTTCCTTAATATCAAACATCAGTAAGGCCATCTCCTTTGTTCACTTTCTCTCCGGCGGCGTTCCATGACTATCTCCATGGCACGCTGCTGTCTGAGCGCCTTGCGTCTTCGTATGCCCCGCCTCTTAAGAGCGAGGTATATGAAGAAAATGTTTATTATAATTACAAAGATGACTGCAAATGTAATATAAAATTTCTTGACCTGCAAATCATCCATTCCAAGCAGTGCAAGCAATGAGCCCGATTCTACCGACTGTGCGGCAACAAGCGGAACCTCGGCAACAAGGTCGCCCTCGTGTTTAACCTCAAGCGTTCCTATTTTGTCACCTTTTTTCAGCGGTGCAACGATATCTTCATTGAGCTTTGCCTCTGTCGAAAGCATATCTGCCGAAGCCTCTGCAGGAAGCGTTATGTATACATCCTCTGCGGCTTTTACGTCAATCTCCTTAACCTTGCCGCGGCTTACCTCTGCAGTTGTCACAACATCGCCCTTTGCAACAGGATGCGCGCTGTAATAGTTTGCAAAACCATAATCAAGAAGCGCAATACTGTCACCGAAGCGGTCCTTGTCCGTCGACTTAAGCACAACGGCTATGAGTTCCGTACCGTTTCTTTCGGCTCCGGATACAAGACATCCGCCCGCATGACTGGTATAACCGGTTTTGATTCCTGTCACGCCCTCATATTTTGCCGTACGCTGGATGCCGTTAACATCCACCTTTGTTTTTTCGTCATAAAGCAATCTGTTCGTATTGTAAAGATGACGCTCTTCCTTCATGTTTGTTGCGGGAATATCGTACTTGTAAGTTGTAACAAGTTCTCTGAAGGTCTTGTTTTGCATTGCGTATTTAGCAATCATCGCAAGATCATGCGGTGTAGTAAGATGACCTTCAATGTGAAGCCCGTTCGGATTCACGAAGTTAGTATTTGTTGCACCGATTTCTTTTGCCTTTTCGTTCATAAGTTTGGCAAAATCTTCTGTCGTTCCCGAAATCCTCTTCGCAAGCGCAACGGCTGCATCATTTGCCGATTCAAGCATAAGCGCATGCAAAAGCTGATTTACCGTGATGCGTTCGCCTTCTTCAAGATATACTCTGCTTCCTTCTGTAAAAGGTGTCTCCGCATCGATAACAACAACCTCATCCAAGTCCAGATTTTCAAGAGCCAGAATGCATGTCATCATCTTCGTCGTGCTTGCCGGTTCAAACTGAGCATCGGAATTCTTCGAATAAAGCACAGTTCCCGTTTTTGCATCAATCAGAATTGCGCCCTCCGCAACAATCACGGGAATGTCCGAACCTCCGGCAAAGATTGGGGCGGCTGAAAATACAAGGCTCAGCACAGCCACCAGGACATACGTAATTATTTTTTTCATTTGCCTATCCCCTAAAGAAGTAATCTGCCATTTCGTAGCCACTGCCAAAACGTCCGCCTTTGCTTCCGGAAGTCTCTCCGAAAGACTTGCCTGCATCCGGTTCCGTTTCTTTTCTGCTGTCGTAAATAACATACGGAACAGGTACGCTTGAGTGAGTTCTGATAGAAAGCGGAGTCTTGTGGTCAGGTACGACAAGAACCCTGAAATCTTCACCGGACTTGCGCAGATACTCAACAACAGGCTTGCATACCTTCTTGTCTATATCCTCCATGCACTTGATTTTCCCCGGCATATCGCCCTGATGCGAACACTCGTCCGGACCTTCAAGATGCATATACACAAAATCCTTTCCCTTGCGGAATTCTTCAATGGCAGCCTTTGCCTTGCCTTCAAAGTTTGTATGAAGTGTGCCTGTTGCCCCCTCGACATCAACCGAATCGAGGCCTGCACAAATTGCAATTCCCTTAATCAGGTCCACTGCGGAAATTGCCGTGCCTGTTATATGATACTTCTCGAAAAACGACGAAAGGCTCGGCTTCTTTCCCTGGCCCCATATCCAAAGCGTATTTGCCGGATTGAGTCCTCTTTTTCTTCTGTCCTCGTTGATTGGATGATGGTTGAGAATCTCATAGCTTTTCTTCATCATTTCAGTTATGAATTCGCTGCCCTCTCCCTTTGGAAGATAGTCTCCCACACGTCTTCCGAGAACGTCATGCGGCGGAGTAAGTGTATATTCAGTCGAACCGTTATGTACGATAAGACAATGTCTGTAGCTTACTCCTGTATAAAATTTAATCTTTTCGTTCTCAAATGCGGCATTTACCGCCTTGATCAGCTCATCAGCCTCAGCCGTAGTAATATCCCCGGAGCTGTGGTCTTTTATAATCAGATCCTCATAGTCTCCGCTTCCTTCTACCGTAATGATGTTCGTTCTGAAGGCAACATCCGTATCTGACATATCGATACCTATGCTGGCTGCTTCAAGCGGCGATCTTCCCGTCAGATAAACAGACGGATCGTATCCCATAACCGAAAGATTTGCCGCATCGCTTCCCGGCGCCACGCCTTCGGGAATAGTCTGTACACTTCCGACTTCGCCTCTTGCCGCAAGGCTGTCAATAAAGCTGATATCCGCAGCTTCGAGCGGAGTTTTTCCGCCCAGTGCTTCTATTGGTTCATCTCCGGCACCGTCCGGTACCAAAATAAAATATTTCATGTTCGTCTTCCTTTCTGCCTGTCTGTACTAAATCTTTTCTTTTATAATCAAAAAGCTTTCCATGCCATTCTAACACAGAAAGCTTGATTTTGTGTGACAGATTTATGTTTTTTCGGAAATACTACGCGTTTTCCTTTTCAAACTCCTTCATAAATCCAATCAGCTCGTCTATACCCGACATAGGCATCGCATTGTAAATGCTTGCTCTCATTCCGCCTATCGAACGGTGACCGTTCAGATTGATCAGTCCGACAGTCTTTGCGTCAGCCACAAATTTTTTGTCCAGATCCGGATTTCCCGTTACAAAAACAACGTTCATCAAAGATCTGTCTTCCTTTGCGACAGGGCATCTGAAAAGCTTGCTGTCATCTATATAATTGTAAAGTTTTTCGGCTTTCTCGACATCGATTTTGTGAAGAGGAGCCACTCCGCCGTTTTTCAGAATCGACTTAAATACTTCGCCTGCGATATAAATGCTGAAGCACGGAGGCGTATTGTACATAGAACCGTTGTCGGCATGAATCCTGTAATAAAGATATGTAGGAACATTGCTCTGTGCAAAACCGATAAGGTCTTCCCTCATAATAACGATGGTTGTACCTGCAGGCCCTACATTTTTCTGTGCGCCGGCATAAATAAGACCGAATTTTGTCACATCAATTTCCTCTGACAGTATGCATGATGACATATCCGCAACAAGAGGGATGTCCCCTGTATCAGGGATATAGTTGTAATGTGTACCGTAAATTGTGTTGTTAAAAGTAATATGTACATAATCAGCATCAGGTCTGAAGTCTTCTTTTTTGACCTTTGGGATATATGAGAATGTACTTTCCTCCGAAGAAGCAACTGCTTTGATATCTCCGAATTTCTGCGCTTCCTTGAAGGCCTTTTTTGCCCAGGTGCCTGTAATGATATAGTCAGCCTTCTTCGAATTTCTCAGAAGATTGAGCGGAACCATTGCAAACTGCAGTGTGCCGCCGCCCTGAAGGAACATAACCTTGTAATTTTCCGGAATATTCATCAACTCTCTCAAGTTTGCTTCTGCGTCATCAATAATCTTCTGGAATTCCTTAGATCGATGACTCATCTCCATTACAGACTGACCGCATCCGTTGTAATTAGATAAGTTTTTTGCCGCATCCTCGATGACGTTCAGGGGTAACATAGAAGGACCTGCAGAAAAATTATAAACCCGTTTTGTGTTGCTCAAAATATTCACCTCGTATCTTAAAAAAATTAAAGTATATTTATGTTTATTCCCATAAAAATACTTTCTAAACAGTAAAAAAAATATTTTCTAAGTATTATAACACTTTACCCGACACATTTAAAGTGTTATAATCCGTTCATGATTATTTATTTCAGAGGTGATTCTAATGTACAATATTGCTACTTTAAACAAAATTTCTTCAGCGGGTCTTTGCCGCTTTACCGATAAGTATAAAATCGTGGATGACATTGATTCCGCGACCGGAATTATGGTCAGAAGTCAGGACATGCTGTCAATGAACTTCTCGGAAAACCTTCTTGCAATAGCAAGAGCCGGCGCAGGTGTAAACAATATTCCTTCCGGCAAATGTGCGGAAAACGGTATTGTTGTTTTTAACACTCCCGGTGCAAACGCAAACGCTGTAAAAGAACTTGTCGTATCAGGTCTTATGCTTGCCGCAAGAAATCTTTCGGATGCTCTTTCATGGGCAAAAACACTGAAAGAAAACACAGATGATGTTGCCAAAGCCGTGGAAAAGGGCAAATCCCAATTTGCAGGCTCTGAATTGAAGGGCAAAACTCTCGGTGTTATCGGGCTTGGTGCCATCGGCGTTCTTGTTGCAAATACAGCACGTTCTCTCGGAATGAAGGTTATAGGTTATGACCCTTATATCACACTTCATGCCGCACACGAGCTTTCAAATGAAATCCCTGTTCTTTTCGATCTTGGAGATCTTCTTCCAAGATGTGATTATGTGACAATCCACGTTCCTGCAAACGATGCAACAAAAGGCATGCTCAACAGCAAGCGTTTTGATCAGATGAAGGAAGGTGCCGTTCTTCTGAATTTCTCACGCGACAAGCTTGTCAACGACGACAATCTTCTCGGAGCTCTTAACAGCGGCAAAATCAGCAAATATATTACAGACTTCCCGAACAACAAGGTTGTCGGCCACGAAAAAATCGTCTGCCTGCCTCATCTCGGCGCTTCCACCGCAGAAGCAGAGGACAACTGCGCTGTTATGGCTGCAGAACAGCTTATGGATTATATCGAAAACGGAAATATCACAAATTCTGTTAATTTCCCTGCATGCAGTCTCGGCTCAATGGCAGGAGTAAAAGAAAGAATCTGTATTCTGAACAAAAACGTTCCGTCTGTTATCGGCAAGCTGACAGGCATCCTTGCAGATATGGATCTCAATATCGGAAACATGGTCAACAGAAGCAAGGGTGATTTTGCCTGCACTCTGATTGATATAGACACAGAAGCGGACGATGCCAAGCTCCTTCGCGGCATTTCCACAATTGACGGCATCATCAGAACAAGACTCATCAAATAGTATCTTAATAAGTTTTAAAGCTTTATATGGACTTAAAAAATCCCGTTGCGTGCAGTTATCCTGCCGCAACGGGATTTTATTACTGTTTCGGGTCTGCCGTATCCGCCCAGACCTTATTGAAAAGGACTCCGAGTCCGAGTGCCCATGCAAGGAAGTAAAACCAGAAAAGAAGTGCAACAATTGATGCAAGAGAGCCGTAAATTATGTCGTAGCTTGCAATATAATCGACATAGTAAGTATATATCAATGTCACGATAAACATACCTACAGAGGCAAATATGCTGCCGGGAACAACCTCCCTGAATTTGACTCTTCCTGTGGGAATTACATAGTAATTGTAGCTTACTGCCAGAAAATAAAGAGCAAGGGCAACAGGCCACCGTATTATTTTCCAGAACGAAGCAATTTCATATTTGACATAAAAGTCCTGCGTAATCGCCGCAGCTACAAACTTGAACAGAATCTCACCGTAAACAAGTATTATAAGCGAAAACGCGAATGAAAAGAGTGTCAGGAACATTGTTCTGAAAGCCCTGAAGCGGTCTTTTAAATACCCCTGCCCGGTTGTTTTGCCGCCGGTAAGGATATGATTTGCAATACGCATCATCGCAAACTGCGCGCGCGAGGCCGACCAGACTGCAATCAGTATGAAAAACAGATTCATCGCAGTACTCGGTGTGTAAGTAATCAGACTCGTCAGTGTTTGCGCAAACTGCGCGGGAACATAGTGCTCAATCCATCTTGCGATTGATTCCATGGAAATCGAAAAAAACGCAAGCATTCGCGAAACAACTATCACAATAGGCACTATTGACAGCATCAAAAAAAATGCGACCTGTGCTGCAAATCCCTGATAGTAAGGGTCCTGAAGCTGCCGAAAACCAATTAATACCATCTGCATTATTCGTTTTGACATATCAATTGCCTTTCCAGTTCAGCCAGGGCTTTTGCTCTGTGGCTGACAGTGTTTTTTTCATCTGCTGTAAGTTGTGCATAGGTCTTTTCGAAGCCGTCCGCAACAAAAAGCGGATCGTAGCCAAAGCCGCCGTCGCCTTTTTCTTCGAAAATGATTTTTCCGGGACATTCTCCTCTTGCCACCAGCGTATGCCCATCCGGCCACACCATGGTAATTACAGAGACAAACTTTGCCGTACGCTTTCCCTCCGGAACATCTTTCATGGCTTCAAGAAGCTTTCTGTTGTTTGCGCCGTCGTCGCAAGGGTCTCCGGCATAACGCGCGGAAAAAACTCCCGGAGCGCCGCCGAGTGCATCAACCGCAAGCCCCGAATCGTCCGCAATGGTTATTTCCCCACAGCACTTCATGATCTGAGTTGCCTTCAAAAGAGAGTTTTCTTCAAAAGTATCTCCCGTCTCCTCAATTTCAAAGGGCGGAATTCCCGCATCATCCCTGCTTATTATTTCCATACCGTATTTTTTCAGTATTGCCTGCATTTCGACAAGCTTATGTTTGTTCCTGGATGCGGCCACTATTGTACGCTTTTCCATTATTCAAGCACCCCCACTATTTCTTTCTGCAGTTCATGCAGCCTACTGCAGCCCTTCTTTGCCAATTCAAGAAGTTCGTTCAGGTCTTCACGCGTGAACGGTGATTCCTCACCTGTCCCCTGTACTTCGATGTACTCGCCCTTATCTGTCATAACAACGTTCATGTCGACCTGCGCGCGGCTGTCAAGCTCGTAATAAAGGTCAAGCACCTTTTGTCCGTCTACAATACCGACGCTTATCGCAGAAACAAAGCTTCTGACAGGTATCTCTTCGATCATTCCCTGAGACTTCATCCACTTCATGGCTTCAACCATAGCCACAAATGCCCCTGTTATTGAGGCCGTACGCGTGCCGCCGTCTGCCTGTATAACATCGCAGTCAATCCATATGGTTCTTTCGCCGAGCATTTCCATATCCACAACGCTTCTCAAAGATCTTCCGATAAGGCGCTGGATTTCCGTACTTCTGCCGTCAACCTTCCCTTTTGCGGAATCTCTTTTCTTCCTTGTTGCCGTAGATCTCGGAAGCATCGAATATTCGGCTGTAATCCATCCTTTCCCCGTTCCTGTGAGATGCTTTGCCGTTGCCTCTTCAACAGAAGCGGTGCATATAACCTTTGTGTTTCCCATCTCTATAAGGACTGAACCTTCGGGGTGCATCAGGTAGTTATTTGTAATTTTTACAGTTCTTATTTCGTCGTATGCTTTTTCCATTTTTTCTCCTGTCCGGCGATTTGCCTTCTGCCGGCTGATTGGCGACATATGCGCGCCTCAGACGGTTTTCGCAGAATATGTATGTTTTGAAAATATATTGTATCATATACAGCGAAAATTTTCCACAGTGGTGCACGGCATTTGCACCGGCGCGCTGCATGGCATTTGCACCGGCGCGCGGTACTTGCATTCAGCCGAAGCCTGTGCTGAAGGAGTTGGCGGCTAAAAAGATCGGCCTCCGCCGGCTCAAGTCAGAACAAAAGCCGAATGGACGAAAAAGCCCTCCGGTTCTCCCGCGATTGCTGCCGGGAGACCGGAGGGGTAATTAATATCATTTTGTCACGCCAATACCGGAATTATGCGGATTTTCTCATTTCCTTAATATCGCGTCTGTTGCTTATAACAGGCTCCCGCATTCCGTCAAAAGCAAGGCTGACAGTCTCCTGCGCCGGCTTTTTTGTGACGAGGCTTACAAGCGGAACTGCAATAACAGATACTATCATTGCCGCAACGCCCATCTGAGGCGCAAAAGCCTTTGCGGACTCGAATCCCATTGTCGCTGTAAGCACGGCAAGGGTTCCTCCGACAACCAGAACGCCCGAAAGGAGACCTGCCCAGGCACCTGCCTTTGTTGTTCTTCTTGAATATACGCCCCAAAGGAACGGCCCTATGAAGCTGCCCGCAATTACACCCCACGAAAATGACATGAGATTTACGATAAACGAAATATTCATTGTCGCAAAAATAAACGACAGTGCAATAAATACAACGCACAGACCTCTCATCATAAGCATCTGCTTTCTGTCTTCGATATCAGGCCTGATTTCTCCCACCAGGTCTACTGAAACAGCAGAGCTTGAAGAAAGAACAACAGCCGAAAGTGTGGACATCGAAGCGGACAAAAGAAGCAGCATTATAATACTGAGTATTACCATCGAAAAAGTATTTTCCGTAAGTGCCTTCATAAGCACCGCCGGCATAACACCGTCAAAGCCGCCTGCCACTGCCGGTGTTCCATCCGGATTTGCAGACAGAAACAGTCTTGAAAGCGAACCTACAAAATATGCGCCGCAGCCGATAATAAGTGCAAATACGGTAGAAATAACAGTCGCCTGCCTGATTCCGGATTCGTCCTTTATTGCATAGTATTTATGAACCATCTGTGGAAGACCCCATACACCGAAGCTTGTGAGCATAATGTTTGTTACAAGAAAGCTCCCCGAGCTGCCACCGAATACATCCGTAAGCTGCGGACTTATCGAATCAAGCGCCGGCATTATATTTGCAAAGCCTCCGACTTCCGGTCTGTTTACCAGAATCATAACCATTGCACCGATACCGAAGATCATTATAATGCCCTGAATCAAATCGTTCAACGCCGTTGCCATATAACCGCCGAGAACAAGATAAATACCTGTAAGAATAGCTACAAGAGCCATACATATAACAGGACTTGCACCGTTATATATAGCGCTGAACATTGTTCCCAGGCCCTTGTAAACGGAAGCTGCATACGGAACAAGGAAAATAAAGATAATTGCTGCCGCAAAAATTTTCATGCCGCTGCTTTCAAATCTGCCCGCGAAAAATTCGGGCATTGTTCTTGCATTGAGATTTCTTGTCATATTTCTCGTACGCTTGGCAAGAAGCTTCCATGCAAGCCAGCAGCCTAAAACAGCATTTCCGATGCCGATCCACATACTGCCTATACCGATATTCCAGCCATGCATTCCCGCATAACCTATAAAAATAACTGCCGAAAAATAAGAAGTGCCGTAAGAAAAGGCCGAAAGCCACGGCCCTACGCTGCGGCCACCGAGAAGAAAGCCGTCAACGCCGCTGATCCTGCGGGAACTGAAGATGCCTACCGCAAGCATAACAGCAATAAACACCACTAAAGAAATAGTCGCGATCATCTGAATCATATGAAATTTCCCTCCAAACTACCAAACTACAAAATGATCTGCCCTGACAGTTCATGCACCATTCCTACCATCTGCTCCTGCAGAACCTACTATATCTCCGTCACGCCTTTGTAACGGTTGTGCACTTTCTGAAAGGGTATAAAAGAAAAACGACGATGCCAGTAAGATGACATCGCCAACATTTTACAATGATTTGCCGCAAAACTCAAGTCGTTTTGCCGATTTTGTTCCGACATTTTGTGCCGATTCTGTTCCGGCATTTTGCCGCTTTCCGTACCGGCGGCTGTAGCGCTTTTAATCACGCGTTTGTTTCAGAACCTAAACCAGACTCTTGCCGACGCGGAAAGCTTCGACATTTGCATCTGCAAAGGCCGGCTTGACATTGTCGCGAATAATTTTTTCCCAGTCTATATTTTCAAGACCCATCGACCTGACAAGCGAACCGAGAAGAATAATGTTCATTACTTTTCCGTTTCCGAGCTTCATCGCCTCCGCCGTTGCGCTTACGACTTTCACGTTTGCGCAATTCCTGCGGATTTCATCGATAATATCCGGTGCATATTCAGCCTGTCCCATAATTACGGGCATCGGCATCATCTCATGGTCGTTTACTACTACCGCACCGTCTTTTTTCAGGTATTCAAGCCATCTCAACGCTTCCATCTTCTCAAAGGAAACAAGCAGATCCGCAGAACCCTTTTCAATGACCGGAGAATAAACCTGCTCTCCGTATCTTACCTGTGAGGAAACCGAGCCTCCCCTTTGGGACATCCCGTGAATTTCACTCATTTTTACATCGTAGCCCTCCTGCATAAGACCTATCGTCAGGAGTTTGCTGGCAAGAATCGTCCCCTGCCCGCCTACGCCTACAAGTAAAACGCTCTTTGTCATTATCTTGCCTCCTTTCCGATAGCCTGCTTCGGACATATCTGTTCACAGACTCCGCAGCCTACACACTGAAGAGAATCAATTGCGGCTTTTCCGGTTTCACGGTCAAGATAAAGCGCCGGGCATCCACACTTCAGGCAGGCTTTGCAGCCTATGCATTTTTCGCTGTCCACAACGCTTTTGCTCTTGTATGCATCAGGGAAAGCTTTCTTGTCGTGTTCTGAGAATTTTTTCAGAACGCATGGATACTTTGTAATAATAACAGCCGGTTCATCAAGGCTCAGTGCCCAGTCAAGGGCATCCTTTACGGCTTTCAGATCATTTGGATTGATTGTCCTGATATTTTTGCATCCAAGAGCCCTGCAAACCGTCTCTATATCAATTATATTTGCCTCTGAAAGGTCTGCATGACGTCCCGACCCCGGATTTTCCTGATGTCCCGTCATTCCGGTAATTCGATTGTCAAGTATAATGCTTACAGTGCGCGAATTATTGTAAAGACATTCGGTCAGAGAATTAATTCCGGTATGGAAAAAAGTCGAATCTCCGAGTACACCCACAACTCTCATATCTTCGCCCTTTAGGTCAAAGGCCTTTTGTGCGCCGTGACCTGTCGAGAAACTTGCGCCCATACAGATTGTTGTGTCTATCGAATTATACGGTGCCCCCTGTGCAAGAGTGTAACATCCGATATCACCTGTAACCATCACATTTTTTCTTTTTCCGAGTTCGAAAAACAGTCCTCTGTGCGGACATCCCGCGCAAAGTGCCGGAGGTCTTGGCACGACCTTCGATTTGTCGTAATCTATTGTTTCAAATTCACTTCCGAAAACAGCCTTCCTGATAACATCGGCCGTAAGCTCGTCATATGCCGGAAAAGTATTCTTTCCGAAGCATTTTTCGGAAAATCCCAGCATCTTCACCTTTTCTTCGATGAATGGGTCGTTTTCTTCGATTACATAGCACTTATCGACGCCCTGAAGAAATTCCGTCATAAGCTTCGAAGGAAGCGGATTTGTAAATCCCATCTTCAGATAATTGACATCATCGCCGAAAACTTCTTTGGCAAAGCAGTATGCCATTCCGCATGCAATTACACCTGTTCTGCTGCCGTTGTCTTCTATGCGGTTCATCGGAGTCTTTTCCGCAAACTCCTCAAGAAGAGCCATTCTCTTTTCAACTTCCACCCTGCGTTTTCTCGCAAAAGCCGGAACCATTACGTATTTCTGTGCGTTTTTAACATAGGGCTTTTTCCCCGATTCACTTCTTGAACCGCATTCAACAATTCCCTTCGAGTGGCATACCCTTGTAGTCATACGTACAAGTACCGGTACATCAAACTTCTCAGAAATATCGAAAGCTTCTTTCATAAAATCTTTCGCCTCCTGACTTGTTGAAGGTTCAAGCATCGGAATTTTTGCAGCTTTCGCGTAATTTCTGTTATCCTGCTCATTTTGTGAAGAATACATGCCCGGTTCGTCTGCTGTAAGCAGAACCATTCCGGCATTTACTCCCGTATAAGCAAAGGTAAACAGAGGGTCCGCCGCTACGTTTAATCCTACATGTTTCATGGAAGCCATACTTCTGACACCTGCTACCGATGCTCCTATGGCTGCTTCAACAGCCACCTTTTCATTTGGTGCCCATTCGGAGTATACTTCCTTGTGTGCTGTCATGTTTTCGAGTACCTCTGTACTTGGGGTTCCCGGATATGCCGATGCTACCATAACACCGGCTTCCCATGCCCCCTGGACAATGGCCTCATTTCCTGTCATAAGTTTCTTCATGACGTTCCTCCTCTGTAAAATTTCCCGCTCTTTTTAATTCAAAAAATCACGGAACAAACGAAAATCCAAACGCCTTTTCGAGCAGATTTCCGTTCTCACAATTATAGACTTGCAAGCCAAAAAAGTAAAGAACAAAGTATCCGCACAAAGGTCACCGCACAAAAAACCGGCAGTATAAACACTGCCGGCGTATATCCGATTTTTGCCTTTATGAAAAACTGTGCCCGAAAATCTTCGCGGAAAACCGCAATTTCGCCCGGCCGGATTATACTAATCCTCAGGAATTTCAAGACCGGACAAATCAATAGTTTTCGGAAGCTTCTTTTCGAAGTTTTCTGCAGCCTTCTCCGCTTCTGCTCTTGCGATTTCCTCTAAATCAAGTTCAGCCATGTCGTCTGCCTTTCCGGCTGCTTCATGAACTTCGGAATTTTCTTCTTTTCCAACATTTGCGTAAACATCATGAGTATGTTCGGATGCATTTTTGAGCATTCCGTCTACAAAGCCCGCAATTGTCTCAATATCAACAAGCGCACCCTTTCCGACTTCACCACATGCAAGAAGCTTCTCAGTCGGTTCGAGGAAAATACAACCTGCTTCATTAAGTTTTTTCATGTTCTGCTGAACAAAATAATTCTCATACATAGCCGTGTTCATTGCAGGGCATATAAGAACAGGCACATCTTTGAGGGCAAGCATTGTCGTCGAAAGCATATCATCTGCAATGCCGTTTGCAATCTTTCCTATCATGTCTGCGGATGCAGGCGCGATAAGTGCAAGGTCTGTCCTCTTTGCAAGAGAAATATGATGCACGTTCGGTTCAAAATTACCATCAAACAATTGCGTATGGACTTTGTGTTTTGTAAGTGTTTCAAACGTCAGCGGCGTAATGAACTTTTGCGCTGCCTCTGTCATAACAACGTTAACACTGTATCCTTTTTTTGTAAGCTTGCTCGCAAGCTCAGCTGCCTTATATGCAGCAATGCTGCCTGTAACTCCAAGTAAAATCTCTTTCATTTTTCACCTCCGCATAGTATTACATACATATTCCAGATTTGATTTGAAAATCATATTTAACACATTATTTTAGTTTTTTGCACGTTCTTCACAAAGTGTGCAGACTGTTTCAACAATCCCGTTTGCAATCTCCTGTTTTGTTTTGAAAACTTTTTCGCTTCGATCTTTGTCTATAAGATATCCCGTGTGATTTTCTCCCGAAATCGAAGTCAGGTCGTTCGCAAGGACATAATCACATTCATTCTTCAGAAGAAGTGCATGTGCAACATCGATAAGCTCCGCCTTTGAAACTCCCGACAAAAGCTTGAATCCCACAATCACCGGACGTGGAGTAAATTCCTTGAAAACGCTTATGATCTTTGGTGTCCGGCCAAGATTAATCATAAGATGCTCGACATCAGAGCGGATTTTGCCGTTTGCCGAATATCCTTCAAAATTGGTAATCATATTCTCTATCAGGTCCGCCGTTGCCTCTTCATCCGCTAAGCTTTCTCCCATGTTTGCCCCGGAAAACTGCTTCGCAAGATACTCCGAAAGCGCTCTTGAACTGAAAGCCGCATCCACGCCGTAATCGCTTACAGCCATACTGTGAACAATAGCGTCTATTTTGTTTTCGGCAACGACTCTGCGGATGGTTTCAATAACCTCCTGCACTCCGCCGCATGGGATCTTTTCAATTTTTTCGCTCTCGGGAAGTTTTGCATTTCTGCCGTGAAGCAGAAAAACCTTATCAACCTTTTCGGAAGACGCAAAAGTTTCTGCAATTCTTTTGCCAAGCGAACCCGTGGAAAAATTCGTGATGAATCTTACGTCATCAATTTTTTCAGAAGTCCCGCCTGATGTGATTAGTATATTCATTTAAAATTCTAAGCCTCCTGCTGTTTCTGTTCCTGCAGTTCCTTGTAATCAAACAGAAGCATTGTAATATCGTCAAACTGCTCTGCCTTTCCGACAAAACGGTCAATATCCGATCTGACTCCGTGCAAAATATCTCTGATCGAATCGTTTGCGTGCGCGTTGAGATAATTTTTGAGACGTTCCTCGCCGTAAAGCTCAAGCTGCTCACTTGTTGCCTCGGTAACACCGTCGGTATAGAGGTAAAGTCTGTCTCCCGGATTCATCTCGATCTCTGTCTGCTGGTACTTGACAGATTCAAGGCCCGCAAGCACAAAACCGTGTTTTATTTCAAGATATTCAAACTCTCCGCCTTTTTTCTTGAAAAGCGGAGGATTGTGCCCTGCGTTTACACATGTAATTACGTTTCTTTCTGTATCAATAACAGCCATCCACGCCGTGACAAAAAGACCTGCCTCATTACTTTCACAAAGGGTGGTATTTGTTCTTTCAAAAATATCCTTCGGCTCAAGACCGGTCTGCGCAAAGTTCTTAATAAGAGTCTTTGCAATAACCATGAACAGTGCCGCAGGAACTCCCTTGCCTGAAACATCGGCAATTACAACGGCATAATGGCGCTCGTCTATTGCAAAGAAATCATAGAAATCGCCCCCGACTTCTTTCGCCGGATTCATTGTGGCATAAATATCAAGATCGGAACGTTCAGGAAAGGCCGGGAAAATGCTTGGAAGCATATTGGCCTGAATATCTGTCGCAACGTTCAGTTCCGCTCCGATTCTTTCCTTTTCCTTAAGGGCCGCAGTCATTTCATTGACGCTCTTCGCCATGAGGCCAAGTTCGTCCTGGCTGTTAAGAACAAGCGGTTCGCTCGGAAATTCACCGCTCCCTATTGCTCTCAGGTAATTCTTGATCCTGTCTATATTGTCATTCCAGAGAACCACTATAAACATGAGCAGCAGCGTTACAAAGAAGAGCAGCGTAACTATGGTTACAAGCGCAGTCGACATAAATTCGTTTTCCTGCTTGTCAAGAGCCGAAACATTTCTTCCGACTACTATTGCTCCCACAACTATGCCGTCCCTGTCCTTGAGCGTCTTGTACAGGCAGTAATAATAAACGCCGTTAACATTTGCAGGTCCGCTGAATACACCGTTTTTGTCGAGTTCGTCAGCAACCTTCTTGTCTATATATGTTCCCACAAGAGACGTGCCGTCAGCGTCCTTTGTGCTTCCCGCAACACGGATATAGTGACCTTGCTGATATCCTGTCCCCTTGTCTCCGACCCATTTAAGATTCTTGTCCGAACATCTTGCAAATACATAACCGTTTGTCTCCGTCTTGTTTTCGTGCCTGTAAAACGGCTCAAGCCACGCATTTGCCCGGGTCCCGTCACCGATAAGTTTGTCGCCCTTATACAGACTGGTGCCGACAAGAGACCAGTTTCCCTCATCAAGCATATCTGAAATATAATTTATGTCCGCCATTTCGCGGTCACGTATAAGCTCTTCCTCAAGATTTCCTATAGAGGTTGAAAATGAATTTACTATAATAATCATCAGAACACAAATAGTGGGAAAAAACACTGCCATGAATTTTGACATCATTGTTTTTGGTCCCATTTTGTCGCCCGAAAAACCCATCTTTCGACCTCCTTTCGCCATTTTCCACTCCTTTAAAGATACACCATTCGGCCGATGTTTTCAAGAAACAGCCACAATGCTTA
Organism: Clostridia bacterium; assembly: GCA_024693105.1. Classification (GTDB taxonomy): domain Bacteria; phylum Bacillota; class Clostridia; order Peptostreptococcales; family Anaerovoracaceae; genus JAILLO01. The sequence continues at coordinate 1,742 of JAILLO010000079.1, read as the reverse complement.
GAATTTTTTTAATCTAATTCCGCACCGTCCGCACCATGCGCGTATTAACTGACCGGCTCAAATCAGAGCTTGGAATATGCCACAAAAATTACACCTATTGCTATCAGAACCACGCCTGTATATCTTGCCGCATTCATTTTTACTTTGGCAGCGCGCATGATTCCCGTACAGTCCACAAGTATGCCTGCGGCAAGCTGACCGAGCATTGTTGCCGCCACAATCAGTGCGGCCCCAAGCTTAGGGATTGCAATTACACTGATAAACACAAAGGTTGCACCGTAAAGTCCGCCTGTAAGCATCCACGGCCTGATGCCTTTTTTTCTGTATTCTATAATATGGCCGTGCCCCTTTATAAACGAAATAATAACAAGGATAAGCATACCGCCGGCAAACGATATGAGACTTGCCTCGATTTTTCCGGTCAGAAGCGCAAGAGAATTGTTTGTCGGTGCCTGAACTGCCGCCGCAGCTCCCGCCACAAACGAAAGGAGCGCAAGAAGAGCTGTTTTCCCGCCGTCTGCATTCTGAGATTCTTCGCTTTTATCTTTGTTTTTGTTGCTTTTGCCGCTTTTGTCTTTTGGAGGCTGCTTCCCTGAAGAATCGGATTTCTCACCGGGATTCTTTTTCGTTTTCTTGCCCGCATAAACGCAGAAAATTCCTGCTGCAACCGCAAGACATCCCGCAACTCTGAACGGACCTACAGGCGCCACGGGCATTCCAAGCAGCCCGAAAGTATCAATGACTGTACCGAAAATGAGTTGTCCGAGCATCGAAAAAGTCAACGTAAGCGCTATTCCGAGAACAGGTGCGGCATATGTAATTACAACAACTATGGTAGCTCCGTACAAACCGCCCAGAAGCTGCCATGGCTGAGCGTTTACCGCCTGAGTTACGTCTCCCGTTCCGAAAATCGATGTGGCAATTGCAAGGACAATTGTTCCGACCGAAAATGATACGGCTGATGCGGGAAAATTCCCCACATGTTTTGAAAGTTCGGCGTTTGTCGGACTCTGAAAGGCCATGCAGCAGCCGCCTAAAATTACAAGAGCAAGTGCCATGTACATTTTCTTTTCCTCCCGATTCTAAAAAAAGAACTACAAATCCGCCTGCTATGCCTGTAAGCAAGTAAATTCATAGTTCTGCGACACTTTAATTATATTCTATACTCAAACATTTTCAAGTATTATTCCCAATTATTGTGCGGTATTCACATCATTCGGTCAGTCGCCCTCGACTATACCAAGAATAACGATACCGAGTATAACAAGGAAAATAAAGACGTACTGCATCTTCGTCAGTTTTTCTTTCAGGAAAATTCTTGAAAGAGTCAGAGATACTATGCATCCCGAAGAAATAATCGGCGCTGCAATGCTGCCGTTACCGCTCATTGCGTAAACATATGTAAACTGACCTGCCGTTTCACAGATGGCTGCAATAATCTTGTCACGCTGCGTCGGCAATGCAAACTTTTCCCCGCGTGCCTTAATGTAAATTAAAAATATAATTGCACATATGAAAAATGTAAGTTCGTAGCTTGTATTTGCAACATCTTCAATGTTCTCTTCCGTAACTCCCACAAGGCGTGTGGTTTCCATTTCAAGGTAAGTGATATCAAGAAAACTTCCGAGTGCGTCAATTGTCGCATAGCAGAACGGCATTGCAAAAGCAACGGCCGCCATTGTCTTTCCGATTTTCTTTCTTCTGTCTGTGACTCCGCTTCTTTCAAGCGTACCAACGCCCAC
>JAILLO010000064.1 GCA_024693105.1 Clostridia bacterium | reverse complement strand
TCGAAAAAGATGTTGAAAACAGCGTTGAGGTTGTGGTAAAAATGATAAATATCAGTTATAATAAAGGTGCAGACCTTCTCAAGAGGTCAAAGACATTGGCAGATTACAGTCGATTTGTTCAGATTGCAAGGGAAGAGATAGGAAAGAACTCTGACCGTGAAGCAGCTATGAGAGCTGCACTACTTCGCGCAAAGACAGAAGGTATACTTCCTGATTTCCTTGCAAAACACGGAACGGAGGTATTCGGGATGTTGTTTGATGTAGTTACAAAGGAAGAATATGGAAAACTGCTTGAAGAATCCGGGTATGATCGTGGCTTTGAGGATGGCAAACTTGCAGGATTTGATGATGGCATGGCCCAAGGCATCTCAAAAGACAAAGCTGAAATTGCGCTCAAAATGAAAGCTTCCGGATTTGATACTGATATGATAGAAAAGATTACAGGGCTTTCGGCTGAGATAATTGAGAAGCTATAAACGCCGAAGGGATTAGGGTGCAACGGCATATGATGTTTTTGTGAATGCCAGCCGTTTTTAGCATTGTTACTAATAATATTAATAGAGGGACAGAGGTTTTGGATGTAAAAATCCAAGATCTCTGTTTTTTATTGGGGTAGGGCAGAGACAACCCTCAAAGAGCGGTATTCCTCACAGGGAATTTCAGCCCTTACCTCGCATGCTTTGAGAAAAAAACTTTGCAGTGAGCTTTGATATGCTACCATGCTCATCAAAGCTTTTTTTCAGTCAAAGCATTTGCTCGACTTCGGGTGAAGTTCCTGCTGCTCGTCATAATGCTCTTTTCAGGTTGCACTCTGCCCTTTGTGCGGAAATAAAGGGGCGGTTGAGATTGTGCCTGAATTTGAAACGACAAAGCTGTTTCACAAAAGTAAAAATTATCCGACAATATGAACATTTGCAAAAAAAATTTGCAAAAGTACCGTTTTTTGGACATCGGATATGTTATAAAGAATAGAGAAGGTATGCAAAGAATCAGGCTAGCTGTGAATTGCAAAAGATTGGTATGCACTTTGTGGGTAACATTGCTGACTTTTGTTTTAGCATCGACAAGCATTTCGTTCGCTGATGCGTTAACATTTAACACATCTTGTAATGGTGATGAAACAATAACAAATTGTTATAAGGAAACAAAAGCAGGGTCGATTGAAGAAAATATTGATATACTTGATTCGATTGGAATTGATAAGGAATGTTTAACATCGGTAGATTCAAAGAATGCCGTATTGAATTTTGAATTCTCATCAAATGAAGAGTCTAAGGTTGCGAATGAAATTGAAATTGTTGACAATAGTTCAAATTGTCGCGATTATATCGTAAAAGAGGGATATAAGCAGGATGAGATAATGCTGAATGATGAGGGCTTATTTCTGAATGGGAAAATGATTAGTAATAAGATTACTTTACTTGGGACGCTTTCCAGTGTTTGCGCAGGAATTGCGACTTCGGTTTTGCAGGATAATTTGTTTCCGGATAGCAAAGTTCTTTCGGCAAAGAAAGAAATATATTATCGTAAAGATAGAAAAAACTTTTAACATTGATTCTTCAATTTGTTGCCAAAAGGAAAGCGTCACTCTGTATGGAAATGGAAATTTGACTGGAGAACTTGGTAGAGAAAACTATTTTTATGTTGTAAATGTCAGGGGAGCATAAACCTATGAAGCGGAATTTTGATAAAAAGGAAGAACAAAAGCTTCTTGTACCTTTGTTTGCCTTTGTTCTTGCAGTTTATGCAGTGGTGCATGATTTGCTTGACATGGCGATTGTGCCGAGGGATATCATTGTTCCGATATTCTTTTTGACAGCATTTGCAATTTGTGATTGGGTTAGAACGGGATTGCCTGCGGTCAAACGAACCTTGGCCGAGAAAAGATTGTCAGGATGGGAACTGGCGAAGTGTGTCGGCATTTTTCTTCTTGCGATAATTATGGTATTCTGGCATGATTTGCTTAACCTGATATGATATAATAAATGTAATTGGGGTATGCATTTGCGGATGCATACTTGAGAGAGTCGGAGCTGATCCGGCTCTCTTGTGTTTTTTGAACTGTAAATCCTTGAAAGTCTACTATGACTGTTGGCGCCACATGTTGCAGCGTCGGAGCATTTGGGGAAGCCGGCACTTAGTGAAGACGAGTCCGGGGCTCAAAAGACGAAGTCTGAACTTAGTGCGAGCACAAGACTTTCCGATAGAACTTCCCGCATGCATCGGGTGATAACCCGGGTGCATGCGTCGGAAGTTCATCGAAGGAGGCTTGGGCGAGGGCCCGCTGCAGGGGCCTCCCCAATGCGCGGAAGCGTCTCCGCACGCGCAATGTGCGTCGCGAATTGTACCTTACGAATGCAGGACCTGTGGGTCCTTTTTTAGTTGCGGAAGCGCAGCTGCGACCGGCAGAACAAAAAACCGAATAATATTTTGTTGCGGAAGCCTTGAAAATCAGCGTTTTTTGTCGCCAAAAATATTTTTTGTTGCAAAAACCAAAAAATATTTCAAAAAAGTGTTGACAAACACAAAACAGCAAATTATAATCAGAACATCAAATAAAGTTATCACTCAGTTGCGGAGTATATAAACGTGTAGGCCGCAGGAAAGATTAAGGAGATTACAATGAGAAGCGATATGAATTTCATGAACAACTTCACAAAGAACATTATTATCGCTCTAGGCAGCATTATTATGCTGTCTGCTTTGATTGCAATTAATCTTGACGTCCTTAGCATTATCAGCATTATAGTGCTCGTCCTTATAAGCGGCGGGCTAAAAGAGAATACTGAAAGACGAATGTCTTACGGCACAACACGAAATTTATGTATACCATCGGAACTCAGATGATACGCATAGAGAAGAACAGGATTGATTAATCGGTTTTGCCATAAGGCGGAACCGATTTTTTTATGTATGCGCGGCCGGGGAGAAAACGGCTGAATCCTGAATCGAAAGTTTATGCAGAAATTGATTAAAACCGGTAGAACCGGAAGAAAGGTATGAGGTGACAAAAATGAAAACAGTTAGAGCACACGGTGTGAAAGGAATGCTCAAAAGAGCACTGGCAGTAGTCATGGCAGGTACAATGGTACTTTCAATGGCTGCATGCGGAAGCGAGGCTGAACCGGCTGCAGAATCAGGCAGCGCAACAGTCAAGATCGGAGGAATCGGACCTCTCACCGGTTCTGCGGCAGTTTACGGAAATGCAGTTTATCACGGCGCACAGATTGCCGTTGACGAAATCAATGCAAAGGATCCTAACTTCCAGTTTGAACTGAACTTCCAGGATGATGAAAACGACGCAGAAAAGGCAGTAAACGCTTATCAGAAACTTAAGGACTGGGGCGTACAGCTTCTGCTTGGTACAGTTACAACCACTCCGTGTGTTGCAGTAAGTGCAGAAACATTTGCAGACAGAGTATTTGAACTTACTCCGTCAGCTTCTTCAACAGACGTAACAAAGGGTAAAGACAATGTATTCCAGCTCTGCTTCACAGACCCTAATCAGGGTACAACTGCTGCAAAATATCTCGTTGACAATAATCTCGGCGAAAAGATTGCAGTAATCTACAACAATGCAGATGCTTATTCAACAGGTATCTACAACGCATTTACCGCAGAACTGAAGAAGAGCGGTAAAGATGTTGTTTACACAGGTACATTCTCATCAGATGACAACGCTGACTTCTCAGTACAGCTGACAGGTGCACAGAGTGCAGGCGCAGACCTCGTATTCATGCCAATCTACTACACTCCTGCATCAATGATTCTTGCTCAGGCAAGCAAAATGAACTACGCTCCTACATTCTTTGGTGTAGACGGTATGGACGGAATCCTTGCTATGGAAGGCTTCAACAAGGATCTGGCAGAAAACCTGATGCTTATGACACCATTCAATCCGTGGTCAAAGGATGAAAAGGTAGCAGCATTTGTTAAGACTTATGAAGAAAAATACGGAGAAACTCCTAACCAGTTCGCAGCAGACGCTTATGACGTAGTATACGCATTCTATGCAGCTTGCCAGGCTAAGGGCGTAACAGCAGAAACTCCTGCAAGTGATGCTTGCGAAGCATTCGTTGAATACTTCACAACAGAAGCAAAATTCGACGGTTTGACAGGTAAGGGAATGACTTGGGGAACAAACGGCGAAGTTTCCAAGGATCCGGTAGTTTGCGTAATCCAGGGTGGTATCTACGTAGACAGATAGAAAACGAAAAAAGGGAATTTAATTAAAGGATATAATGTTTAGGGCGGTGAGACTGACGGTGTCGTAAGGCACTTCGGTTCTTATCGCCGTAAACGGTGTTAAGACGATTGGAAAGCAGGTATTATAATGACAGCGTTAACTTATTTAACAGGCGGACTCAGCCTGGGCAGTGTATATGCCATAATTGCACTGGGGTATACGATGGTTTACGGCATAGCAAAAATGCTGAACTTTGCCCACGGCGATGTAATCATGATTGGTGGTTATGTAGTCTTTTGTACATTCACATATATGAATCTTCCGGTATGGCTGGGGCTCTTGCTGGGAATGGTTGTATGCACAGTGCTTGGCATAGTCATTGAAAAACTTGCTTATAAGCCACTGCGCGGCACATCATCGCTGGCAGTTCTTATTACCGCCATCGGCGTATCATATTTCCTTCAAAATGCGGCACTTCTGGTTTTCGGAAGCGCACCGAAGGTATTCACTTCAATGTTTGCCAAGGCCAACAATATTGAGCTTGCAGACGGTAAGCTGATTCTCACACCGGAGACGATTTTCACCATTTTAATCTGCGTTTTGATCATGATAGGACTTCAGGTGTTTATAACAAAGACAAAAATGGGAAAAGCCATGAGAGCTGTATCTGAGGATAATGACGCGGCAAGGCTTATGGGAATTAACGTCAATCAGGCAATTTCAACGACATTTGCAATCGGTTCGGCTCTGGCTGCCGTTGCGGGCGTACTGCTCTGCTCCAGCTATCCGACACTGATGCCTACAACAGGCGCAATGCCGGGCATCAAGGCTTTTACAGCCGCTGTTTTCGGCGGCATCGGATCCATTCCGGGGGCTATGGTTGGCGGACTTATTCTTGGAATAATCGAAATTCTGTCAAGAGCATATATATCGACGGAACTTTCCGATGCCATAGTATTTGGTGTGTTGATTGTTGTTTTACTTGTGAAGCCGACAGGACTTCTCGGACGTAAAATAACTGAAAAGGTATAGGAGGGCAGCGACGTGAATACATTAATGAAAATGACAAAAAGTAATATGAATCAGTACAAGCGCAGCGCCCTTTGGTCTTACGGAATCACAATAGCAGGTTTTGTTATTGTAAGTATAATGGTAAGCGCCGGCTTGATTTCCAACTCACTTCAGGGCCAACTGGTACCTATTTGTGCGTATATTTCCCTGGCTGTTTCTCTGAACCTGGTAGTCGGAATTTCAGGAGAGCTCAGCCTGGGGCATGCCGGCTTTATGGCTATAGGTGCTTTTTCCGGTGTAATTGCGGCAACACTTTTTCAGTCGCTGCCGTTTCTCTGGGTGAAGCTCGTGATTGCAATCCTTGTAGGAGGACTTTTCGCAGGTGTTGCAGGTGTAATTATAGGCGTGCCTGTACTGCGTCTTCGCGGAGACTATCTGGCGATAGTAACACTTGCATTTGGCGAAATTATCCGTAATGTCCTCAATGTAATTTATGTGGGACTTGACGAAAAAGGTCTGCAGGTATCCACCTCAATGGACGGCATTCATCTTTCGGAGCAGGGCTCGATGATCTTAAACGGCCCTATGGGTGCCACCGGAGTTACGAAACTTTCGACATTCTTTGCAGGCTTCCTGCTCGTGATGTTCACGCTTTTCGTGGTTTTGAATCTGATCAATTCCAAGCACGGCAGAGCTATCATGGCAATGCGCGACAACCGTATTGCGGCAGAATCCGTAGGACTTTCGGCAACTAATTTCAAGATGACGGCATTTGTTACGGGTGCAATTCTCGCAGGTATGGCAGGTGCTCTTTTCGCCCTGAATTATTCAACGGTTGCTCCTGTAAAATTCAACTTCAATACATCGATTTTCATCCTGGTATTTGTTGTACTGGGCGGAATAGGAAATATCACCGGAAGCATTATTTCCGCAGCTGTTCTCACAATCCTTCCTGAGGCACTGAGACAGTTCTCCGATTATCGTATGCTGACCTATGCAATCGTACTGATCATAGTAATGCTTGCGACTAACAATCCACAGCTGAAGGCTTTAACTGCAGCTGCATCAAAACAGTTCAAAGCAAAATTTTCAAGAACCAGGGTTTACAAACGACCTCAGAAAGCGGATGAGGAGATGGGAGGCACAAAATGATTTTTCCAACTGTCGGAGTAAATACATTAACAGACTACAAAGGACATTCCCTTCTTCCCGAGCGTGATGCCGAGCAGCGTCCGGTTCTGGAAATCCAGGGACTTGGGATAGATTTTGGCGGACTTACCGCGGTAAATGATTTTACAATAACACTCGGCCCGACCGAAATTTCGGGCCTTATCGGACCTAACGGTGCCGGAAAAACTACGGTTTTCAATCTGCTGACAAAGGTTTACCAGCCTACAAGAGGAACATTTTATCTTGACGGCAAGGATACTGCGGGAATGAACACCGTACAGGTAAATCAGGCCGGAATCGCAAGAACCTTCCAGAATATACGTCTTTTTGACAAGATGACCGTGGAAGAAAACGTAAAAATAGGGCTTCACAGAGATATACATTACAGTCTTGGCGGAGCGCTTTTCCACACTCCTTTCTATCGCAAGGCTGAAAAGCGTGCGCATGAAAGAGCACTGGAACTTCTGGACATTTTCGATATGGCGGATTTTGCCTATGCACAGGCGGGCTCACTGCCTTACGGTGCCCAGAGAAGACTTGAAATATTAAGAGCCCTTGCTACAGATCCGAAGGTTCTTTTGCTGGATGAGCCTGCAGCAGGTATGAATCCTTCGGAGACAAGCGATCTGATGGAAGCAATCACCAAAATCAGAGATACCTTCAAGATCTGCATACTCCTTATAGAGCATGATATGAACCTTGTAATGGGTATCTGCGAAGGTATTGCGGTTCTTAATTTCGGCCAGATCATCGCAAAAGGAACACCGCAGGAAATTCAGTCAAATCCTCAGGTAATTGAAGCATATCTTGGAAGAAAGAAGGAGGCATAGTATGGAAACAATATTAAGCGTGGAAAACATAAACGTATACTATGGGGCCATCCATGCAATAAGAGATGTCTCTTTCAAAGTTGATGAAGGGGAAATCGTTACTCTTATCGGAGCCAACGGAGCAGGCAAAAGTACGACACTTCAGACGGTTTCCGGCATCCTTCATTCCAGGACAGGCAGCATAGACTTTTGCGGAGAAAACATTGCAAAGGTGCCGGCTCACAAGATAGTTGAAAAAGGCCTGGCACATGTGCCTGAAGGTCGTCGCATTTTTCAGCAGATGACGGTTCAGGAAAACCTGGAAATGGGGGCTTTTACGGCGGAACCTTCAACAATTCCGGGAAATTTGGAAATGATTTTTGAACAGTTTCCAAGACTTAAAGAACGCCGTAAGCAGGTAGCGGGAACTCTTTCGGGAGGCGAGCAGCAGATGCTGGCAATGGGAAGGGCTCTTATGAGCAATCCGAAGCTTCTGATGCTTGACGAGCCTTCGATGGGACTTGCACCTATACTTGTAGAACAGATTTTTGAAATTATTCAGAGGCTTAATGACGCGGGAACTACCATATTGCTGGTAGAGCAGAACGCGCAAATGGCTCTTTCTGTAGCTCATCATGCCTATGTTCTTGAAACGGGCAGCGTTACCCTGAGCGGAACGGGCGACGAACTGGCCGCTTCGGAACAGGTAAAAAAAGCATACCTTGGCAGTTAAAAACTGCTATAGATTTACACCCCGTCAGACACTGCGGGGTGTTCTTTTGTAAAATTGAATGATTTCAAAAGGGCTAAATTGTGGAAAATTGCGCAGATATCATATATAATAAAGAAGTTAATTTGAAAAGGCAGACTTTTGCAGCCTGCCTTTTTCGATTGTAACAGGGCAAAAATTTACGGGCATAAGATTTGTAAAATAATCATAAATTGTGTATTTATAATCGCACATAAATATTAAATTGTGATAGAATCCCTATGTCAGTTAAATAAGTCAAAAGAGGGAGGAATTTTCTGAATGGGAAAAGTTAATTTAACTGAG
>JAILLO010000021.1 GCA_024693105.1 Clostridia bacterium | reverse complement strand
GTTGCCTTTGCCGCATTTATGACATCCTCATCACTTGCTGCGGGATTGCCGAGCCTTATGTTTTCTCTGACTGACATATCAAACAGATAATTATCCTGTGCCACATATGCGATCTGTCCCATGTAATAATCGAGCGGAAGTTTTTTTATGTCAACGCCGCCGTATTTGACAGTTCCCGAATCCGGGTCCCACAACGAATCTATAAGCCTTGCGATTGTGCTTTTTCCCGAGCCGGAAGGTCCAACCATGGCATTAACCATTCCCTGTTTTATCTCCATGTTAATACCATGCAGAACTTCTTTGTCTTTGTATGTAAATCTGACATCCTCAAGGCAGATATCCGAGCCTTGCGGCTTTTCCACGATATTTTCCGGCCGCTTCATTTCAGGACGGTCAAGAATTTCAATGGCTTCACCGAATATCGACTTTACCTTTGCCATGTCATCCATGTATGAAAATGCCACAACAAGCGGCGTTATAAGACCTGCCGAGATAATTACACAGGTAATGAAATCTGCAGGCGTAACAGCTGAGTATTTTACAAGAATCAGTCCTACAGGCAGCACACCAAGAAATGTTGCAGGCATAAAAGCAAGCATTCCGGCCTGCCACCATATGCACTTTCTCATCCATCTGATAAAACAGTCGGCGCCTTCTTTTGCTGCGTTCACAAATTTTTCGTAGGAGCTTCCGGTTTTTCCGAATGCCTTTATTACTTCGATACCGTTTATATATTCGACTGCCGTATCGTTTAGATATTTTGTCTTTTGAATTGTCACTTCAAACTCGCCTTTGCTCTTCATCATCATTACTGCCGCAAAGACAAGACCGATTACTACTGAGATCAGATTCGAAAGGCCTATGCGCCAGTCAATCGTAAGAAGATATACAAACATGACCATCGGAAGCAGAATATTTGCCGTAAACTCCGGTATGATGTGTGCCAGCGTTGTTTCCATGGAATCAACACGTTCCACAATTATGTTTTTGTAGCTTCCGCTGTTGTCGTCAAGAACAGAGCCGAGCGGAATCTTTGAAAGCTTTTCGCATAACTGCTTTCTTATTCCCGCAAGCACATTGAATGTCGCAACATGAGACAATGTTGTGGAAAGGTTGTGAAACAGTATTCTCAGAATCCATGCCACCGCCATCAAAGCTACCTGCCTGACATAATACTGAGGCTCCGAATTTCCGGCAAGCAGCTGTTTTACTATATCCGCAATCAGCAAATACGGTATAAACGATGCCGCAACGCCCAGTATCGCAAGAATGACGCTTCCCGCGAAATTGATTCTCTTTGGTCCCGCAAATTCATTTATACGGGACAGTATCCCTCTCTTTTTCATAATTTTAAAACTCCTTTAATTGAATATTTCTCAAGTCCGCTTATACGGACAGAGTTTTCATTCCGTTTCAAAGCTGCGCAGGCCGGCGCGGCACGCGGCGCTTTCGTTTCCCCGGTCGCTGCCGGTCTTTGGCATTTCGTCTCTCGGCGCCGGCCGTGGAGATTTCGCCGGCCGCTGACGGGTGCTCACGGCGCGCATAGGTTAGTTTTAACTAACCTATGCATATTTTTTAATGCTCTGCCGGATAAACAGAGCATTTTATTTTACTTAAAAACCGAATAGGGCTTTCCATGCCGGTACATAAAATTTCTGAAGAGTCTCCGCGTAATGCATGGCCTCCTCCCTTGAAAAATCATGTATAACCGCCTGAAATACCGCATCTATACTGCTTGTAACAAGCAGATGCAGTTCGTTTTTCCGTACCTCGTTGACAGGTATCCCTTTTTTTCTGAGTTTGTTCAGATAGCGAAGCGTTACCTTTTCTTCAAGTTCTGCAACGGCATGTGTAAAATCCTCGTATTTCGTGCCGCGTGATTTGCATACGATCAGTTTGAATTCATCAAAATGGTCGTAGATATATTCCATGGCCCTGACTGTTTCGTTCTGATTGCTCCAGTTAACATCGTCTTCGGGTTTTCTGTTTTTAATGCTGTCAGAATAATTGTCTTCAATCTCATGATACAGCTGCATAAAACCTGTAATCGCCGGTTCCGCAAGCGCTGCAAACATTTCTTCCTTGCCGGGAAAATGCTTGTAAAGTCCCGAAGCGCTCATACCGCATGAAGCTGCAATTCTTCTCATCGAAGCTTCGCTGAATCCGTATTCGAGAAACTCGCGAAATGCTGCTTCTACTATCTTTTCATGATTTTCGGTCTTATCTCTCGGCATTGTTTTCTCCTTTTCAAAAAATCAAAGCGAACGCTGTACGCTAACCTCATTGTTAGAATACACCGTTCGCTAAAAACTGTCAAGCGTAATTTATATTTTTTTACCAGACAAAAGTTGCCCACCGGTCATTAATCTTCGGGAAAGCCAGTGCAAAAAGCTTTGAACGAATGCTGTACTTTCGCATTTCTTCGTTGAAGCTGTGCTCTTCAACCATTCTGAAGCCGTCAACAAGATCGGCTATTTCCTGTCCCGAGTCGGTTCCGGAAACAAAATGGGCCTTTGTCTTTTTCACAGTGTCATGATACTTGTCCTTATTCATCAGGAACTTTGCGTTCTGCTCCGCTATAAGAGTTCCCCCCTCCGGAAAATTCTCTTTCAGTATTTCAAGGAATGTCTTTATCTGCTCCATTGTAAGATACATAAACAGCCCTTCGGCAATGAACACCGGCTTCGACTGTCTTTCGGAAAGAACATCCTTTACAGTATCGCACCATTCCGGATTAAGAGCATCTCCCGCGATCATTGTAACCCTTTCCTTCTCCTCAAAGGCTTTTTTCCTTGCCGCTATTGCGTCCGGAAGGTCAAGATCGAACCAGAAAATTTTCCCGTTGTCCACACGTGAAAATCTGTTGTCAAATCCTGCGCCTATATTAATTACCACAGTATCGGGATTCTTGCTTATAATCTGTTTTAACTGTCTGTCGAGCATCAACGTTCGTGCCACAACTCCTTCATGAGAAAGGAATTTATCGTATCCTGTTGTATCAATTTTCAGCGCATTAATAATTTCAACCGCTTTTAAATCTTTGACACGCGGATTCTTCCGCAATGTTTCGTTAGCCTTTATGGCCAGCGGTATCAAAGCAGTTGTCTGAACATCACCTAATTGTAATTCCATTTTTTCACCTCGTTTCACACAATAAAAACAAAAAATGAAGACCGATAATTTCTAAATAACGGTAAAATATCCCGCAAAAGTTTGTTAGCCTCGGCTAACTGAAAATCATTATAGTTAGTGTTTCCTAACGAGTCAAGTATTTTTTTTGGGGATTTTTTTAATTTTTATTGAAAACAGCGGTTGTTAAATTCCAATTAATGTGGTAAGTTAATGCTAACAGAAGTGTGAGAAGGAGGTTTTTACTATGGCAATACAGGAATCCGGTGAAATGTATCTTGAAACAATATATGTTCTCTCCCGGGAGTCGGATACCATCCGCGGAATTGATGTCGGCGATTATCTGGGCTACTCAAAGCCTTCTGTCAGCAGAGCGCTTAATCTCCTGAAAGAAGACGGTCTTGTTCAAAGAGACAAAAATGGTTACATAAAACTCACCGAAGCCGGAGAAAAAATCGCAAAAAACATTTATGAACGTCATGCGGTACTCACTCGCCTTCTTATAAATATCGGAGTAGATGAAGAAACTGCCGCCGAAGACGCATGCCGCGTCGAACATTATATCAGCGACAAGACTTTTGAAGCTATTAAATATCATATGCAGAAACGTGGTTTCTGATTAACATTTTGCTGCACTCCGGCATGGTTCTTCCATGCCGTTTTTTATTTCCGCTTATCCAAGTGCAACATCCAGTGCCATCATAATACTGAAGCCGACAGCAAACGACAACACACCGATATTTGAATGTTTTCCCGTAGATGCTTCCGGAATCAGTTCTTCCACAACAACATAAAGCATTGCTCCTGCCGCAAATGAAAGAAGGTACGGCATAGCCGGAATTACAAGGCCTGTTACAATTACAGTAAGCATGCCGAAAACCGGTTCCACCGCTCCTGACAGAACTCCAAGCCAGAAAGCTTTAGGCTTGCTTTTTCCTTCCGCATAAAGCGGCATTGAGATAACAGCCCCCTCCGGGAAATTCTGGATTGCAATTCCAAGCGCAAGCGCAAGAGCCGCCCCTTGTGTGATATTTGCAGACTCACTGAGAAGTCCCGCATAAACGACTCCGACCGCCATTCCCTCCGGAATATTATGCAGCGTAACGGCAATCACCATCATTATCGTACGGGACAGATGTGTTTTCGGCCCCTCTGTCTGATTAATATTTCTGTGCAGATGCGGTATTATATGATCCAGAATAAGAAGAAAACATATACCCAGCCAGAATCCTCCGAATGCCGGAAGAAATGCTAGCTGTCCAAGTTGAGCCGACTGCTCTATAGCCGGAATAATAAGGCTCCAGACTGATGCCGCCACCATTACCCCCGCCGCAAAGCCGGTTAAAGCACGCTGTACGCCGGCCTTGAGATTTTTCCTGAGCAGGAATACGCATGCTGCGCCTGCCGTTGTTCCTGCAAACGGTATTAATAATCCAATAATAACAGTATTCATTTTTATCCTTCCTTTTGGGGTTAGCGTTTGCTAATCACATTATAAAACATTCCCGCTTTTTTACAAGTCCAAATATTTCTTTCAGCACCGGAATTATAACTTCACATCGGCACCGTTACGCTGCGTTTCTTTCGGTTCATCTGCAAACTTGTTCTAATAATATAGCAAACATATTCCGTTTCCGACAATTATCAATATATGAAAATATTTTCAAAACAGCAAATTCAGACGTGCGTACCGCAAGATAAGTGTTCTTTTTCCGGGCATTATTGTATCGTTTTCAATACATAATTGTAATTTTTTCATTTCGATTGACATTTTTGCACGATATGATATCCTATCGATGAAAATATTTTCATAAGCATATTTTGTATTTTGTGAAAGGAGTGTAACAATGAGTGAAAAAGAATTAAAAGCAAAAAACCAGAGTCCTGACGCGGATTATTCGCTTGAAGCGGTACCTGAATCCGCGAGAAAAGGATTCCGAAGCATGTTTTTTGTAATGCTGGGATTTACTTTCTTCTCAGCAAGTATGAGTGTAGGTGCAAAACTTGGAAACGGGCTTGATTTTTCAGGGTTTGTATGGGCATGCATCATAGGCGGTGTGATACTTTCTGCCTACTGCGGCATCCTTGCTTACATCGGTGCGGGAACAGGTCTTAATATGGACCTTCTCTGCAGAAAAGTTTTCGGTGCCAAAGGATCTTACCTTTCCTCTTTCGTTCTCGGATTTACCCAGATCGGATGGTTCGGTGTAGGTGTTGCAATGTTTTCAATTCCTGCCGCTGAACTTATTGGCATAAACAAATGGATTCTTACAATTCTTGCGGGACTTCTTATGACGGCAACTGCCGCAACAGGTATGAAAGCCCTTGAAATCGTAAGTACTATTTCTGTTCCGCTTATTGTTGTACTCGGTGTTTATTCAATGGTTACCGCCACAAACGAAGGCGGCGGACTTATTGCCGTATTCAGCCAGTCTGCCGGTGAGATTACATTATTTACCGGAATCGGATATGTTATAGGTTCCTTCATTTCAGGAGGTACCGCAACGCCAAACTTCATCCGCTTTGCAAAAACAAGAAAAGTTGCGGTCTGTACTACAGTAATCGCATTCTTCCTCGGAAATACCCTGATGTTCTGCTTCGGAGCAGTTGGCGGCGCATTTACCGGAATGGATGATATTTTCTATGTAATGATTGCACAGGGACTTGCAATTCCTGCACTTATCGTTCTTGGCGCAAATATCTGGACAACAAACAACAATGCTTTGTATACAGGCGGACTTGCGCTTGCAAATATATTCAGCATCAGAATGAAAATCACAACCTGGATTGCCGGAATCGTCGGAACAGCTCTTGCAATCTGGCTTTATTACAACTTCTGCGGATGGCTTAACATACTCAACTGTGCCCTTCCGCCTATCGGCATCATAGTAACTCTTGATTATTTCTGCAACAGAAACAAATTTGAAACTCAGACTGAAAACATTACAGTTAACTGGTTCAATGTTGCGGGCATTATAATAGGCGCCCTGGTTTCAAATCTTCTCCACTGGGGAATTGCCGCAATAAACGCAATGGCAGTTGCAGCAATCTGTTACTTCATCGGATACATGGTTTACAACAAGAAGGAGGCATAAGATGTTATTCAAAAATGTTCATATAAAAAACGATACGGAAAAAAAGGATATACGTGTTGAAGACGGCATTTTCAAGCAGATTGCCGCAGGCCTTGAACCTCTCGCCGGTGAAGAAGTTGTTGATTACGACGACAAACTGGTTCTTCCTCCGTTCGTAGAATCGCATGTTCATCTTGACACCTGCTTCACTGCCGGTGAGCCGAGATGGAATATGAGCGGAACGCTGTTTGAAGGTATCGACTGCTGGGAAGAGCGCAAGGAAATGCTTACAAAGGATGATGTGAGAAAACGCGTAAACAAGGCAGTTAGAATTCAGGCCGGAAACGGCATTCAGCATGTAAGAACACATGTTGACATCAACGATCCCAAGCTTACCGCCCTTGAAACAATTCTTGAGATGAGAGACGAGCTGAAGGATTACATAGACATTCAGATTGTAGCCTTCCCTCAGTACGGAATTCTCAGCTATCCAAAGGGCAAAGAGCTTCTTGAAACAGCGCTGAAAATGGGAGCTGACGCCGCAGGTGCCATCCCTCATTTCGAATTTACAAGAGAATATTCGGTCGAATCGCTCAATATCTGCTTTGAGCTTGCACAAAAGTACGGAAAGCTTATAGATGTTCACTGTGACGAAATCGATGACGAGGCTTCAAGAGGGCTCGAAACTGTAGCAACAAGAGCTTACGAAACAGGCATGAAGGATATGGTAACCGCATCGCACACTACCGCAATGCACAGCTATAACAACGCTTATGTGATCCGCCTTATGAGAATTCTCAAGATGTCCGGAATGAACTTCGTTGCAAATCCTTGCGTCAACGTTCATCTTGGCGGCCGCACCGATACTTATCCGAAACGCAGAAGCATGACAAGAGTAAAAGAGCTTACTGCCGAAGGATGTAACGTTTCATTCGGTAATGACGACATTTTCGATCCATGGAACCCTCTCGGCAATGCTTCGATGAGAGATGCAGTCTTCATGGGACTTTATGCCGGTCATATGCTCGGCTATGAAGAAATCTGCAATTCCTACAAATTTGTAACCGAAAACGCAGCAAAAACGCTTCATCTCGGCGACAAATACGGAATTCGCGAAGGCAACGAAGCTAACTTTGTTGTGCTTGACGCAAAGAATTACTACGACGCTTTGTGCTACAACAGGCCTGTACTTGCCTCCTACAGAAAAGGCAGTCTCATTGCAGCGACAGAGCCGGAAAAAACAAACGTAAAATTCTGATAATTACCCGGGGATTTGTCTTGTACAAATCCCCTTATTTTTGTAGAATTAAAGAAAAAAGATGCGGAGGCACCACTTGAACATTAAAGAAGTAGCTTCAAAAGCCGGAGTTTCCATTACAACGGTATCCAGAGTACTCAATACTCCCGAAAAAGTAAATAACAAGACAAGGGAAAAAGTTCTTTCCACAATGGAAGAGCTCAACTATACACCTAACTGGTTTGCCAGAAATCTGCAGACAAGCAGGTCAAACATAATAGGTGTTGTTATGCCTGATACACTTGAGATTTCAAACATGGAAACGGCAAAAGGTGTCGAAGATATTGCCCACAAGCACAACTCCAATATCATACTGGTCAATACCGCCTACGATCCGCAGACAGAAAAAACACAGGTTATGTCCCTTATCGAAAGAAAGATTGACGGACTTATTCTGATTCAGTCTCTGCTCGATTCCGAAGATATCAAAGTCATCAGATCGAAAGGAATTCCTTTTGTTTTTGTCGGGAAAAATGACAATTCCGAAGGCGAAAATGTCGTATATACGAATTATGACGAGGCTGTTGAAGAAGTTATAAATTACCTTGCTTACATGAACAGAAAAAAAATTGCCGTAATCCTCCCCGAAAACCAGGAATTCATTAACCGTGAAAAGCTGAAGGGATATATAAAGGCAATGAAAAACAACAGCCTTGACATTAACGAAAGCTATATTATAAAAACCGAAAATTCTCTCGAAGGAGGCTATGTTGCCACAAGCCGCCTCCTGGATGACATAAAACCCGATGCCATATTTGCCGCAACAGATACGATTGCTTTCGGCGCAATTGAATCCATCAAACAAAACGGTCTTACGGTCGATGATGTCGGTGTTGTTGGCTTTGAAGGACTCGAAGCAGGCGCAGTAGTTGAGCCCAAACTGACAACGGTTATAAAACCCTCATACAGAATGGGTCTTACAGCCGGAAGAGTGCTCTTTGACATGATTGAAGATGAACTTTGTGAAGATGCGAATTCAATCATGCTGCAGGCAAAAATGAAAATACGAAAATCCTGCGGCAACAAAGAAAGAATTCGTGAAATCTGGTAAATAAACAGGAGAAAAAGATATGCTTAAAACTAATATAATGGGTTTTGAGATAAAAAATCCGGTGGTAATCGGTTCCGGTCCGTGGTGCAGGGGTGAAAACCTCAAGCCGGCACTTACATGCGGTGCAGGGGCAATTGTAACAGAAACAATAACCGGTGATTCATATCCGGATGTAAGTCCGAGATACGATTATGATTCGGGAAGCAGAGGTTTGCAAAACATCAGACTTTACAGCAGTATCGATCTTGAAACATGGATTCACGACCTTAAGGAAATAGAAAAAAATGACAGATACGGTTCCGATACAAAGCTTATAGCATCCGTGATGGGTTCTTCCTCATCGGAGCTTGCATACATCGCAAAAAAAGTCGAAAAAACAGGTGTCGACGGTATAGAACTCGGGCTTGCATGCCCAATGGGCGAAGGAGTTTCCGTCATTGCAAGCGATGCCGAAAAAGTCTACAGATATGTCTCTGAAACTGTCGATGCCGTAAAAATTCCGGTATCGGTAAAACTCAGCGCAAATTCATATAACCTCCCCGAAGTTGTAAAAGCCTGCAACAAAGCCGGGGCTGCGGGAATAAGCGCGATTGATACAGTTCGCGGCATTCTCAGCATTGACATTGAAACAGGCCGTCCGGGACTTGCAACATACGGAGGATATTCGGGCGCACCGATAAAACCGATCGGGCTTGCGATAGTCGCAGGCATCGCCCAGACAAGCAGCCTTCCTCTGATAGGCCTTGGCGGAATTGAAAACGGCAGCAATCTTCTTGAATATATAATGGCCGGAGCTTCGGCGGGAGGTGTCAGCTCTGCCGTACTTCTAAGAGGCTATGATGTTGTGGGAGAAATTCTCGACTACCTTGAAAAATGGTTCGAATCTCACAATATTACCGATATTTCCATGATTAAGGGAAGAGCCCTCGACAGGCTGAAATCCTTTGAAGAAATCAAGGTTGAAAAAAAGGTTGCCTCTCTCAAAGAGGTCTGTGCCGGTCGTGATTGTGACATATGCTCGCGCGGATGTCTTGATACCGCAATTTTTAATGACAACGGAATTCGTGTCGATTCCGCTAAATGTTCGGGATGCGGCGTCTGTATCAACATCTGTCCGGACAAAAAATTCGAACTGGTCTGGAAGTAATCACATACATTCCATAAACTTGGCAAGTGCCTTTCTGTTGTTGGTTTTGTTCCTGCATATAAAAACACGGTGCTGCGGAAGCTCTCCTGAAAGCGAAACTGCCGCAAATCCCTGTCCTTCCAGCAGGTGTGCCACAGCCTCAGGCACTATCATCCAGTCCTCGGCTTCATTAAAATACCGAACTGCCGTCGGTGTTGTATTAACTCTTATTTTAACGGAATACGGTCTCCAGCGGCTTGTAAACCATTTTTCGTATTCCTCGTCAAACACTTGAAAAATGCCGTGTTTTGCGTCGAGTTCTTCGGGATCTGCCTTTTCTTTTCCGGCAAGAGGACTGTCCATTTTGACAACCGCCATGTACGATTCATCATAAAGCAGACTGCTTGTAAGATTCCGCGAAACAGCCTCTGTCTGAATAATTCCCACATCAATTCGCTTTTTTTCAAGCAGTTCAATAATTTCTGCCGTATGGTGTTCCTCCACCGTAATGCTGAGATCCGGGTGCTGTTTTTTAAGTTTCAGAACCATCTCCGGTACAACAAAATCATGTGCACTTCTTATACTTGCAATTGTAAGAAATTCCTTTTCCGAACCGGTTTTCAGTTCCAGTGCCTGCTCATTAAGCAGAAGCATACGCTTTGCAATATCGCAAAATGCTTTTCCCTCTGTCGTAAGTTCTACCCTGGCCTGTCCCTTTCCCCTACGAAAAAGCGAAACTCCAAGCTCCTTTTCCAGCATGGCTATTCTTTTTCCGAGTGCCGGCTGACTCATAAAATGCTCTTCGGCCGCCGCAGTCATACTTCCCGCACGCAAAACGTCAAGAAAAATACGAACAGATTCAATATCCATAAAATCCTCCAAAATCCGACAAATTCGCCCTCAGATTAAATATAACTTTTCTTTTTATTTAATCATAAAAACAGCACTTTTACAACTATTTCCTCGGGAACTATAATAATTCTTGGGCATCGCAGTGAACGCGCCCGAAAAAAAATCAATGTCCTGTTAACGAACATTGAAATTATACAGTTTTAACACGAGGTAATTATGTTTTTTTCTGATATTTCCACGCTTACACCGGAAGTTTTTCTTATTGTATGCCCGCTTGTCTTTCTCGCGGGACTGCTGGATGCCGTCGCAGGCGGCGGTGCTTTAATTTCCATTCCTGCCTACCTGATTTCAGGGGTTCCCGTTCACACAGCCATCGCAACGAACAAACTGTCGGCAAGTTTCGGAGCTGCAGTTTCTGCGGCGCGTTTTATAAAAAACAAAATGGTCAGTTTCAAGCTGGGTATACCATCCGTTTTTTTCGCTGTTTCCGGTTCGGCATTAGGTGCAAATCTTTCCATGCGCATGAACGAATCCGTGATGATGAAAGTTCTGCTTGTCATACTTCCTCTTGCAGCATTTATTGTTCTGAACAAAAGAATTTTTCACGACAATCTGGGCGAAAAAGCACCAACAGATAAGAAAACTTTTATAATCGTTATGACTGTTGCCTTTTTAATCGGGATATATGACGGTTTTTTCGGTCCGGGTGCCGGAACTTTTACTATTATATGCTTAACAGTCTTCGCCAAAATGAATATAAAAACCGCAAATGCCCAGACAAAACTTATTAATCTCACCACGACAGTAAGTGCTCTTGCTGTGTTCTTTGCAGGCGGACAGGTTATTGTTACTCTTGGAATCGCCGCAGGACTTTGCAATATGCTCGGAAGCTGGATAGGTGCAGGGCTTGCCATGAAAAAAGGCAGCCTCATTATAAAGCCTGCCCTTCTGATTGTTCTTTTGTTGCTCGGAAGTCAACTGCTCCGGAGTCTGTAAGTCCGGACTTCCTGTTTCAGCCACTACTGCCCCGGCTGCTTAAATCTTATACTCATAAAGGCCGAAATCAGTCCAACCTACATTTTCATAAAACATCTGCAGCGTATGAAGTTTTCTGAACCCCATACCAAGATAAAGTTTCTCTGCCGGAAGATTACCCTTAATAACATCAAGCCTGATAGCTTTCTGCCCGTTTTTCTCTGCCATGTCAATGGCAAATCCAACCATTTGTCTGCCTATGCCTTTTCTTCCGTGTGACTTGCTTACGGCAAGAGCATGAATTACCGACACTTCATCAGGTTTTGCGTCTGTAGGCCATGTAAATTCATTGTAACTGTCATTGCAGTCATGATTAAAAACCATTGAAGCAACAATATTACCGTCCTCTGTTGCAATATAAAGTTCACCTTTACGAATAGACTCCATGAGAAAATCAGGCCCCGGATATATGTCTTTTTTCCATCCCAGATCGTACGGATCACCTTTTAAAGCGTCAATAATTGAATGATAAAATGCCCTTACTGCGGTATACTGCTCTTCGGCAGCCTTTATTATTTTCATATTTTTTTCCGCCCTTCATTGAGTTTTTATGTTAAACATCCGGATTTTTGAACCCGGATGTCTTCAAATTCATAATTCCTGTTTCTGTTCCGACAAAAAAAGTTTTAAGGCTGAAAGCCTTTTTTCCGCTTCTTTGCGCCCCGTCTGATAAACTCTTTCCAGTTCATTCGGGTTTTTCTCCGTTCTGCTTATTCCAAGGGGCTCCGGAGGTCTGATTACAAACGATATTCCGTTACTCTCCCTTTCATTAATTTCTTCAATACATCTGTTATACATATCATGGCGGACACCGATTGCTTTTATAACAGCCGGATATTTACGAACTGAAAGCTTAATCAGCGGAAAGCCCTTAACTTTTTGTTTTTTGTATTCTTTCGGCTGTGTCAGGATTATCAGATTGTGATTGTAGCCGAGTTCTTCCATATATTTGTACGGAACCGGATCTGAAATTCCTCCGTCAAGCAACAGATAACCATCAACAGAAACCGGCTTTGATACCATCGGCATCGAAGCTGATGCCTGCATCCATTTGAGGTCATTCTCCCCTCCGTCGGTGCATTTGTGATAAACACATCTTCCCGTCATTACATCGGTCGCACCAACATAAAACTCAACCGGTTCGCGTTTGAATGTTTCTGTATCAAACGGATCGAGCACCTCCGGAATTTCACGATAACAAAAGTCCACGCCGTAAAGATCTCCCGTTTTTATGAGAGAGCGGACACTGCAATACCTGGGGTCATTACAGTATTTTTTGTTATATCTGATTGTTCTTCCTATCTGTTTTGACTTGAAATTGCAGCCAAAGACCGCACCTGCCGAAATTCCCGCCATACCGTCAAAATCTATATTGTTTTCCATAAGGACATCAAGCACTCCCGCGGTAAACATACCGCGCATCGCACCGCCCTCAAGTATTAACCCTGTTTTCATAAAAGCACCTTAGCTAATGACGCCTTTCATATCCCGTTTCACTGTAATATTCGGCTTTGTCTTCATACATTTTTTCTTCGGCCTCACGCACAAGCTCAAGCACTTCTTCCCTCGGACCATAAGCATATCCAAAAGCCGCCATGCGATTATTCTTCCCGATAAAGTCGCCGAATTGTGTCATTTTTTCATTCTTTTCATCTTCACTGATATTGCCGACCAGAACGACAAATTCATCGCCGCTGATTCTGCAGATATCACAGCCAGTGAAAAATTCACGCAAAAGATCCGCAAACGACTGAATCATCCTGTCTCCCGCCGCATGTCCGAAGTTATCATTTGTATATTTGAGCCGGTTCAGATCGCAAAATACCACGCCAAGATACGAATACGAAAGTTCCTTTATATACTCATCATAGCCGCGTCTGTTTTTTAGGCCCGTCAGATAATCTATACATGATGTCTCCCGCAGAATCTTTGCCCGGACGCCGGCCTCCGTAATTGCCCTGGCCTGAACCGTCACATAGATAATTCCGCATGCAAAAGCTGCTGCAATCAGAGAACATGACGCACCCTCATAAAAGGCTCCTGCAATTCCCGCTATAGAAGGAAGTCCAAGATATGTACAGGCCACAAGAACATATTTCCGTCCCATCACGTTCCTGTATATAAATAAAAGTGCATAAAGATAAAGCTGCATAATAATAGGCACTATAACCGAATAATACTGATTCGGACCATATGCAAACGTTCCGTTTTCATACGTAAAAAGAAGCCCTTCCTTTACACCTGTTATCAGCATATATGCATCAAACAGCGCCAGCAGAACGAGCGGTAAATTGAGCCTGTATGTTACATTTTGCTTTTCACGGATAAGCGAAACAAAATAAAACGAGAAGGCCAAAATAAGAAAATCTACCAGCACATAAGACGCAGTGCTCACAATATAAGCGACCGTAATATTCTTAACATCTCTGTCTATAACCAGACTTGCGGCATCAGTCAGAAGTGCAACAAACATAGTAACAACAAGCAGAAAAAAGAGCTTTGCAGTTGTGTTCTTTTGACCTGTACTTGCAGTAAATCCCAATATAATCATGAGCATAAAAACGGCACATACTATTTCTGATGAAATAACAATAGAATTCATAATTTCTCCTGTAAAAATGCTTAGCGAGTTTTATAATACTCTTCTTTATCGCGATACATATGCTGTTCCGCTTCATTTACCAGTTCAAGTACCATGCGCTTTTTCCCGTAAGTATATCCGAAAGCAGCGATTCGGGAATTTTTATTAATGGCATAACGCAGTTTTTTCGCATAATCTCCGATTTCCTCTTCTGTTAATCCTCCAAGCAGCACTACAAATTCATCGCCGCTGATGCGGCAGATATCGCCTCTGTCGAAAACCTCACGCAAAATGTTTGCAAAGTTTTTCAGGAGATTGTCGCCTGCCTCATGTCCGAAATTATCGTTAGTATACTTAAGTCCGTTAATATCACAGAAAAAAACTCCTATTTCTGAAACATCAATAAGCTTTTCGAGTGCTTTTTCGTAACCCCTTCGGTTGAGAAGAAGTGTCAGATAATCCTTATTTGAAACTTCAAGAAGAAGCTTTTCTCTGATATTAATATCGGTAATTGTATTCATCTGAACCACTACATAAATAAGTCCGTATGAAAACGAAGCCGCCACAAGTACAAATTCCCCCGCAAGTTTAAAAATCATCGGTATTGCCAGACCAATGAGCGGAAAAATCACATACGAACTGATAGAGATAACTGTTTTCAGGTCCATGCTCTTGCGATGAAAAACTACAAGTATAAAAAGATACAGAAGGCAAAAAATCGGCAGGATAATTACCGTGCTGTGTGCGGAACCTTCGATGTATCTATGGTTTTGCACGACAAAAAGGCTGCCCTGTGCGAATTTAACCAGAATCAGAATAATGTCGGCAATGCAAAATATACTGACAACGTGAGCCCTGGAATATGAGATATTCTCATGCTTTCTGACAAGAGCGCACATATAATAGGTAAAAGCAATAAGGCTCAGGTTCGGCAGGATATAGGTTGATAAAGCGACAAATTTAAGCAGACCGTCATTGTTTTCATAACCTTCAATCAGATAACTCGCTGAATCAGTCGGCAGACTGACCAGCAAAATCAACAGTGCCAGTATCAAAAACTTTGTGCTTTCATCCTTCTTTTGAGAAGACACCAAAATTCCGGCAAGAGTAATCACCATAAAAACAGCACAGGTGATTTCAGCCGATATAATAATCGAATACATATAATCTCCCATTTCCCGATTCCGCAGATTCCCGATTCTGCGGTCTCCCAATTTCGCAGTTTCCCGATTTCCGACGCTCAAAAGCAGTTTTCCGCTTTAGTGTTTTAAAGCGCGGATTGCATGAATATATCTGATTGAATACTGCGTATATCTAATTATGCCACAATTTAGTGAAAAAGTCTCTAAAATTACAGTTAAAACCGTCGGTATGACTATATGAACTTTTGTTGTATTTTTCTCACGGGCAGTTATATGAATTTCTTTGCAAATGCTTCCGCAGCTTTAAGCTGTGACTCATTTGGCCTGCTCCTCACATAAAAGGTTTCCGCCTCCGTCTGAATGCCGTTTTCGGCAAGTCCTTTTTTAATCAGGTCGAGTGAATGCTTCGATATCCATGAAGTTGAGAAAACAACGGCTTTCTTTACCTTTTCTTTGTCAAGCAGCCTAAGATAATCCTTCAAATTACCGTCAATTCCGTAAGCGTAAAGTGCGCCTCCTATAAAGAGCACATCCACCGGCTCGGAAATAACTGCATCCGGCTGATCGACAGATACAGCAGAAACATCCGCCGCTTTTGCAATTGCTTCTGCAACAGCTTTTGTATTCCCTGTACGTGAATAGTATCTTACTGCAATATTCATAATAATCCTCCTCTTTATATAAACAGCCGGTATACCTCCGAATAACGGATGCATACCGGTTATTTTTCATTCCTTTCCTATTGCGGAAAAAATCTGTATGCTATTTGAGAGACTCAGCCCATGATTTAACCTCGGCAGTCTTTTCATCGCTCATGTTTCCGTCATCAACAGTCTTAAATATACCGCAGTTTTCCATTCCGAGGAATCCGATAAGCTGCTTGAAATAAACTTCCGCAGCCTCGGTCTGACCTGACTTGCTGCTCAAAAGCAGAGCTGCCTTTGTTGCTGCCGGTTTACCGATGCTGTAGACACGCTGAATTGCCGCATGAAGCTGTGCAGTCATATGGGAATAATAGATTGGGGAAGCAAAAACAATCATGTCTGCCCACTTATATGCATCTATAACCTGTCCCATATCATCCTTCTGGACGCACCGGCCTTTTCCGTCACCGTGACAGTATTCGCAGCCCAGACATCCGCCTATTTTCATTTTGCCTACCTGCAGAACGCAAACTTCATTGCCTGCACTCTCGGCACCGTTTTTACATGCTTCTACCATGGCTGCTGTATTCTGCTTGCGCGGACTTCCATTCAGAATCAAAATTTTCATATAATTGTTCCTCCTTACTCACCAATCATTTTAATCAATAAATATTCAATACCTGCCTGCTCAGCATTTCTTTGAGCAGATCAATTCGATTGTGCGCATTAATATTGTGTGCAATCTTTATTTATATTTTACCCGCCTTTGCCTGCTTTTCAATTCTTAAAATGCCTCAAATCTATCATAATGATAGATTTGAGGCATTTTCTCTCATTTTTCAAATATGTATATGTCATGTTGAGGCCTGCAGATGCCGGCCGGAGGACTTACTTATATTTTTTGCTTATATAAGATATTTCTTAAGCGGCTGCGGGAAAGCATCTCCGCATACACTTGCGATTTCCTCCGGAGTTGCATCGTATTCTCCCAGAATCCATTCACAGACCAGTCCTACAGTTCCGAGACAGTAAGTCCTTACAAGCATCTTATCTTTTATGTTTGTTTCAGAATTTCCCCCGTCGGGAAAAACATATTTGCCAAGTGCCGTGTAATGAATTTCAACCATATTCCGCAAGAAAGAATCATAACCCTTTGTATTCATGAGAAGGTTTTTCAAATATTCTTTCTCGCCGTAAAACCAGTTTGCCGCATCAAGCAAAATGCGGCTCCATTTGCAGCTTTCGGCGTCTGCCCCGGTCATAATTTCCGCAACACCTCTTGTATGCTCCCAGGCGATCAAATCATACTTGTCACCGAAATTGCGGTAAAAAGTGGCCGGAGAATAACCGCAATTGGCTACAATATCATTTATTGTGATTTTGTCTATACTCTTTTTTCCGGCAATTTCTCTGAAGGAATCCACAAGAATCTCTTTTGCGTTTTTTCTCTGCATACAAACCTCCTGTTTTATGCTTAATTCAGGTTAGTTCGAAACATTAACATCCGGTGCAATCTTAATGTCGTAATCGGGATATGCTCCCTGAATCTCCTCTTGTATAATTTTAAGGCCTTCACTCGGCTTTATATCGAAACTCATTACTACATCAAAGCTCATTTCCTTTGTTTCCATATCCACATAGAATCCGTGCATCTGAACAGCCCATTCGTGAGCCATCACCCTTTTCCATACGTCTTTGCGAATATCGGTTGACGCATCATCACCGGTATTGTAAGAATAAAGACCGACTCCCGCAAGCACAACGCCCGTCTCCTTATATACCTTTTTTTCCAGTCTTCTGGTCAGCTTGTCTATTTCTCTTGCAGTCATCGTGTCCGGCAATTCAAGGTGCACCGAGGCTAAATCCTTATCCGGGCCGTAATTGTACATAATAAGGTCATATGCGCCTCTGACTTCGGGGTCTTCGGCAAGCAGTCTTTTGATTCTGTCGGTTTTCTCCTTGTCCGCTCTGACTCCCAGAATTTCATGAAGCGTTTCAATCATCATCTCTATGCCGGCCTTAATAATGAAGCCTGAAATTACCACGCCGACGTATGCCTCAAGCGACAACCCGCTCAGCATAAAAATAATTGCCGAGGCAAGCACAGATGCGGAGAGAACGGCGTCAAACATGGCATCCGATCCGGAGGCAACAAGAGAACCGGAATTCACCTGTTTCCCTTTTGCTTTCACATAACGCCCGAGTATGATTTTTACAACAACCGCTACGGCGATAATAACGAGCGATATTACACTGTAATCGGGAGTTACAGGATGAATGATCTTTTTTACCGACTCCACTGCGGCAGTAATGCCCGCATAAAGGACTATGCCCGATACTATCATGGCACTGAGGTATTCTATTCTTCCGTATCCGAGCGGATGCTTCCTGTCCGGCAGTTTCCCCGCAAGCTTTGTCCCTGCAATCGTAATAATGGACGACAGGGCATCGGAAAGGTTATTAACCGCATCCAGAGTAACTGCGATTGAATTTGACATGATGCCTATTGCAGCCTTAAACGCCGCCAGAAATACATTTGTCAGTATCCCGATAATGCTTGTGC
Organism: Clostridia bacterium; assembly: GCA_024693105.1. Classification (GTDB taxonomy): domain Bacteria; phylum Bacillota; class Clostridia; order Peptostreptococcales; family Anaerovoracaceae; genus JAILLO01. The sequence goes on along the minus strand of JAILLO010000021.1, from coordinate 1,636 downwards.
GGACTATAACCTTGTCACGGGTTTGTGCTGCCTTTGGCTCTGTTTTATTATTTTCCATTTTCCCCCTCCTTGCGTTGTACCTTTGATCTGAATATCTCTTTTGCCTTGTCGGCAAAATGATTAGTGAAAATACCCCTCAAAACTATTATACACTTTTCGAAAGATGTTTCTACTTGTTTCATTGTACCGACCTCGTTGTAATCAACATTTCCGTGATCTCCGCTCATGAGAAGTTTCGGTGCAACTCCTGTCTTGTATACTTCAAGGCCACGCATCAGTCGGTCCCGGAGCATAGGGCTGAGACTGCCAGCGGCCGTCGGAAACATCAATCCAGTATTCTTCCTCCCAATTTTCGTATAGGCTCAAAATAAGGTCGCTATACTCCTCATAATAGTCCCTGAAGCCCTCCGGTGAAGATTTTTGTTCGTTAGAAGTAATTGTAATTTTCATAAATATCTGCACCTGTTACATATTGGTTCATTTTTTTACCTACATGTACATATTGTAAATCAGAAATCTGAAATGCGCTACCTACGCAAAATAGAGTTATCACTTATCTGCAGAGTCTATACGGAGTTAACGGGTCACTTTTAATGATTTCAAATAGATTTTCTGTTCCTCTGTAATTCTTCTGCTTTCCACACTTTTCTGAATGGCTTTGTTGTGTGTCCGGTCATCAAGCCTTTTACCCTCGATATATGGAAGAACGCTTTCATACTGTTTAGCCAGGGCGGTTGCAAAATACCATGCAATCATCATATTGATGTAATATTCTTCGCTCCTCAGTTTGGCGACCATCTCCGGATACTGCGGGTCAAAGTCCTCATCCAGGAAATGCCCCATAAGCATACCCACCCCGAATCTCACAGTATACGTCCTTTCAGATTTGATCCACTCTTTAATATGCGCAAAAAGCACTTCTCTGTGCTTCTTGAAGATTTTCGGAGACATCTGATCACACGTAGCCCAGTTATCTACATAAGGGAGAAACTTTTCCAGCTCCTCCATGCATTCTTGCAAGTCTTTCATCTCGGATATGATGAAAGCCTGCAGCTGGTTTTCCTCAAAATACTTATGAGGCAGTTCTTCAAGAAAATCCTTATAATTTCCGGTTTTCAAAATATCCTTTGCCATCCTCTTAAGTTCAGGCGTCCTCACCCCGATTACGGACTCCGGATCCAGCGTAGGAATAATCTTTATCTGCATATCACGATACTTCAGATCCTGAAGATCATACAAACTCATAAGCAGCTCTGTTTTATTCATCTCCTGTCACTCCTTTGCATTTTCGATATCAGCTCTATCCTTAAGAACAAATTTCACTTAATTATTGATGAGTTCCTGTTTATTTCTTAGTTGCTCCTTTTCCCTTCTTCACTTCTTTTTCCAGACCTTTAACACTTTTAAGATACTCTTCTTCCACCGGAGATATTCTTTCAAACGTTGAGTAGCCCACTTGCGGAAATGCGTCGCTGTTGAAGATTTAACCCGATAACCCAAAGAAATTATCATATCAAGGTTATAAAATGGTAGTTCCCTTGTGACCTGTCTATTTCCTTCCATCCGAACCTGTCGGAATTTCCGACAGGTTGAATTTTCATCTAATTCATCCTCTTCGTAGATATTCTTAATATGA
>JAILLO010000003.1 GCA_024693105.1 Clostridia bacterium | reverse complement strand
TCTGAAAGTATCTCTTGATGAGCTTTGCAGATAGGAGGTACTATATGTTATTATTCATGGGTTGTATTTTTTGGTTTATCATGGTTCCTTACGCATTTATCAGAGCACTCCCTTATTGTACCTATGAGACCATCCACTTCCGTGAACGTAAGGCTTATCAGTTTCTGTTCTCACATTTTAGAAAAGTTTACGACATGGATCGTAACGAAATCGTCGATTTTCTAAAAGAACATTATTCACTCACAGACGAAAAGGCGGAATTGTTATACAAGAAAGTGTGTTTGTATCGGCGAATAGACGAACATGGGCATATTTTCAAGCGTTATTAGTCTTTTCATGACTCTTTAAATACAACTCAAACATGTCAAACACAGTGCCCGGTGTCATCATCAGGCACTCTTTTATTCCTATTCCGCATACAGTCGCCATCTGGTAGTAGTTCGCCCGCTTTATCGTTTCGTTTTTTTTGATTTAATTCCATCATAAAGACGTCTACTTCTTCGCCCTCTGATTCTATTTCTCTTCCAAAGCCCAGCATGATTGATCTCATAACTGCAGCTTTTACATTCATAATTTCGGTTGGATTCAAAAGAATGCTTACAGCTTCTTCTGTCAGCATTTCTTCCGGTTTATATCCGAAATATCTTCTTGTAAGCTCTGCCTGCCTTGCAAGTATCGCTACAGCTTTGCAGGTTGCCATGAATCCTTCTGCATTCTGCTTGTCTATCTTTTCTACAAGCTTTCCAATCTGGCCAAATTCATCATTCAATTCAAACATTGCAGCTCCGTTGAAATGGAGCATTATATCTTTTCCGCCAATCTGCGTTTTTACTACTTTCATTCTCTTCTCCTTTTACGGCAAAAGAGGCTACAATTTTGTAGCCCCTTGCCGAAAACAAGTTAAAATACTACGGCAATATTATGATTTGCAGCTACGTTCGTCAGAGTATATTTGCCGGAAGCAATACTTGACTTCTTGTCCGTACCATTGTCGTAAAGTGCTGTAGGTGTACCTGTGATAGCAATTTCAAATGACTCGCCTGCGCCTACGTAATGAGGTCCGATAGGGCTTGCATCATCTCCTGAGCCTGCTCCGTTGCACTGTACATTGATTTCATAATTTGTCGCTACATTCAGCTTGTTGTCCACCCATGCCTTCGCATCGGCTTCATTACTGAATTCCTGAGTATACTGATATCCTCCGGATTTTGGAGCATACACCGTAAAAGTGACGGTGTTCGTACCAAAAGAAATCGAGCTGTTTTTGGTTGACGCGTTGTCATTACCTCTCACGCCTTTTACCTTCGGATAGAAGTATGCAACATAGCTCTTCACTCCGTCTTTCAGTTTCGCGGTAATATATCCAAGTCCGCCCACAGGTGGCGTGTCAGTATCGACATACTTGATTGCTCCGGATTCGATAGTTGCTCCGTAGATTGTGGCTGCTGCATTGTCCGTGATGTCGTCAGTTTCGATTGCCAGAGTTCCGGAAGCGAATTCATTCACATCTTCCTGCAGCTTGTCATCTGCGTAGAGCTGACCGGCAGCATAGTTGATTGTCAGGTTTGCCGATACCATGCCTCCGATATTGAATCCTGTTCCGTAGGTTGGCAATGCAGATGATGGTTCTGAATTAATCACTGCAAACACCGGGTATTTTGCTCCGAATTTTGCCATTTTTCTTCACTCCTTTTTTATAATTTTTTTGAATTGAGATATTGGTTGTAAATTTTTTCAGCTGCCTCGCACACTTCATCGGCAGCCTCCTCACATGCGTCCCTCATGAAAGGTCTGGCCGGCTGACCATGCTTGCCGAATTCATTTATAAAAGCTACTTCGGCATTGCGGTCCCCTCTTTTGTTTTTGCCTTTGGGATAAATATGCAGTCCCATTCCGAGTTTTGTTCTCTTCACCTTTCCGGTAGTGATTGAATCAAGTGTCGTGCCGGTGTCTTCAACTCCATATGAGCGGCCTTTGCTTTTGATAGCACGTTCTGCTACCTCTGCCTCTGCAAGAAGCATCTTTTCAATAACTTCATCAGGCAGCCTCGCAAGTTCCTCCATATCAAGCAAAAACTTCGAAAATTCACTTGTGTCAATCCGTGCCATCAAGATCAACTCCCTCTGCAAGTTCGCACTCGAAAACGTAATGCTGTTTTCGTCCTATGGTTGCTTTGTTGCTTATATCGTCATATCCGGCATTTAGCATACTCGGGTAAGTAAATCCAGCCTCGAAAAGCCTTTTTTTGACGTCTTTACAAGTGCCCAGGCAATCCGAATTAACCGGACAAATAAAATGCACCTGGATTAGATTCATTTCGTGCCCCGGTTCATCGTCATTATAGTTCACTCCATGGGTGGAGTAGTTGAACGTAAAATATGTCGCTGCACTTCCGGTATACTCGTTCGGTTTCACCGGATATCCGAGCGGACTCAGAGCATTTATAATTTTTGAATTCACACTCATATAGCTTCGACCTTCCTTTGCACTTTGATTTCCAGCCACTTGTTTTTGTCCTGCACGTTGTTTAAGCTGATTATTTCGAACGGATCATCGTCTCCGTACTTGAAAACAAGTGATGTCGGTTTGACAAGAGGGGTATATCTCATGGTCAGCGTAGCAGGTTCGATAAGTCCCATCTGCTGTGCCGTGAGCACTTCCTGCCCGTGGGCGTTTATCCACTTGCAGCCAATATAAACATCTTCTCCGAAAACATTTGTCCAGACTTCCTCATCGTATCCATTTTCGTTTTCGGTCGCCGTCTTGTTTTTGATTGCAATGAGAGTTCTTAATTCTCCCAGATTCGCTTCCTTAGCTATGCATCTCTCGGGATGACGTACTTCTGACGCGGGCGGCGCGGCAGGAGCGGGCAGCCCTTTGTGTTTAGCAGGGCAGTCAGCTTTGATTCTGTGTGCGCGACCGTATAGCGAAACTGTCCGGTGGACAGTTTCGTAGGGAGCGGGTCAAGCCACCTGAACGAGGTGGCGCAGACCGGCGGATCGCGAAGCGATACGTGTAAATCCCACCGTCTCCGCCGGAGCCCTGGTGGATTCTTGCACGATTCTTTCTCTTTTTTGCATTTTAAAGAGGCAATAACTATTATGCCATTGCCTCTTTGAGTTCTCTCCCTTAATATCTTTGTATCATTCATTTTTAAAGGAGAAACTGAATTGCCATGGCATTAAAGAAGTACAAAGGTGCAATTATCAAATCTTTTATCCTGATTGAAAAAATGGACAAAAGTGGCATTCCAATCAAGACTCAGCTTTCTGATGGGCATATGGAATCATTGAATCACGTTCCTAAGGATATGCGGCGGCATGCGCGCGGATATCGTATCCGAAACAGATTCTTGTATGCAGAAAGAAAAAATGCAACGATATTGACAGCTCCAAAACTGATTCCTGAAGTTCACCTTAAAACCGGTGTCAAAAGGGGTCCGCACAGAATATTCCTCACTTTTGTGTAGAGGATATTTAATTGCATTAGCAATTTGGATTTTGTAATTACGCCATGAAATCAAGTGTCGCACATTGCGGAAAAGGAGCATTTGGGGAAGCCGGTACTTGACAAAGACGAGTCATCGGACGAAGTCTGAGTCAAAGTACCGCTGCAGGGGCCTCCCCAATGAGCGAGAGCGTCTCCGTAAACGCAATGTGCGGCGCAGATTCATTAATATTTTTCCTTTGAAAGTAGAACAGAGGCTTTGGATTTTTCAGTCCAAAACCTCCGTTTTTTGATGAACAAATATTACGGGATTCGAACCCTAAAACAAAGACTGTTGATTTTTCAGCAGTCTTTTGTTATATATTAAGAAGTTGAAAAACTGTTTCAGACTGCGCATGTATAAAACATGAACTTATGTCTTATATTAAGTATTAACTGAAAGGAAGTGTAAAGCGCATGATTTCATATACTTACCCCGAAATATCAAAAATAACCTCCATCGTCAGGGAGGCCGGAAAGCTGATGGACATTGACAGAGCGAAGGTAAGCCGGAAAGGCAACAATTCAAACTATGTGACATCCGCAGATATAAATGTCCAGAACTACCTGAGCGAAAAATTTCTGGAGTTGATGCCCGAAAGCAGCATTCTCGGAGAAGAGGACGAAAAAGACGACATTAAAGACGGCTATATCTGGATTATCGACCCGATAGACGGCACATCAAACTTCATCCGTAACGTCGGCTTCAGTGCAATCTCGGTGGCACTGTTTTATAATGACGTCCCTCTTGTCGGAGTTATTTACAATCCGACACGCGATGAAATGTTTCATGCCGAAAAAGGAAAGGGAGCTTATCTCAACGCTGAAAGAATTCACGTTTCAGACCGTGATTATCAGCATTCGCATCTTTGCTCGGCAATGAGTCTTTATGCGAAAGAATACGCAAAGCCCTGCTTCAATATCATTGAAAGGATTTATATGGAGGCGGATGACCTCCGCAGAATGGGAACTGCCGCTCTTGAACTTGCATATATTGCGGCAGGCCGTTTTGAACTTTATTTTGAAATGCGGGTATTTCCGTGGGATGTTGCCGCAGGGCTTCTTTTGATCAAAGAGGCCGGTGGTTTTATAGAATGTCTTTATTATGACGATATGCCAAAAAACAGGCCGTTTCCCGTATATGCGGCAAACTCGCGCAAAAGTCTTGAAAGAATAAAAAAGATTATATGTGAGGAAATTCCGGAAATACCATATTAATAAAAATCTATGCCTTGCAGGATATATTTTCCTTGCACAAGGCATAGATTTTTTACATTTCAAATATTACTTAAGGTTCTCAGGATTCAGGCACAGAAGTTCATCTGCCACAAACATGCCGTCTTTTCTGATAAGCACATCGTCGAACCAGATTTCACCTCCGCCGTATTCTGGACGCTGAATCATTACAAGATCCCAGTGGATTGCGGACTTGTTGCCGTTTGGCGCTTCCTCATATGCGGCACCCGGAGTCAGATGGAAACTTCCGCAGATTTTCTCATCAAAAAGAGTATCCTTCATCGGTTCAAGAATAAACGGATTGACTCCGATTGCAAACTCACCGAAATATCTTGCGCCCTCGTCAGTATCGAGAAGCTCATTGATACGCTTATTGTTGTTCGCCGTCGCGTTTATTATTTTGCCGTCCTTTATTTCAAATACGATGTTTTCATACGTGAAGCCCTCTTCCAGTGACTGCGTATTGTATGAAATTTTTCCGTTGACCGAATCACGGACAGGCGCTGTGAAAACTTCACCGTCCGGAATATTGTTCTCGCCGGCGCACTTGATTGCGGGAATGCCTTTGATTGAAAAGCTGAGGTCTGTTCCGGGGCCCTTGATTCTGACTTTGTCTGTTCTGTTCATCAAAGCCGCAAGCGCATCCATCGCCTTGTCCATCTTTGCATAATCCAAAGTGCAGACATCGAAATAAAAATCGGCAAATGCCTCCTGGCTGGTATTTGCAAGCTGAGCCATTGCGGCATTCGGATAACGAAGAACCACCCATTTGGTTTTGTCAACTCTTCTGTCAAGTACAGGCCTCATAATCCTGCTGTACATATTCAGCTTTTCCGAAGGAACATCGGAAAGTTCCGAAGTGTTGTTCCCCGCACGAACCGCAATATAGCAGTCCATGCCCTTCATCTGCGCAAGCTCATAGTCTTTTCTGAAATTAAGCTGTTCCTCACTGCATCCGAGAAGAATTTCCCTTGTAATGACCGAGTCACGGCAGTTGACATACGGAAATCCTCCGCACCTGTAGACATCTCTTATAAGCTGCTTCACAAGATCTGTGCAGCAGTCGCCTTCATAATCAATCAGTACTTTTTCGCCCTTTTGCACTCTTGTCGAATAATTCACCAGTACATCTGCCAGTTTTTCTATTCTTTTATCCATTTTCCGGCTCCTTTTTCTTAATTATTATATCACCTATGATTTTCGCATCACGCCTTTTCGCGTCGGCGTCGGCATCTGCGTCTGCTTTTGCATCGGCATCAGCTTTTCGCGTCGGCGTCGGCGTCTGCGTCTGCTTTTTCATCGGCATCAGCTTTTGCGTCGGCATCTGCGTCGGCATCTGCGTCGGCGTCTGCTTTTGCGCCTTGCATTTTAATAATTTTTTTCTGTTTTTTCCGCCGCCTCGACAACATGCTTCATAAGTATAGTCGAAGTTACTGCGCCTATTCCGCCCGGTACGGGTGTCAGTGCCGAAACAATGCCGCTTACTTCATCAAAAGCCACATCTCCGGTCATCTTCCCCTCCGGAGTAAAGTTGACGCCGACATCAAGAATCACCTGATTTTCGGAAACAAAATCCGCCGTAATCATCCCTGCGCGTCCTGCGGCAGCAATCAGAATTTCGGCACTGCGGCAAAACTCCGGCAGATTAACCGTCTTTGTGTGTGCAACGCTTACGGTCGCATCAGCCGCAAGCAGAAGATTTGCAACAGGACGTCCGATCACAAGGCTTCTTCCAACAACAACGGCTCTTCTGCCCTTTACGGGAATTTCATAATGCCTGAGCACCTCCATGCAGGCAGACGCCGTACACGGAGCAAATCCCTCCCCATGTCCGCCGCTGTAAACAAAGGCCATCGAAGCATCCGTAACGCCGTCGACATCCTTTGCCGCAGCAATGGCATTTCTCACCTTTTCATCATCAATATGCTTTGGAAGCGGTCTGAAAACAATGATCCCGTGAACCTTCTCATCACGGTTCAGTTTGTTTATTTCATCAAGAAGCATCTCTTCCTTTTCATCTGCGTCAAGAACCACCTGTCTGACCTGCACCCCGACCTTTTCCGCACGCTTCAAAGCGCCTCTTTCATACGCCATATCTTCGGGCTTTTCTCCCATTCTGACAATGGCAAGAGTCGGAGTTATTCCTTTTTCGCCAAGCCTTTGCGACCTGTTTTGAAGTCCTTCTGTGAGGACCCTTGCAACTTCTTTTCCATCAAGTATTCTGCTCATCTTTTGCCGTCCTTTGCTTTGTAATTAACATATGCTTTGTAATTAACATATTCACTGTAATAATCGGGCACTGCAGGCATCATTCGACATGCCTCCGGTTGTCCGTTATTTTTCGTATTCCGCGTCAGAGCATTTTTCTGCCGCGCATACTGTCAGTATACCATCGCAGACCTTGAACTTCAAATTGTAATCTGCGAAGAAAATCCCGTATTCGCGGCTTTCATCCCTGTGATATCCCGGTCTTGGGTCCTGTGAAAGAACATATACGGCCGCCTCGCGTTTTTCGGCCGGAAGGCAGTTCAGAAGCTTTTCCGGAAAGACAACCTCAAGTGTTTTGAACTCTCTGTTTTCGGTAAATCCGCCTTTTGCATCGGGATAAGAATCCGAATACGGAAGATACGGCTTGATATCATATATCGGAGTATTATCCATCATGTCAATTCCGCTTACAATAAGCACGCAGCCCCGGCCCTTTTCCTTTTCAATCCCTTCAAGTCTGACACATGACATACCAAGGCCGTTCGGACGAAACGGAGAACGCGTAGCAAAAACTCCCATACGCTCGTTTCCTCCGAGTCTCGGCGGCCGCACCGTCGGTGACCAGCCTTCTTTTTCATTCTCCGAAAAGCCCCAAATCAGCCAGATATGCGAAAACCCTTCTATCCCTCGGAGCATGTCGGGATTTGAAAATTCCTTTTCAAAATATATTTTTCCCTGCAGCCGGCTCACTACTCCGCTTTGACGCGGTATCCCGAATTTTGTCGGGAAATCTGTCCTTATATAGGCTATCGGTCTGATTTCCTTTTCCATACATTTGCCCTTTCAAAATCATTTTCTAAACTCTTCGATTATATCACAAAAGCCGGATATAAAAGAACATCCGGCTTTCCTAAACTGAGGTAATTACAGAGAAACGTTCTCAAGCAGCGTAATTATATCATCGACTGCAACCTCTGCTATATATTTTTTGAGTTTGTCGTAAGTAGTGCGGAAATTGTCAGGCATACTGTATTTCTCAAGGTCGGCGATTACGGAAACAGCCACATCAAAATCAAAGTCCTCGATGCCCTCAAGAATCTTCGCAAGAGCGTGGCTTAACACCTCTTTTTCAATCTGCGGCTTCTCGTCTTCTTCCTTTTGTTCGAATACTTCGTTCAGCTTTATAACAAGTTCCTCGCACATAGTCGGAATCGTCATTACAACCTTTTCCATTTCATCGATTGCATCAGGGTCGTTTCTGATTCCGATTTCTTCGATTTTCGTTACAATCTCATAAATCCGCATTGCTCCTATAAGCCTGAGCGAATTTTTCAGTACATGGACATGATTTTGGAACTCCGGTATTTCACCTGATTCAAAACAGGTTTCGATCTGCCGGTTCCTGCTCATTGCGGTATACATGAACTCTTTGATTACCTGCTTGTAAATAACCTTTCCGCCGCAAACCTTTATGCCCCTTTCGACATCAAGCTCCGGTATCATGCGCAGTGCCGCAAGAAGCCCGTCCTTTTCGGCATCGTCTTCAACGCTTTCGACGCTTTCAACAAGATTCTCCGGCAGATATGCCCTGACAACAGCCTCAAGCTTGTCCGGCATAACAGGTTTTGCAATATATTCGGCAAAGCCGTCCTGAATATATATTTCACGCGAATCTACAGTTGCATTCGCTGTAATTACGATACACGGTGTCCCGGAATTCAATGAATCCGAATCACTCTTAATACGGCTGAGGGCTTCAACTCCGTCCATTTCAGGCATCATATGATCCATGAAAATCAGGTCGTATTTCTTCTGCTTGCATTTTTCAACAGCCTCGGCTCCCGACATCGCAATGTCCACACTTGCCTGTGTGGTTTTCAGGAGTCCTTCAAGAACAACCAGATTCAGTTCAACATCATCGACTGCAAGAATAGACGCATTTGGTGCGATAAATAATTTTGAATCCGCATTCTGTGTGCTTATGCCGCGCTGTATATAATCGTCGACATCTCCTACAGGCTCCCAGTCCCTGACCTCCTGACGGACTTCAAAATAGTATTCCGAACCTGTTCCGTTTTCGCCGTTGTATTTGAGTTCTCCTCCCATAAGCGCAATAAGATGTCTGCTTATGTGCATGCCTATTTCATTCTTGTGCGGCATCACGTTTTGAATCTGTTCTCCGTCGCCGGATAACTCTTCGGTCTCATTATAATCGTCAGCGCGTTCGACCGTTCCGGTACTTCTTATTGAAAACTTCAGAATTCCGGATATTTCACCAAGCTTGCTGAATGTGATATTTATGCTGATACCGCCTTTTTCCGTCGATTTGACAGATGCATTTAATATGCTTGTAAGGACCTGCCTGATATGGAGTATGTCACCGTAAAATCTGGAAGGTATCTCTGAATCGATATTTATGTCAAAAGTAAGGCCCTTTGCATGTATCTTTGTAACATGCATAATTCTGAAATCATAAATCGCTTTGACAAGGCTGTACTCCTCAGGCACAATTCTGAGTTTTCCGGTTTCAATCTTTGAATAACTCATGATGTCATTTACAACACCCATGAGCGACTTTCCGGCATCACGCATATCAAACGCATATTTTCTGACATTTTCCTCGGTTGCCTCTCTGAAAATCATTTCGTTAAGACCGAGAATTGAATTTACAGGCGTTCTGATATCGCTTGACATATTCAGAAGAAATGCGGATTTAACTGCCGTTTCGCGTTCGGCCGCCTCTTTTTCCGCTTTCAGTCTTTGCTGATAATTTTCCTGCATATTCTTGTATATGCGCTGTGATGTAACATCGGAAAGCCAGAGAACCGCACCGACTATTTCGCTGTTCTCTCCTCCTATATATCTCAGTGAAGCGGCATAATCCCTGCCTCTCATATTGATTTCGCTTACCTCTTTTGTTACGAGCTTGACAAGCTTCTCAGATGCCATATAAATGCTTTCCCTGTATTTCATGCTTGCAAGCTCCGGAAAAACGGCCTTCGCAAGATCGTTACAGCCTCTGAAAAGCATTTTGTCATCAAGCACAATAAGAGCATCGTTTACCGAAGCAAAGATATATTCCTGTGCCATCATCGAAACATCATAAATATTTTTCACATAAATGTAGTACATCTGGATGCTCAACGCAATCATCATTCCGACCGAATCAAAGTCAAGATAAATATTTCTGTTCAGCTCCGCAAATACCGGCAATGCAAGGAAAAAAACAACAAGAAGCATCCTGCAGGAATTTGCGAACTTCTGTCTACCGTTTGAAAAGAAGGAATAAATAGCAACAAACAGAACTGTCGTGCAGTAAATAACCAGCGTTCCGATATACAGCCAGAAAAAAGGCCCGTATGTCTTCATTAAAATGTGGATACCGTAATGTGTCTCCACCCAGGTCGAAGCATAAAAGGTCATTTCGCTGTCAAGGAAAAATACAAGAATAATCTCGAAAAGATTCAGTGCCATAAAAGTCCCCTTGATGACATTTGAAACCTCAAGATCAAGAAAACGCACATAAAACAGCATAAGGAGATAGTAAAGAATTATAGTGCAAATAAAAATAAGCTTCTGCGCCATCAGAAGACCTTCGATAGTCGTTGCCTCAACCTTGAAGCAATAACCAAGCGCGGTCATTGTCGCCATCATATACATGATAAGCATCTGCTTCTGATGATCGCTCGGCTTTTGAAAAGCAACAAGTATAAACCCTGCAATCATACATATTGCCGAAAAAATATTTAATGCCGGCATAATAGATGCTAAGTATTCCATATTTTGCCCTGCTCCTCTCGCATAATAAAAACCTACACTATATTATTTTACCATTAAAAGGGAAATGATTATTTAAAAGATTTCTTAAGATATAATTATTTTTTACTATTTAGATTCTTCGTTTTATGTTAGAATATCGTGGTAGACTCAAGAGCAAAGACCGGAGAATATATCGCGAGATATATCGGAGGATATCATATGGACACACTTTCTATTTTGGACAAATTACAAAAGGACGCACTGCATGACAGTGTTCTCAGGGAAAAGCTTCTTGCGACACGAAACGAAAAGGATCCGCTTGAAGCCTTCTGCCGCACCGGGCGCAGCTACGGCTACGAGCTGTATGAAATGGACATAGTCACAGCCGGTGAAAGCTTTTATGCAAATATGTGCCGCAGTGCAAACGGCGGCGGTGAAAACTCGCCCCGCCTTGCCGGAGAAGATGATTATTACGAAATGCTCATGGCCTCACTTGAACGCCACAACAGCGGCAAATAAGTAAAAAACAAAGGACAAATGCCCGGGCTTTCGGGAGCTTTTGGAAATGGTGAAAGCATGCGCTTAAACGACAGTGAATATGTAAAAAACGACAGTTCACGCATCGGCAAAGACTGTCTTTGCCCCGCTGTTACAAGAACTGCCAAATATGAGGACATCCCGCGCCTGAAGGAACTGTGGCAATCCTGCTTCGGAGACGAACCCGGATATATCGATTTGTTTTTCGATGATTTGTTCAGCCCGGACGACTATATACTTCTTGAGGTTCCGGTCGGAAATGAAAACACGCCAATAAACGCGGACAATTACAAAAGAGGCGCAAACGATGACATGCTTATCCTTTCATCGTGCATTCTTTTGCCCTGCACACTTGTTACCGGCAGCAAAACGCACAGAATTTCCTATCTCTATGCTCTGTGCACAGACCCTGCTTTCCAAAAGCACGGTTTCGGCCGCAGCCTTCTTCATTTTGCGCACAGTTACTGCAAAAGCCGCGGTGATGCGGGAATCGCGCTTGTTCCTGCCGAAGACTGGCTTTTTTCATTTTATGAGGCTGAAGATTACAAAAAAGCTTTTAACGGAAAAAAGCAGACCGAAAACCATATTTGCTACACAAAAGATGTTCTCACTCATCTAAAACACACAGAAAATTATTTTGGAGAAACAATTCCGGACGAACACAGCCTCGTGGGGCTTTTCAGACGTCTTGACGATACAGTCGGAGATTTCGGCACGGCATACATGGCCTACCCGATGAACTGACACAGTATCCTTTCTCCGAAATTCGGAAAGGAAAAATAAAGATTAATGACAGAAGCAGTTTTTGACACTTTTTTATATACATCATCGGCAGCCGTAAGTCCTCTAAAAACGGACAGCATGCCTTCAAAAGCCTTCAATTCGGTTTTTCATGACTCCCATCCGTCACTTTATGAGGTCATCAGAATAATTGACGGAAAGCCTCTTTTCTTTGAAGAGCACTTCGAAAGACTGGTTTCTTCTGCTGCAAGCATCGGAAAAACAGTCGAATTTACGGCTTCCGAGCTGAGAGATGCAATATACGGTCTTGCGCATGACAATGATGTACTTAACAACAATATTAAAATAGTTCTTAACGGCTTTGAAACCTGTTCGTTTGGCAGGCTTTTCCTTTATTTTATCGAAAGCATCTATCCTTCCGCATCAGATTATGAAAACGGAGTGAAAACCGCGCTTTTTTCTGCCGTAAGAGAAAATCCAAACGCAAAAATCATCAACCGTACTCTGCGTGAGCGAACAAATGCTTTCATTGAATCAAAAGGAATCTTTGAGGCAATACTTATAAACAGGCGTGACGAAATTACGGAAGGCAGCCGCTCAAATCTGTTCTTTATCAAAAACGACCGGCTTTACACATCCCCCGCAGAAGGAGTGCTTCTTGGTGTCACCCGAAAAAGAATCATGGAAATCTGCGGCCGCAATGATATAGAAATAGTTGAAGCGCCGATCGGGGCAGACAAAATTGACACCTTTGACGCCGCTTTTATAAGCGGAACTTCGCCAAAAGTTCTTCCTGTCCGTGAAATCGGCAATCTGAAGCTTGACTGCAAAAACAGACTTCTTCAAAGCCTCATGAGGCTATATGATGAAGAAGTCGCAGGCTATCTTTCAAAATCCGAATAAACGAAAACCACCGGCCCGGCCGGTGGTTTTGATTTTTCTGTATTTCCCTTCCGGGACTTGTATTCCTCAGCCGCTGTAAATCGTGTCAAAGCTGATTTCAATACGGTATCCGGGCATTATCCCGCTCACCTCCGCCAGAATGGCGGCTTTGAGCTTTTCTCTGTCCTCGACTGCAAAATCAATCAGTACATCAAGATAAACCAGCTTAATCTTGTCGTCGATAAAAATTCCGTGAGTCGCAAAAACATTTTCATGCGCAAGTGCGGCGGCATTGATTTTTTCTCTCTCCGCCTCGTGCTTATCGTCAATTGCATAAATCCCGACAGTCAGGAAAAATTTGAATTCATCAAGTATTTTCTGCTGTATCTGCTTTGTAAGCGCGTGAATCTCATATGCATGCAATTCTGCCGGAATTTCAATATGCACCGAACCGATTGCATAATTCGGCCCGTAATTATGAATCATCAGATCATAAACTCCAAGCACATTTTCAAAGCCTGCGATTGTCTCCTTGACTTCCCTTGCAAGCTCACTGTCGGGAGTTTTTCCGATTACGCTGCTTACAGAATCAAACAGCATTTCAATTCCCGCCTTGATGATAAATACCGAAATAATTCCTCCAAGCCAGCCGTCGGGGACAATTCCCCAGATCATCGTGACCGCAGCTCCCAAAAGAGTCGAAAAGGAAATAACGGCATCAAAAAGCGCATCCGAGCCTGATGCCGTAAGCGCCGCCGAATTGTATTTCAGGCCCTGAGCCTTAAAATAACGCCCGAGAAGAAGCTTGACAATAACCGCAGCCGAAATTATTACAAGAGTATATGTATTATATTCGGGTGCATTCGGATTGATAATCTTTTTAATTGATTCAATCATCGACATCACGCCCGCGGAAATTACAATACCCGAAACAATAATAGCACTGAAATATTCGATTTTTCCGTGACCGAACGGATGCTCACTGTCAGGCTTGCGCTTTGCAAGCTTGAGCCCGACTATCGTAATAACCGATGATATCACGTCAGTCAGATTGTTTACGGCGTCAAGAACGATGGCTATCGAACCCGAAACAAGCCCTATGACCGCCTTAAAGCCGGAAAGAAGAATATTTGCGCCGATACCGATAAAGCCTGTTTTGGTAATCTCTTTTTCGCGCATTTCAAGGTCTGCTTCGTTGTTCATGTCTTCTTCTCCTTTCCTTTTATTTCTTTCGGTTTTCCCTTTTCTTTGTAATAACCGCTGTCCGTAAAATCTTTTATAAATATTAGAAAACAAGCAGCGGTACTGCGCTGCTTGCTGTTATTTACATAAATCCGTGAATCCCGCATCAAAAGTCCGTGTCACAAATCAACACCGACAATACGAATCGAAAATCCACCCCGAAAATCAATATCAAAAGTCTACCGTACCGTTGATGACGTGGAGGTCATATGGCTCAAATATAACCTTTTTGTACGCATCAACGTTCAGACAGACATCAGTCCAGTCAGAATGAATATCACCGTTCTGCTTGATCAGAATATCATAAAGAATATCCCATGTTTTGCCGTTTTCGTCTGTATCCACAATCGTCGAATACGGAAGCGTTTTGTGATATGTCATGTGAAGACCCTTGTAGTCAAAATGGAAACCGTTGCGCATACGACATCCGTCAAGACCCATATAAGTAAAATGCTTTCTCAGGTCCTGAAGAATTTTGTCATGTTCTTCCTCATAGAGATTTTCCGGCGTTGTCACCGTATAATCATATCGGAACTGAATCGGAATATTGTACTTTCCGAAACGCTCCGCAAAGGAATCAAGCATATCTGCCGGATATTTGTCATAAAGAACACAGTTCACGCGTGTTGCGGTCGGAATCTTTGCAATAACCTCATCCGGAGACTCAACCACATACTTGACCAGATGCCTTGAAATATTGATACATGTAATTTTGTGCCTGTTCTTTTCTGTAAATGCAAGCATTTCGTCAGCCGAATATTCATTTTGCACCGGAAAAGTGGAATTTATATAAATCTTGTGCGTTTCCGGAATACAGTCAAGCATCAGCTGCAGGGATTCAAGATCAGCAAAAGGCTCTCCTCCCGTAAGAACAAAATCACAATACGGTGTAATGCTGTCCATAAGTCTGATACTGTCACATATTTTCTCCACACTGAAGCCTGTTGTGTCTGCATATTCCTGCTTGTTCACGCAGAAAGGACAGTTATTATTGCAATCATATGGAACGAACACCGTTACAGTCGCTCCACCTTCTCTTGTCTTATACGGATTCATTTTTTCCTCTTAAATAATATTTTTTCACCGGGAACATATGTCCCGTCCGCGCCCTGTTTCAAAAGCAAAAAACCCAAAATTAACACGAACATTTAAATTATAACACAAATAACTCTCTTTTCAAGAAGGATTTGCCATTGTGATAAGTTAAACAATCGTTCATTTTTCAACAATTTTCTTTATTTATCTATTTTTCCTTTTCCTGTTCGGAAATATCTGCCAATACCTCCGCAAGGCTCTTGTTATGCTCCCTTGCAATACCCGCAAGGTCTTCGTACTCGTATTTCTCGCGTCTGACACCGTATCCCGAAGACACCTTTTTTCGTACTTCGCCGTATTTTGTCGTTTCTTTCTCAATCGAACGCGAAAGTGTATAACGGCGGCTTATGTTTTCACGGACGCCAAGAGTTGTAGTATGTTTGAAAATCAGGCGTATCATATCGTCTCTGTCCTTTTCGCGGCACATAACCGAAAGAAGAACTCCGGGGCGTGATTTTTTCATCTGCACCGGGACAGTATAAACCTCCACCGCGCCTGCCGCGAAAAACTGTTCTTCCGCAAAAGCGACAGCTTCGGCCGTCATGTCATCGAGATTGCATGACAGTTCAATAACTATGTCTTTTGGATCTCCCGTTTCCCCCAAAATTGCCCTGACGCAGTTTGCCGCCTCAAAATCTTTTTTTCCCATGCCGTAGCCGACTTTTTCCGGCTTCATCAGAGGCATGTTTGAAAACGAAGTCGCAAAATGCTTAAGCAGTGCCGCACCTGTAGGAGTGCACAGCTCCGATCTGATTTCACCCGCATATACCGGAACATCCTTCAGAATATATGCCGTTGCAGGCGCCGGAACCGGCAAAATTCCGTGTGCGCATCTGACACGGCCGCTGCCTGTATTTATAGGAGAAACTACAACCCGGTCCGGGGCAAGCCTTTCCATCAGCATGCAGACCGCCGTGATATCGGCAACAGCATCCATGCTTCCGACTTCATGAAAATGAATCTGTGAAACAGGAACACCGTGTGCATCGCTTTCAGCCTCGGCAATCAGCGAATATACTTCAAGAACGTCTTTTCTGACCTTTTCAGACACCGGAAGCTTTTCAACTATATGAGTAATTTCGTGCATTCCGCTGTGATGATGGTCGTGGTGATGTTCATGCTCGTGGTCGTGGTCGTGGTGATGCTCATGCTCGTGGTCATGGTCGTGGTCATGGTCGTGATGATGCTCGTGCTCGTGGTCATGGTCATGGTCGTGGTGATGTTCATGTTCATGCATATCTTCGGTTTCTTCCCTGCCATCGACCTTCACCGTGACTGAAAGGCCCTTAATTCCGCATTTTTCAGCCGGACGGCAGTCATATACAACTCCCGGTATACCGATAGCGTTAAGTTCATCAATGATTTTTTCTCTGTCGCCTGTCAGCCCCGCAAGAGCTGCCGTAAGCATATCGCCCGCTGCACCCATGCTGCAGTCAAGATATAGTGTTTTCATCTATTTTGCCTCCATATGATTAATTATGCCTGCAAGATATCCCGCTCCGAAGCCGTTATCGATATTAACTGTCGAAACTCCGCTTGCGCAGGAATTCAGCATTGCAAGAAGAGCTGACAGCCCCTCAAATGACGCTCCGTATCCGACACTTGTCGGAACAGCGATTACGGGACAGTCACTAAGTCCTCCCACAACACTTGCAAGTGCGCCCTCCATCCCTGCTATTGCAATAATAACGCTTGCCGTCATTATCGTGTCAAGATGAGCCATAAGGCGATGGATTCCCGCAACACCCACATCATAAAGCCTGATTACCTCATTGCCGTGTGCTTCAGCTGTAAGAGCAGCCTCTTCGGCAACGGGAATGTCACTTGTTCCTGCTGTTACAACGACTATTTTGCCTATGCCGGAAGGTTCGGGAATCTGTCCTATAATTCCGATTCTTGCCTCCTCATGATAGAGCATTTCGAATTGTCCGGAAACGATTTGCGCGGCTTCTTTTGAAAGTCGTGTGATCAAAACGGTTTTCTGACCGCTGTTTTTCATTCTTTCCGCTATGCCGCAAATCTGCTGCGGAGTTTTTCCGGCACCGTAAATAACTTCCGGCATACCCTGGCGAACTTTTCTGTGCAGGTCTATCTTTGCATAACCGATATCTTCAAAAGGTTCTTTTTTTAATGCCAGAACAGCATCATCAACACTGATTTTTCCGTCGCGCACATTTTCCAGAATTGTTTTGAGTTCGGTTTTCATTTTCTCTCCTCCAGATCGAGCATTACATCGGAATAATACTTTTTCAGTTCCGAAACAATTTTTCCTCTGTTTTCAATAACTTTTCCCATCTGACCCTGCGCAACCTGCAGCTTTGCCGCGTCACCGGCCCTCCTGACCCTGAAATCCCTGAATCCCAGAGAAAACAGAAAGCCTTCGGCAGCCTCGGTTTCCTGAAGCTTGCGCGCAGTTATTTCCTCCGTCGCCGGAATTCTTGTCGCAAGACATGCATACGCCGGCTTGTCCCAGGTAAAAAGCCCCGCCTCATGCGAGAGTCTTCTGATTTCATCCTTTTCAAGTCCGCAAATGCGAAGCGGAGAAAGTACCGACAATTCGGAAAGTGCCCTGAAGCCGGGCCGGTCATTTATATCGTCAGAGGCGTTCGTACCGTCAATCACAACGTCAAAGCCGTCCTTTGCCGCTTCTTCTGTAATCACCCCGAAAATGGCTCTTTTACAAAAGTAACAGCGGTTTGGAGGATTTGATGCGATTTCTTTGTCGGAAAGCACGTCGACAGGCAGAACTTTTATCTGTGCTCCCAGTTTTTCCGCCATGCGCAGTGCATCCTTTTTTTCAAAAGCAGGCTGAAATGCGGAATCGGCATAATATGCCTTTACTTCTTCAGCATGCAAAAGAGCCTCGTAAAGGAGATATGCCGAATCGGTCCCCCCCGAAAAAGCAATCGCAACTCTTTTGTGTTCCGAAAAGAACTCCTTCAATTTCATAATTTAAATCCTTTCAACGCCGGAATCAGACACTTTCAACACCGGAATCGGACGCTTTCGGTGTCATGCTTAAACTCCTGAGGTTCCGAAAAAGCACCTCGTTATCCGACATTATAAACAGCGGCTCTGAAACAAACAGAGCCGCCCGAGCGCATAATTTATTTTGTCCTGAACAGTGCCAGTCTGACAATTCCCTTCGGATCTTTTATAAGCAGTGTAATAAGCCATATAACAAGACCAAGTGCCACAACAGACAATCCAAGATAAAAATCATTCAGCATATCTGCCGGAGCAGGAGTAAAAAATCCGGCTCCAAGTTCCTTGTATTCCATAATAGCATCGGCCATCCACATAAGGGATGCTCCCCAGTACATGCAGCAAAGCGTGCCAATCTTCATTTCGCTTCTGCCTTCTGCCCTGTACCAGATAACAGTGCTTATGACTGCCGCAAATACCGTTGTCAGCAAAGTCATCAGCGCGCACCTCCCTTTGCAGTCTCAGGTCCGGAAATTGCTCTTTTTTCTATCAGTGAAGAAACAGCAACCATTCCTCCCCATACGGCCGTCACAATAACTGCCATAAGAACACCTGCACTTCCCATTTCCGCAAGCATACCTGATGTTTCTCCGTTTTCGATTGCCGTAAGGAACGGAAAATACGGTACAACTTCACCATGCCATATATGCTCAAAAGCAAGAAGTGCCGAGCCTCCCCAGAGCATTTTGTTCAGCCATCCGAGTTTTGTTGAAAAAGGAGTTTTCACAGCCTCCTCAAAATGTCCGTCGGAAAGAGAAATTCTGATAACTTCTTCCTTTTCCTTTGATTTTATAATTTTTGTGACTGCTGTCGTAATAACAGCTTCAGCAGCCGGTACAATAAAACATGCCATAATCTTTTCCTCCTGTAATAAGCGCCGTGCGCCGTAACACATACATCAAGCAAATGTATTTTATCACTTGCCGCAGCATCTCGTCAATATAATGATGACAAAGGAAAAAACAGCTGTGACAACAAAAAACGGCTGCCGTTTCATATACGGCAGCCGAAGCAATCAATCAGTGCGGGCGGAAATCCTCGTTAACGTGTTCATGTTCGGTTCCCCCGGCTTTGCTCATTGAATTTAAGCCTTCCAAAGACCGTGCAGATTGCAGTATGCGTATGCTGCAACTACAGAATCATCATCTGTGAGCGCAAATTCAACACAAGGCTTTTCGCCCGGCTTGAGAAGCTTTCTCTGTGCGCCCTTTGCGGTTTCAAGAGCAATCCATTCAATGTAATGAACATCCTCCATAGGATGA
Source organism: Clostridia bacterium (assembly GCA_024693105.1). Taxonomy (GTDB): domain Bacteria; phylum Bacillota; class Clostridia; order Peptostreptococcales; family Anaerovoracaceae; genus JAILLO01. Next base: position 9,328 of record JAILLO010000003.1, on the reverse strand, counting down.
TCCACAGAGCCTACATTTACTGTTACCTTGTTGCCCGAAACTTTGCATACAGGAACATGCTTTTCTGCCGAAGCATCTGAAGTTCCCGGAACAAGCTCTGTCATTTTCTTTCCGCAGCACATCATCGGAACTCCCGATTCCTTAATCATACCTACAAAATTTCCACAAGTTTCACATACAAAAAATTTCATAATTTCTTCTCCTTTCACACCAAAAGTACTAATAATTTTCTTTTCTGACTTCGAAATATGCCTGCGGATGGTTGCACACCGGACATACATCAGGAGCCTGAGTGCCTGTCATAACATGACCGCAGTTGCGGCATTCCCATGTTTGCGGACCCGTCTTTTTGAACACATGTCCCTCCTCAATATTGCGGAGTAAAGCGCGGTAACGTTCCTCATGCATCTTTTCTATCGCAGCCACACCTCTGAACTGTTCGGCAAGCTCGGAAAAACCTTCTTCTTCCGCTTCCTTTGCCATCCTCTCATACATATCTGTCCATTCGGCATTCTCGCCTTCTGCAGCGTGCAGAAGATTTGCCGGTGTATCGCCGAGCTCATCGAGTGCCTTAAACCAGAGTTTTGCGTGTTCCTTCTCGTTTTCGGCAGTCTGCAGAAATAATGCGGCGATCTGTTCATAGCCCGCCTTCTTGGCAGCTGAAGCAAAATATGTATACTTGTTTCTTGCCTGAGACTCTCCCGCAAATGCCTCCCAAAGGTTCTTCTCTGTTTTTGTTCCTGCGTATTTGTTTGCCATTCGTTTTCCTCCATATTTTATAATTTCCGGAAATAAGACTTAACTGATACTACTAAAAATTTTAATATCTGTTAAAATACATCATATTATTATCCGTATGCTTTTGTCAATTAAAATTTGAATATTTTGACTTTTTGCAAAAAAGATAAACCCGCTGCGTCAGTTGATTCTTCAACAGTCGCAACGGGTTTTAAATGTCCGGTATTATAAAAGCTCAGCGTCTCTCAGCGTACAGTAAGTGTATCCGTTTTCCTCATATGTATCAAATACGCCTTTAACGCAGATTTCTTCACCTTCAGCCGGGTAATCATACGGATATTCATACTTATCCTTTGCCACAAATTCTATACCCTGTGAACAGCACTGCGTCGCATCGGAAATAATGCAGGCAAAATAGAATTTACCCGTGGTTTCCTCATAAAAACGCGCAAACGTCCCCGACATTTTTACCGTCTTTCCTATGTAATCATCCGGCGCGAATGTCATGCTGTAAACTTCGGAATAAATCATGGTTGAAGACAGTGCCGTAAGGTCTATATCGATTCCGTTTTTTCCGGCTGCCGCCACTTCATCCTCGTTAATTGCCTCAGGCTTTGGCGCATTTTCATTTATACCGCTTTTTCGTCCGCTTTCGCTGCTGTCTGTTTTGCCGTCCGCCTTGTTCATTTCCTCTTCAAGCACGTCCTGCACTCCCGCAGACTGACTTCCGGACCTTGAAGAAGAGTCTCCCCCGCATCCGGCAAAAGTGAACATTATTATCAAACACAAAAGCAATGTGATTATTTTTTTCATCTGTGCATACCTCCTGCCATTTTTCCTGCCAAGCAGCATACCGCAAAAGCCGCAACATCAACCGCCACAATAGTCGAACCTACCGGCGTTCCGGCAAGGATTGAAACAATAATTCCCGAAAGAGCGCAGATTACCGACAATACGGCAGAGCAAACCGTAACTGCCCTGAAGCTCCGAAACAGCCGCATTGCCGAAAGTGCCGGAAAAATTACAAGAGCCGAAATCAGCAGCGATCCCACGAGATTCATTGCAAGAACGATAATTACAGCGATAACTACAGCTATAAGAAGATTATAGCTGTTCGCATTCGTTCCCGCAGCTTTCGAAAAATCCTCGTCAAATGTAACGGCAAAAATTTTGTTGTAAAAGAAAATAAATATAATTACTACAGCAAGCGACATTATTATCGAAAGCCATACTTCTTTTTCTGTCAGTGTAAGTATCGAGGTCGATCCGAACAGTGTTGTGCATACATCACCTGACAGATTCGAAGATGTCGAAAAAATATTCATAAGGAGATAACCGAATGCCAGTGCGCCCACAGAAATCATCGCAATGGCGGCATCACCCTTGATTTTCGCATTTTGACCTGTTCTCAGAAGCAGAATAGCGCTGATTATTGTAACCGGCATCATCAAAAGCATCTCGTTTGTCATATTTAAAACAGCCGCAACAGCCATGCCTCCGAATGCCACATGCGAAAGCCCGTCTCCTATAAATGAAAACCGTTTCAGGACGAGTGTCACGCCAAGAAGCGAGGAGCAAAGCGCTATAAGCACTCCGACTATTAACGCATACTGTACGAAAGGATACTGCATATACAGTCCGAGTTTTTCAAGCATTATGCCTCACCGCCCTTCTGCTGCATCAGAAAGAGTCTGCCTGCTGTGCTTTGCAGATATTCATCTTTTGTGCCGAAAAACAGCGCATCTCCAATGTGAAGAATGTGGCTTGCATAACGAACTGCCGCCTCAATATCGTGAGATATCATAATTATCGTGATACCTCCTCTGTTCAGTCCTTCAATAAGGGCATACATCTCGGCAGTTACTTTTGGGTCAAGTCCCGATACCGGTTCGTCAAGAAGAAGGATTTTTCCGGTTGCGCAAAGAGCTCTTGCAAGAAGAACCCTCTGCTGCTGGCCGCCCGAAAGTTCGCGGTAGCAGCGTTCCCGCAGCCCGGATATGCCCATCTTTTCCATGTTTTCTTCGGCAAGCTTCTTTTCTGCTTTGTTGTAAAACGGTCTCATTCCGCAACGTCCCTGACAACCGGAAAGGACGATTTCTCTGACCGAAGCAGGGAAATCCTTCTGAACAATCGTCTGCTGAGGAAGATATCCTATCTCGTTTTTCTTCAGGCCCTCACCTGTCAGAATCTGCCCGTCCAGCGGCTCCTGAAGATTCAGCAGTGTTTTCATTAATGTAGTTTTGCCGGAACCGTTTTCTCCCACAATACAAAGATAATCTCCGCTGTTCACAGTGAAACTGAGATTCTCTGCAATTGCATGGGAATCGTAACCGAGTGACAGATTCTGAACGGTAAGTAACGCCATAAATTTCCTCCTAATTAAGTGCTTCTTTTAATGCAGCCAGATTCTTCTCCATAATTGCAAGATATTCAGTACCGTTTTGAACATCCTCTGCCGTTGTCGACTGCATTGAGTCAAGCGTCAGTATCTTCATATCCTTTGACTGCGTGTTCTTTATAATTGTCTCCGCAATGCTGTGATCCTTTCCTTCAATAGTCATAACAGCACCGAGTGAAAGCTCATCTGCCTTCTTTGAAAGGAATGTAATTGTTTCAAAGCTTGCTTCGGTCTCTGCGGAGCAGCCGACAAATGCGGCATAATAATCAAGTCCGTAATCGTCAACCATATATCTGAACGGAAAACGGTCTCCGAACAGCAGTGTATGGCATGAAGCGGAATTAACCGCATCCGTGTATTCTTTGTCAAGATTTTCGAGCTTTGAAATATATTCTGAAGTGTTATTTTTGTAAACGTCTGCATTGGCAGTGTCGATTGTCTGAAGCGCATCGGAAATATGCTGAACAACAGCAGCTGCGTTTTTAAGAGAAAGCCATACATGCTCATCGTATTCTGTTTCGCCCTCTTCGTGTTCATGTTCATCCGCATCATCGTTGTGATCTGCATCTGCATCATGTTCCTCATCATGATTTGCGTCTTCGTCATGATCCTCATCACCGTCGTGGTCATGATGATGTTCGCTCTCCTGCATTCCCTCGACAACTTCTTCTTCCTTAACCGAATCGCCGAGCACTTCCATCAGATTTACAACAACCATATCCTTGTTTGAAACTTCCTCAAGTGCGTCTTCCACCCACTCATCGGATTCTCCTCCGACATAAACAAACATATCGCATTCGGATATTTTCATAATATCTTCGGCAGTCGGCTGATAGCTGTGAAGGTCGACACCGTTATCAAGAAGCATGCTTACTTCGGCGCCTGCCGGATTGTCTCCGAGGATGTTCATTACCCAGTCATATTCCGGGAAAATTGTTGTAACAATCTGAAGCTTGTCCTCAGCGGGCTCATTTTGTCCTTTATCGGAACCACAGCCTGCAAGACAGCCTGCTGCAAGAACTGCGGCAATAAAAACCGCAAATATTTTTTTCATAATAAAACCTCCGTTATACAAATTCGAAGTTTTTAATTTCGAACGAATAATAATCATAAATAAAATGCACAAAATGCCAAGGCATATACATATACATATATAAATAACATCTTTCGGTAATTATTAATCGTTCAGACGTACCTTTCTTGAAACGGGCGTATCCGTATGGAACTCCGAAAACAAAATAATCGCCGGAACAAAGCCGATTATTATAACCGTGCCCGCAGCGGCCTGCAATGATATATCATCGCCCGCCTGATGAATTATATTTTCAAACTGTGCCAGATTTGCGCATATCGGACAATTTTCACCCATACAGTCATGATCTGCTTCTGAGGCTATGTATAAGACAGAAAACAGCATTATGACAACCACCAGAACGCTCATTACACATGCTGATATTCTTATTAAATCACTGACACGCGCTTTTCTCATTGCCGCTTCTCCTCTTTCCTAAATTCCTAAATTCCTAAATCCCTAAATCCAAATATATAACCGTCAGATATTCCTACAGGCAGTCTTCACACAAGCCATAAAAAACAGTCCTGACCGGATTGAGCTTAAACCGGTGCTCCGAAAGCAGATGTGCCTGTAATTCCTCGATTTCACTGCAGCTGAGATGTATCACCTTTCCGCATTTTTCGCATTTGAAATGCACACAGGAAACTGAATCCGCATGCTTTTCCTCTCCGACATATTCAAAGCATGCCGGGCTGCTTCCGTCAACAATATACTTGTTGATAATTCCCTCATCGACAAGGCTCTCAAGACGGCGGTAAACTGTGGACTGCCCTATTGCATCGCCGCGTTCCCTGAAATAATCGCATACATCGCGCGCGGTAAAATGAACGCCCTGAACCGACTTCAGATATTCAAGCATTATTTCGCGCTGTTTTGTCTTATACTTTTGTTTTGAATCCATGAATAAAACAACCCCCTTGTGCAAATATGAGAACCGTTCTCAATTATATCACCGGTAGGTGTTTTGTCAACAGATTTGAGAATGATTCCCATATTATAATTTCAAATATCTTTTGCCTGCCGCCACCAATTCCTTCCACAAAAAAACACGGCTCCGCTTAGAGGCATTTATGCCGAAAAACGAAGCCGTATTCAACTCTGTTATTTTTACATCAGCGGTGCGAAAAGACGCAGCACCAGCTGTCCGAAACGAAGCATCGGAGTTCTTCCCGAAGCGAATTTTTCCGTAACCTCTCTGCACTGCGGGAATATGTTCTCAAAGTCTTCCCTTATCCTTGTCACGGCATCACAGCCTATCATAAGGCAGCCGTCTTCAAAATGATGATAAAGGCTTCTGTAGTCCATATTAATCGTGCCGCAGGTTGCGACTGTATCGTCAGAAACGCACATTTTGGCATGACAAAAGCCCGGCGAATATTCAAAGATACGCACACCGTCACGTGCAAGACGGTTATAATAAGAACGCGTCAGCCGGTAAATAATCTTTTTGTCCGGAATTCCCGGAGTAACAATTCGCACATCAACACCGCGTTTTGCTGCAAGCCCCAGCATACGGCTCATTTCATCGGTAATAATCAGATATGGCGTAATTATATAAAGATATTCCTTTGCCCGGCATATAAGGTTAAGATATACATCTTCGCCCACAGGTTTTTTGTCCATCGGATTGTCTGCATAGAACTGCACAAATCCCTTTTCCTTATGCTCTGCCGGCCTTGAGAAAAGATACGATTCAAATTGAGAATCTCCTTTTTTTCTGGTCCTTGCCGCGTTCCACATTTCAAGAAAGGATGCCGTCATTGACATGACAACGTCTCCTGTCAGCCGCACGCCCGTATCCTTCCAGTAGCCGTACGGTGAAGTAATATTAAAATACTCGTTTGCAATATTGTATCCACCCGTGAAGCCTGTTTTTCCGTCAATAATTGTCATTTTTCTGTGATCGCGGTTATTCAGGAATAAATTCAAAAGAGGAATCATCGGATTGAATACGCAGCAGTTAATGCCCTTTTTCTCAAGCTTTCGCGCAAAATCGGTATTGATAAACCCTATACTTCCAAAATCATCGTAAAAGACTCTGACTTCGACACCTGCCTTTACCTTTTCCGTCAGAATATCCTCTATTTCTTCCCAGCATTCTGCATCTTCTATGGCATAATACTCCATGAAAATAAACGACTCTGCCTCCCGCATAGCCTGCTTTTGTGCCTCAAGCGCTTCGGCCGCATCGGGATAATAAACGACACCGGTGTTTTCATAAAGCGGATATCCGCTTTCTTTTTTTATATAACAGCTTACTCCCGTGCAGGACGGTTCGCAGTCCTGCAAATTTTTCGCAACTTCTTCATCCTGAACAAGATAAGGCAGCAAAAGGTTGTGCATTTTGTCAAAGCGGTTTCTCATTCTTTTAATCGAACCCGATAAACCGATCATTATGTACAGAGAAATTCCCACAGCAGGAAAAACAAGGATCAGTACAATCCATGGCATCCTTATGGAAGCGGTTTTATTCTGACTGTAAATCGCAAGAGCTATAAGAAATGCCATAATCCTGCCGCTTACCGTAATAATCTCGGTATTGTGGTTCAGTCCGGTCAGAAAAACTCCGGTCAGCACTCCTATTTCAAGGAAGATTGCAATGACAAAAAATATGAGGCGAAGAATACCGTTTTTCGTATTTGCCTTTTTTTCAAGCGTTTTTTTGCTGTCTGACATTGCACTTCGACCTCACATACACAAAAACCTTTTATATTTAACAGAAGTATGCTTTGCTTCTATATGTTTAATAATACCATATATTTTATAAAAACAGAACTTCCGGTTAATTTCTTGAATTTTGCACGAAAGGTTTCAGGCTATTTTCCAGCTTACGGCTTTCTTTCTTCCCGAAACAAAATTCCTGTAAATGCCTTCCTCGTTCATAAGCTCCTCATGCCTGCCCTGCTGAACGATTCTGCCCTTGTCGATTACGACAATCCTGTCCGCATTTCTGACTGTTTTCAGGCGATGTGCTATCATAATTATCGTTTTTTCCTTAGTAAGATTCTGTATTGCCTCGGTAAGCTCCTTTTCATTTTCCGGATCCACATTTGCGGTAGCCTCATCAAGAATAATAATCGGCGCATTCTTCATAATGGCTCTCGCTATTGCTATTCTCTGCTTTTCTCCGCCCGAAAGCGTGGCTCCGCCCTCACCCACAACAGTATCGTAGCCATCAGGGAGCGCTTTGATAAATTCGTGGCAGCATGCCTTCTTTGCCGCGGCAATCACCTGATCCATCGAAGCTTCCGGTCTTCCGAACCTGATATTGTTGGCGATAGTATCTTCAAACAGATAAACTCTCTGAAAAACAAAACTGAAATTCTCCATCAGGGAATCAAAACTGTAATCCCTTACATCTTTTCCTCCGAGGGTAACCACTCCCTCCTGCACATCCCAGAATCTTGCTATCAGGGATGTAATTGTTGTCTTTCCTCCTCCGGACGGACCAACTATTGCTGTTGTGGTCTTTTCCTTTATATCAAGCGTTACATCATCGATAATCTTCCTGCTTCCGTATGCAAAGCTTACATGTTCAAGATGAATATCGCGGTTTGCCGGATGAATATCTTCACCGTTTATATCCATCTGCTCTATACTGAGAATTTCTTCTACAAGATCAACGCCTTTTCCTATAACCTTCAGCAGTGCCGTGTAAATTCCCGCCGAATCCAGTGCCTCAAACACCATAAACGAACAAAGAAGCATTGTTATAAGATATTCAAGCTGCATTGTGCCGTTAAAGTAGAAATATAATGACGCGCCGGCAATTACAACGCCTGCAAGCTTTGAAACAAGCATCTGAAATCCCACCGCGGGAATTGCCGTTATCTCCGCCTTTATATCTGCGTTCTTTTTTCTTTCAACGCTCTTTGCAACTCTTGAGCTGTTCTGCGAAAAAATATTATAATTTCTTATTTCCGCAATTCCCTGAATATATTCAAGAATTACACCGACCATTTCCTTGTCGGCTTCAAGCTTTTCGTCTGCGACCTTTACAATTTTGCGATTGGTTACAGTATTTACAAGAAGAAAAATCAATATACCCGCAAGTGATATAAGTCCGATTCTGACATCAAAAGCAAAGATTCCTATCGCTATGACAAGTGTTGTTATGCTGCCCTGAAGCACCATCATAATTGCCCTGGTTGCTATATCGCTCATCTGCTCCAGAGTGTTTGTCGTAACAGATGTTATATGTCCGAGACTCGTATCGTTAAAATATCCCATAGGAAGATACCTTAGATGTTCACCGATTTCTATACGTTTATTGGCACATGTATCAAAGCCGCCCTCCGTCTGCTTCATATGCGAAAAACGGTTTACCGTCATCTTTCCCACAGTACTTACAGCCATAAAACCCATAACTGTAATAAATGTATTAGCATTAATATTATTCTCAAGGACTGCGGATATTGCAAAGAATGCTGCCGGTATTCTCATTGCCCCGAACAGCGCATCAAGCACGCCAAGTGCCACAGCCCCGTAAAACTTTTTTCTGTTCTTCTCATTACAGAATTCGAAGAACTTTTTCAGCATCTTAAGCATATGCAACCTCCCTTTCAGTTACAGGCTCTGCCGCCTCACCGCTGTCATCCTTTACGGCAGAGTGTGCATTCCACATATTTCTGTAAAGCCCGCAGCTTGCGAGCAGCTCCTTATGTGTACCTGCGGCCTCAACATTTCCTTCGTTAATTACAAAGATTCTGTCAGCGTCTTCGATGGTTGAAAGCCTGTGTGCTATAACTATAAGTGTCCTTCCCTTTACCAGCTTTGCAACACTTTCCTGAACAAGAGCTTCGTTTTCCGGGTCGGTATAAGCAGTTGCTTCGTCCATTATTACTACAGGTGCATCCTTGAGCATTGCCCTTGCTATGCATATTCTCTGACGTTCGCCTCCGGAAAGATGTCCTCCCGCTCCGCCTGCCTCAGTATCATATCCGTTTTCAAGACCCATGATAAAATCATGGCAACCGGTTGCCTTTGCCGCATTTATGACATCCTCATCACTTGCTGCGGGATTGCCGAGCCTTATGTTTTCTCTGACTGACATATCAAACAGATAATTATCCTGTGCCACATATGCGATCTGTCCCATGTAATAATCGAGCGGAAGT
>JAILLO010000002.1 GCA_024693105.1 Clostridia bacterium | reverse complement strand
CTCTGCCACAGCCTGCAGTGCCTGACCGCATGAAATCATATATGTAATCTTGTAAAAAACATAAAGCGACCAGCCAAACGATACTGTCGAACCGAGCGCAACAAGTGTGTCCATATTCGGACTTGCATGAAAAAGCGTCCTAAACCCCGAAGTAAAAAATGCACGATTTATAAACATTACGATTATCGCAATCAGCATCTGTGTCAGGGCAAGTCCCATGTAATTACCCGATAGAAACGCCGGAACCGGCCAGCCAAGCATATGACTGCCCATTGTAATGTACATAAGCACCACAAGAAATCCGACTGAAAGTTCAAGTCTGCGGACCAGTTTTGGGGTCTCGTGGTCTTTAAGAGCTTCCTCCTCTGCCGCCAGTTTTTCGGAAGCGGACATGGCTGTGCTTTCACCTGTGCCCGGACCGTCCTTGACTTTTGCGCCGTAACCTGCCGCTTCAACAGCTGCTATAACATCTTTTTCGCTTGCATCACCTTCTACTCCCATAGAGTTTGTCAGAAGTGACACACTGACAGACTTTACAGCCGGAAGGGCTGCAACCGCCTTTTCAACTCGGGCCTGGCATGCGGCACATGACATACCCGTTACAATATACTGTTTCATCTCAAAACGCACCTCCTTTCGGGTCATTTAATCTATTTCATCAGTTTTCTCATCGTTTTGAGAAGTTCATCCACAATTTCTTCATCGCCGTTTTTAATTCCCTCGGTTACACAGCCTTTCATATGAAAACCCAGTAATTCCTGATTAAAGCCGTCAATGGCCGAACCTGCCGCCATGGATTGCTGCAGTATATCATTACAATAGGCGTCTTCCTCGACCATTTTCTCAATCCCCCGGATTTGGCCTTCAAGACGTTTTAATCTGTTCATCAGTGCCTTTTTCTGGTGGATGCTTCGCATTGTTTTTTTATTTCCCTGAATTTCCTGCATACTGTTTCCTCTTAACTTTCTATGGGTACATTTCTGATATAATTACCGGGCCTGCCGGTCAATATACTCCCCACCCGTATTTTGTTATATACTCCCCCGCAGTATTTGTCAATGTTTTTTTATGGGAACACCTCCTGCACATAAAAAATCCGGCACCCATGATTCGGATGCCGGACATATGCCGAGCCTTAATCTCAGTCATTATCGGAAATATACTTTATAAGCGTATTGTGGAACTCCGGAAAATCTTTTGCGGGACGTACCGGTTTGCCGTCGGAATTCAGGAAACAGTGAAACGACTCTGCCTCCGCAACAATGTTGCCGTCAGAATCCTTCATCTCATATGAAAAAACAAACCTGACTCCTTTGTATTCTTTTATTCTTACCGTAATTACAACATCATCCGAAAAAGTCGTACTTTTTCGATACTTGCACGATACTTCAAGAACAGGTGAGATAATACCTTCATTCTCAAGTTTTGCGTAGTCCCAGCCTATTTTTTGGAGAAAATCAACTCTGGCCTCCTCCATCCACCTGATGTAATTTGAATGGTGGGTAATCCCCATTTTGTCCGTTTCGTAATACTGTACTGTATGTTTATATGATTCCATCTTTTTTCCTTTCCCGCATCTTCTTTTTTTTCGCAAACCGACCGGCTGGCGCCTCTTAGAAACTTCCGAACGCTGTCATATATATCGTCATTCCAAAGCACAGGATTCCAAACCAGACGGCTATGGATCCGGGTGGCTTGAAAAGAATCTTCAAGGTTGTCTTTACAATATCACCCGCGCTGTAACCGATCTTAAACGGCTTTTTGTAGCGCTTTTTCTTTCCCTCTTCATCTATCTTGTAAATCCATGGATTGTCGTAGAGATCGATTCTGCCAAACTTAATCAAAACCACCGGAGTCAAAGGCACCGTTATGCAAAACCAGATTACTGCGCCCGGCAGATAAAGCTTTGCAAAATCAAATCCGTTTATGCAAAGAGCAATAATAACCGGAAAGAAATTTACGATCACCGCAGCCGCAAGCATTCTGACAAGTCTGTATACAGTTGTAAACTTTAGTTCAACGGCCTCACGCTTTCCGTCTATATTCATGAAAAACAAAGGCTTTGTCTGTGGCTTTACAATTTCTTCGGTATTCTGCCTCAGTACGCCGTCTTTTCTCACATAAGGGCCTCCCTTTGAAGTGAAAATTTTGCGGCTGGCATCTACTCTGAATTCTTTGACCATATTCTGACTGTATGCTACAAGCAGGACTATCAGCAGGAATGCTGACAGGCAGGCTGCCACCGTCATCAAGTCTTCACCACCGCCAAGCAACCTCATTACCGTTGTAATAACAGCGATTGAAACGCCTGTCCACAGCAGTGCCTTGAGCCACCACGGAAGTATGTAATGATGCGAATCCTTTATCGCACGCACGCTGACTTTTCCCGTCTGGCCGTTAACGGCCGCCATATAACCGTCAAATGCAAGATAGTATACAGGCAAAAGAACCGGCATACGGACAATCTCCGAAGAATCAACATTGATGTCTACAGCCTTTGCTTCAAGAGTCTTTTGGATGACAGTTTCATAATCATCCCTGACTTCCACATTAATACGTCCGGTAAGCTCATCGCCTGTTATATCAGATACCTTGACCTGATGCCCTGCAATGTATGCGAAGTCAAATTCTGTAAGCTCGTCAAGATTGTACGGTTCCATCCCGTCAAGCAGTCGGTTGTCAAGACCTGCCGAGCAGTTTACAAAGACCTCGTCAATAAATCCTCCGCATTCATACTTCTGCCCGCCGTCAATACGTCTGACACTGCATCCCACAGGTCCGCGCACAAGTTCATAGGGAAGATAGCAGCCCTTAATATCTGCTGTCTTTTCGAGAACTGCCTTTGCTTCTTCTTTTCCTCTGTGCCTGCCGCACCATTCTGTAAGAAGTTTTGCAGCTTCTTCCTTTGTAATGGCAAACGGAATCACAAGTTCGGGAATATCATCTGCGTTTGCAAATTCCCTTCTCACAAGGGATCTTCCGCAAAACGCACAGTTTGCAACAGCATTGCTTTTGTCAAATACGACCTCTGCGCCGCATCCGGTACATGCACCCCTCTGCAGTTCAAAATTCTTAAGGGACTCTTTCATTTTGTTTTTCTGAATTGCACGAAATCCCTTATGGTTTTTTATTGCCTTGTCTATTCCGACTTTCATGCCGCAATATCTGCATTTATACACATGCGACCTGATATCATAATATGCCGGAGCGCCGCATGACGGGCAGTGTATATCATAAGGCCTTGCTGCCTGTTTTGGCGTTTGCTCCGGCGCTTGTCTTTCCTTTTGTCTTTCTGATTTTTTCTCCATCGTCCTTGTCGTCCGTACTTTTAATACTTTGTAATTTAATGCCTGAATTTTTCCGTGATTTATCCTCACAAAACGGATGCCTGCCGCATCAGATTTCAGTTTCGATTTCTTCTGCTGTCTTTATTCTTTTTGCGCCTGCCGGCATTATTCCTCCCATGGATGGAGCAAGTTTTTCCGCCGTCTTCCCGATTCCGCTTCCTCCTGAGGTTGCGAAAATATAAACCTTTTTCCCTGTCCAGTCGTATCCTTTGCAGAAAGTATGAACTACTCTCGGTGCCTGACCATACCAGATTGGAAAGCCCAGGTATACAGTATCATATTCCTCAAAGTTTTCGATTTTTCCCGATACCGGGACGTCCTTTCCACCCATCTGCTCACGATTACATCTTGCGATAGGATTCATCCACTTAATGTCCGATGAAGTGTACGGAACTTCGGGAACGATTTCAAAAGTATCTGCGCCTTTCTTTTGTGCAAACTCCTTTGCTATTTTCGCCGTAGTACCCTCGGCGCTGAAATATATTACCAGTGTGCTCATAACATTTCCTCCCCCTCAATCAAAGTATCCATACTTTCATAATATGTTATTTTCCCGTTTCATTCAATATACCACGCCAATTTTAAGAGTCTTTCACCGAACAATATTTTAATGCTTAAAGCCTGTCCGATTGGCCGGTTGCCGCAACCGGAAGGATTTTTCGACAAAAAATAAAAAAGCGCAAGCCCGTTTGGACTTACGCTTTTTGCTACTCAGCGATGCTTATTATATCACTTGATTTTTTGAAAAGTCAAAGGATTTTTAAAGCCTGCTACTTTTCCGGTTTCATCGTAGGGAAGAAGATGATATCCCTTATGCTCGGAGCATCTGTTATAAGCATGATTACACGGTCAATACCGATTCCAAGGCCACCGGTAGGCGGAAGACCTACCTCAAGGGCATTGACAAAGTCAAGGTCCATAGGATGTGCCTCATCATCGATACCGCAGTCAAGCTGATGCTGCTGCTCCATAAAACGAGCGTACTGGTCGATTGCGTCATTCAGCTCGGAGAAACCGTTTGCGATTTCCCAGCAGTTTACATATGCTTCAAATCTGCGGGTAATTCGCGGATCCTTAGGATCTCTCTTTGCAAGCGGAGAAATCTCAACAGGATGGCCGCATACGAAAATAGGTCCGTCAAGATATCCCGGAACGTCTTCGCAGTATTCTTCAAAGAATTCAGCAATAATCTTTCCGCGGGTCCAGCCGTTTACTTCCTTTTCGGTAAGTGCCGACTCATGGTCCTTCATATATGCAAGAGCTGCCTTGCGGCACTCTTCATCATCATCGATTTTGTGGAAATCAACGCCTGTAATTTCCTTAACCGCATCAGTCATATCAAGTCTCTTCCATGGAGGTGTAAGGTCGAATTCCTTTCCCTGATAAGTAATCTTCATGGAACCTGTAGCCTTGAGTGCAGCCTGAGAAACGACTTCTTCAGTTACATGCATTACAAAGTCTTCATCAGTATATGCCGCATAGCATTCCATTGAAGTAAACTCAGGATTGTGGTTTCTGTCCATACCTTCGTTTCTGAACATCTTGCCCATCTCATAAACTCTGTCGAGACCGCCTACTACAAGTCTCTTCAGATAAAGTTCGTTTGCGATACGCATTTTCATGTCGATATCAAGCGTGTTGTGATGAGTTTCAAAAGGTCTTGCATTTCCGCCGCCTGCAATGATGCCGAGAATAGGAGTATCAACCTCAAGATATCCGAATTCCTCTTCAAGAACTCTCTTTATTTCATGAACGATTGCCGTTCTCTTGATAAATGTATTTTTTACTTCAGGATTTATAATAAGGTCAACATATCTCTGGCGGTATCTCTGATCAATATCCTTAAGTCCCGACCACTTGTCAGGAAGAACCTGAAGTGACTTGCATAAAAGAACAACGCGCGTAACTTCAATTGAAACTTCGCCGCGGCGTGTCTTAAATACCGTACCTTCAATTCCAAGAATATCACCGATGTCGTAACTCAGGAAAATTTCATATTCTTCCGGAGTCAGAACATCCTGCTTTACATGAAGCTGAATGCGTCCTTTTGTGTCCTGAATATCTACAAATGATGCCTTGCCCATGTGGCGGAAAGCCATCAGACGGCCGGCAACGGAGACAGGTTTGCCTTCCATTTCCTCGAATTTGGCTTTGATATCTTCGCTATAGGCGTTGATATCCCATCTTTCGTTGAGAAATGGATTTCTGCCCATAGCTTGAAGTTTCTTAAGTTTTTCACGTCTGATCTGACGCTGCTCGTTGAGCTGTTCTTCTGTAACTTCTTCTACTTCTGAAGCTTCAGGGTTGACATTCTTTCTGTCTTCTGTACTCATTTTTTTACCTCGTTTTCTTTCAGTTTTGTTTTATTTAAACCGGGCAGAGCCCGGCTGCATGCAAAAAACAATGCCACCACACCGGGCATTTCTGCCTGCGATGGTGACATCGAAATATTCTATAGTCTGCCCGGATCTACTTGTTTCTGACGATGTCAAGAATCTCGTAATTGATGATTCCGTCAGGCACAGCAACTTCAACGACCTCACCCTTCTTTTTCCCAAGAAGCGCCGCACCGACACTTGATTCGTTGGATATACGGCCCTCAAACGGGTCGGCCTCTGTTGAGCCTACGATAACAAATTCTTCCTCGTCACCTGTTTCCGTATCTTTTACCTTGACACACATACCAATGCTGACCTGATCCCTTGGCGCATCTTCTTCCTTAATGATCTTTGCTTTTCTGATCATTGTTTCAAGCTTGTGAATACGCTCTTCAAGCTCTGCCTGCTCATTCTTTGCAGCGTCATATTCAGCATTTTCGGAAAGGTCTCCGTAAGAAATAGCTTCCTTCAGCCTTTCTGAAACTTCTTTTCTTCTTACTGAAACCAGTTCTTCGTGCTCTGCAACTATTTTGTCATACCCCTCCTGGGTTAAGAGAATTTCTTCCGCCATATTCATAATCTCCTTTCGACTTACGCCGTATCTGAATATTATACTTCGTCAATGTTCAAATGTCAACATTTGTCGACATGTGACGCACATTCGGCACATGAAGCGCATGAATTGCACGAACCGCATGAAGAGCACGAAGTTTCTCCCGTGCCACAGTCTGTATAATTACCGCAAACTTCATCAGCCGCGTCAAGCGGTGGCAAATCTTCCCTGACACATTCTATTCTTATTCCGGCTGAAGCCGTCGCAAAAAGCATTGAAGGATATCTGACGTCAAATTCAAGAACCGCACCGATTCGAAGTGTAATCGGACACTCCTGCACATCAAGAATCAGATGGTCACTTGAAGCACCCAGAATTTCCGCTCCCGGAAGTCTTGGAATGAGGTTGTCCGGGTCTCCGAAATCCAGTTTCCCGACTCCCGCAAGTGCACGCTTTCTAAATCCCCTGTCTTCATATTCGGGTGTATTTCCAAATGCATCAAACCCGATTTTCCCCTGCGGATATGACGGCTTTTCTTTCATTTCAATAACTTCCGCCTTCAGAGTAAAAGCATCCTGATAAAGGAAACTGCAATCGTACTTCCAAAGCTCCGGGAGGTCATAAGCATTAAGCACGCCCTCACCTATTCGCAGAAGATTTATTCTCTCCGGCATATTGCCGTCAAAGACTCTCATAAGCGATGTCGTTGCACCGCCCGAAATGTATTCAAGCCTTCTTCCGATATACTGCTCCACAATCTCGGCCTTCTTGATAAGTTCTTCCATCTTTTCCTGCGTGGGCTCAATTGATCCGTAGCAACCGAGATTTGTCCCGATTCCCGCAAGTTCGAGATTGGGCATTTTATTTTCCACTTCCATTGCTGCAGCAACCAGTTCCTCAAGATACCAGAAACCTTCTCTGAGGTCTCCGAGATCTGCCATCAGAATTACTTTATGAGATTTTCCGGCTCTTCCCGCAGCAGCATCAAGTGCATAAAGCACTTCAACATCACTGTTAAGGCTGATCTGCGTAAGCGCAACAACATCATCCGCCTCGCTTTTCATCGGAATTCTTATAAGCATTTTGGGGCAGTCTTTTGCCTCGTTTCCAAGATTTTCGAGTTGTTCAAGCCTTGAGCTTGCAATAAATGCGCAGCCGGCAGCGGCAAACTCGCCTGCGATTTCGGGAATACCGTTTGCGCCTTTGATGACACCGGCAACGCTTATTCCGGCCTCCTTGCAGCGCCCGACTATCTGCTCCATGTTATATCTGATTTTTGTAAGATTTACTTCGATTGAAGGATATCTTCTGTTCATCTCTTGTTTCCTTCCGCAAATCTGATAATCTTGTTTGAAGTATTCTTTTCGAAAGCTTCCTTTCTGACGATCAGCTTCTTTATTTTTTTGAAGAACGGCTGGTTTGCATTAACTTTGTCAACTTCGCTCCACAGAAGTTTAAAAATCATATCGTCAGTACATGACCCTCCAAGCTTTTCTCTGACCTCTTCCATATCGGGATAAACGGATGCGACAATTGTTGTATCTTCACCGTCTTCACTGTCAGTCGAAAATACCATGGATTCGGCAACGTATGGTATATTTCCGAGGTAGTATTCAAGTTCTTCCGGATATACATTTTTACCGTTCTTTGTAATTATAACATTCTTCTTTCTTCCGGTAATGTAGATAAAGCCTTCGCTGTCCATATATCCGAGATCTCCGGTGTAAAACCATCCGTCTTTAATGACTTCTGCTGTTGCTTCCGGATTTTTGTAATAACCAAGCATAACATTGCCGCCTTTAAGACAGATTTCTCCGATGCCTTCTTCATTCGGGCTGTCTATTCTTGCATCAAAGCCCGGAAAAGCCCTGCCGACCGAATTTGCTCTCGGAGCCGTATCCGGATTCAGTGCTCCCATCGGTGCGCATTCTGTCAGGCCGTATCCCTGAAGCGCATTGATGCCGAAATCGCGTATTCCGTTCAGAACTTCCGGATTGATAGCTGCGCCGCCCGAAATAACCGACCGCATTCTTCCGCCGAAAAGCGCCCTGATATCCTTGAAAAATACAGAGCCCATATCAATGCCGATTTTCTTAAGCGTATTGTTGATTTTTATGGCTTTTTTGAGTTTCTCATCTTTGCCCTGCTTCCTTGCGTTCTGCCATATCTTTTTGTAGAGATTTTCGAAAATGGCAGGAACTCCGAGGAAGATGGTAGGTTTTGCTTCCTGAAGATTTTTAACTATATATTTGAGGCCCTCGCAATATGCGATTGAGGCTCCCGAATAAAGCGGCATAAGGAAGCCGCAGGTGCATTCGTATGTATGATGAAGCGGAAGAACAGAGAAGAAAACATCACTTGTTTTTACTTCATATCCTGTCGGTGCCGCCATCAGGTCTTCCACGATATTTCCGTGTGAAAGCATTACACCCTTTGAGGATCCCGTTGTTCCGGAAGTAAAAAGAAGAACGCTCATCTCATCTCTCATAATCCGGGCATCAAGATATGCGGTTTCGCCTTTGCATATAAGCTGCTTGCCTGCGTATATAAGCTCATCCAGTGCAAGCACACCCTTTTCACTCGAAGCGAGATTCATATTTACGAGAACCTGAAGCTGCGTTTCTCCGCTTTCCTTCATCTCCGTGAAAATGTCGGCGTATTTGCCGCTGAATATAACGCAGGAAACCTCTGCCTCTGTAATAAGCTCCTTCAGCGAATCTTTGCTGAGTTCCTTGTCAAGCGGAACGACAATACCGACTCCGCATATGACTGCAAGGTACGAAATCGCCCAGCGATATGAATTTTCTCCTATAACGGCAATTCTTTTGCCTTTGAGCCCGCCCTCAAGCAGGGATGTGCCCAGGCCGTTAATATCGTCCATCGCTTCTTTATAGGTTATTTTTTTGTAAGGGGCGCCTTTGCTTTCTTTAGCGAAAAAAGCCGGACTGTCAGGATAAAGTTCTGCGCTTGAACACATCATCTGTCTGACATCGGTAATCGGGCGTTTGTCGGTGTATCTTATGTACTTGTCACGACAGGCGCGAATATTTGCCATTATTTCCTCGGCCTGCCGCATTTCCTTTTCTTTAAGGGCTTTGTATTCTTCGTTTGTAAGCATTACTCATTCTCCTTATGTTTACTGTGGCCACCAAAGTTTACAGCTGTATACCTTTTGATCTTTCTCGTGGTGGTTTTTTCAAATTCAGTCTCTCTGATGCTGAATCTTTTTACTCTCTTGTAAAGAGGCATCTGTTCGTTGATCTCGTCAATCGTGGTCTTTATGAATTTTCTGAGCTGCTCAATGTCAAGGTCTCCCTGTTCTTCTTTGATGAGATCGAAATTAGGATAAACTTCCGCCTTAACCACAGTGTCCCCGGTTTTTTCATCCTCCACGCCATGAACAAGGGCTTCGAGAATATATTTGTTCTCCATCAGATAGAATTCAACTTCTTCAGGGAAGATATTTTTACCGTTCTTCGTAACTATGACATTCTTTTTTCTTCCGGTGATGTACAGATATCCTTCATCGTCAAAATACCCGTAATCACCCGTGTGCAGCCATCCGTCGACAAGAACCTTTTCTGTTTCTTCGGGGTTGTCATAGTATCCGATCATTACGGAAGGGCCTTTGCATATAACTTCTCCCATACCTGATGCGTCCGGGTTTAAAATTCTGACTTCCGTCTCCGGCATCGGAGTTCCGACCGAGCGGCTCTTGCTGCATACGTCGCGGTTAACTGCTATAATCGGTGCATTCTCCGTCATGCCGTAACCCTGAATCATAGGAAATCCCATTGCCTCAAAATCTTCTATAACCTTTGGATTGATAGCCGCACCGCCTGCGATAAACTGCCAGACATTGTTTCCCGTCATCGTATGAATATCGGCGAACATCTTCCTTACAAGTGCCTGATTGTTGTAAAGCTTGAACTTCTTTGAAAGTGCTATGGCAAGTCTGAGTTTGTCAGCCTTGCCCGAATTTTCGGCCTGCTTCCAGATTTTCTTGTGAATGGCCTCAAAAATTAACGGCACACCGAGCATAACGGTTGCATGGACCTCTGCCATGTTCTTCTGTATATACTTAAGTCCTTCGCAAATGGCTATTGCCATTCCCTGGTAAAGTCCCGTAAAGATATGACATGTCATTTCATATGAATGATGCATCGGCAAAACCGAAAGCCCTATGCCGTTTTTGATGATACGCACATATTTCGACATATTGTAAACATTTGCCGTAATATTTTTGTGTGAAAGCATGACACCTTTTGCAAGTCCTGTTGTTCCCGATGTAAACAAAAGTGAGCACATTTCCTCGTTGTTGATTTCGGCATCGAGAAACTCCCTATTTCCTTCCGCCATAAGTTCCCTTCCCTTTGCAAGAAGATCGGGAATGCAAAGAGATGCCGGGTCATGATCTTCGGCCATTGAAATTGCTGTTTTGATTCCTTCCATTTCCGGAAGAATTTCCACGATTGTCTTTTCAAGCTTCTTCGAATAGACAATTGCATTTACATCGGCCCTGTGGAGCAGATTTCTGATTTCCTTTGCGGGAAGTTCTCTGTCAAGAGGAACTATAACGCCCGTCCCGTTAACCGTTGCAAGATATGTAATAACCCATGTGTAGCTGTTTTCGCCTATAACTGCAATCTTCTTTCCTTTCAGGCCGAGGCTGATAAAAGCCGTTCCGAGCGCGTCGATGTCATCCTTCAGCTGCCAGTACATAATATCGCAGTAAACGCCTCCCGGTCTGTCCTTAACCTTAAAGGCCGGTTTGTCGGCGTAAAGCTCCGCGCAGGATTCTATCATCTCCTTGAGATTTGATATAGGTCTTACATCGTAATATAAATTTCTGTATTTTCTTTTATTCATTGAATTCACTATCCTTTTTTAATCTGCCAAATGCCTTTTACGGCAACATACATATAGAACATTTTACCATACACAGCGCTGTTCGTTAAAGTCTTTTCAAGAAACTAATTTATCCAAAGCCCTTGAAAATTACAAAAGGATTTGCTACACTAATCAATGTCGGCAACGACTTCGGGACGTGGCGCAGCTTGGTAGCGCGATTGCTTCGGGAGTAATAGGCCGCAGGTTCGAATCCTGTCGTCCCGACCAGCAAAGGTATCCTCACAATTTTGGTGCGGATACCTTTTTTATCAAAAAACGCGACAGCATCCCGCTTTTGGGATGCTGTAATCATCAATATTCGTTATTTCCGTTATTCAACTTTTGAGAGGTTCTTCAACATCGAATTTCGCCCATTCGTACTCCTTCATATAGATACCTCTGTATGCATTTATTGCCCACGTCTTCATACTCAGAAAGTCATAATAATCACATATGTAAGACTGTCTGTCAATATTGGCCGAAACCCCTTCGTGCTTTGTGACAAAGAGATTTTTCACACCCTTTGAGGAAAGGTAATCCTCAAGCCCCGCAATATATGTGCGTACCTTGCGCTTTGTAAAGAAATCGCATTTTTTGCCCGGAAATATTTTTTCACAGATTTCTTCATAAGTAAGTGCCTTTCCTTTTCGGTCAATAATCCTTGCAAGGATTTCCTTTTGCGTTTCATCGGCAAATGCAATCGGAGTTCCGTCCGTCAGTACGGCAAATTCGCCGAAAGTCCTGACCATGACCGGTGTCTGCGGTGCTTTGATTCTGTCCAGATCCGCCATTGCACGCCTGATTGATTCATCGTTTGCGGGTTTTGGAATATATCCGCAGCCCTGCTCGTTCAGGTCTTCTTCCATAAACGAAGAATACCCCGTCACGAAGATTATATGAAGCTGCGGCATAAACGACTTCAGCTTCTGTGCAAGCTCAACCCCTGTCATTCCTCTCATTTCGATATCAAGAAACGCAACGTCACATACCTTGTCCCTCGCAAATTCAAGAAGCTCTGACGGTTTGCAGAAATCAAAGATTTCCGCATCGGGCATAGCCTTCCTTATAGAATCAACAAGCAGCTCAAGAGCCAGTTTTTCATCATCTGCCGCAAGAATTTTCATTTTTCCCCTTCTTTCTTATAAGGCACAAATGCCTTCTGCAACACACCCGTTCCGCAAATATTCCCGTTCTCTTACTTTAACTTAACATTGTCATACGGAATGGTCATTGTAACTGTTGTCCCTGCACCAAGTGTGCTTACGATACTGATTTTGCCGCCGCACATAGCTTCAAGACGCGCCTTGACACTGTCTATGCCCGACTGTCGGCCGCCTTCGTGAGAATAATTCTGTCCCATAATAAACCCGGCGCCGTCATCGCTTACCATTATCTCAAGGTTCAATCCGGCACGCCGTGTAACCAGTGTAACAGTACCTCCGGATTCTTTTTTCCCCACACCGTGCTTAACGGCATTTTCAACAATCGGTTGAATTGTAAGCGAAGGAAGTCTGAAATTTTCCTCCTCAATATCGTAGATAACTTTCAAATCTTCGCCATACCTCATCTGCTCAAGCGAAAGATATGCCTTGACATGTTCCATCTCGCGTGAAAACGGAATCATTTCCGTCAGTGAAACCGAGTCTATACTTCCCCTCAGAAATCTTGCGAAATTCTGAATTGCTTCCTTCGCCTCCCCTGCATCCCTGTCGCAAAGCGCGCTTATTGAAGTCAGCGTATTGTACATAAAATAAGGCTGTATTCTGCTTGAAAGCATATGACCTTTTGCAATCCTTATTTCCCTCTCCATCTCATCTGATTTTCTTACCAGTTCAAATGTCGTCCTTGCCCTGTTTATGAAAATAATGTATTGAAGTACTACAAAGACTGCAACGCCTATCTGATATATCAGCGGCATTATTTCATATTTTTTGTTGAACGGCAGTGCCGAAAGCAGTCCTGCCGCGGAAAGTATCAGTCCCGAAACAAGCAACATCTGCGTGTATATGTCCATGTCTTTCGGTTTTGATTCCGTAAGGAGAAGAATCATCGTGGCCGCAAGCATAATAGCCGTAACTGCCGTAAGAACCGACATATAATCAAACGTATCTGCAATACCCGTCAGTCTGCATACAGAATATATAACCGAGACCGCCATCCAGAAATATGCCATGCCCTGCACAATGTTTCTGCGGACAGTTGTTTTAAAAAATTCCGCAAAATACACAAGCATAAGCACGCACATCACAAGCTGCATAAGCTGGTCCACAAATGCAAGAGCAAGCACGTTTTTGAAAACAAGCGATGCAACCTTGAAATCAAGCAGTATGCAAACTCCCGCGCACATCAGCAGAAATCCGCATGCATGATAGCGCTGCGGCATTCGGATATTTGTAAGTCCCAGCATTATCATCGAAAGTACGTAAAGCAGCCCTAAAACAATAAGTACGACACCGTTTATTATACGCATGCGCGTCGGAGAATCCGAATTTGCAAGCAGGGCGTATTTGTCACCCATATACAGGTTGTCAATAAAAGACTCTACATCAACAGGTTTGCCTGTCAGCTCCTGGCTTTCCAGTTTTATGGTCAGATTGTCCCATGAAGAAATGCCCGGAGAATAAAACCGCAGCCACTGAGAAAACTGAATACCCCTCATGACAGTTCGGTCTTCTTCTGCCGTAAATACAAAAAACGGATAACCATTCTTTTCCATTTCTATTTTCAGTTTGTCGCAATAAAGAAGTACAGACTGATTTCTCGGAACCGTCTGTGCCAGTCTGCCTCTGATAACGGCAACATCCGGCTTTGAATTGTCGATTTCGACATCACTGAAAAACGAAAGCTTGACAAGGGTGTCGTCGTTTGCCTCGTACGGATTCGTCATAACAATTACAACGGCGACAAAGCAGACCAATATGAAAAAATGTACAAAATATAATACTATTCTTTTGCTTGAATTTGTGTTATTTCTCACGTTTAACCTCGAATTAATCTTCTTCCGAATACCCTTTCTAATTCTAATATATTTTCCACAATTATACAAGAATTGCAGTCCCATCTTAAAATCTTCTTTAAAAACAGCCGGAATCCGTTGTCATGCGGCTTGACTTTGCCTTCACGCGATGTTAAAATTTGTGTGTTCTGCTTCCGTGGCTCAGTCGGTAGAGCAGCGCATTCGTAACGCGCAGGTCGCCGGTTCGATCCCGGCCGGGAGCTCCAAAAAACCCTTGTCCTTTTCAGGCAAGGGTTTTCTTCATTTCAATCCGTTTCAGGCTCTGAGTCCTTCAAGCAGTCTCTTCCTTGCAGTCTGCACATCTTCTTCGGGCGGTTCGCCCAGAATTATGTGAAGCAGCTCATTGTAGTCCTGAAGCATTATGTCCTTTTCATCTGTTTTTTCTTCTATTTCTTCAGCTATCTGCATCTTCTTTTCGGCTGACAGCCTGCGAAGCTCCGAAAACTCAGTACAGCCAAAACGCAGAAAAACCGTCTCGAGTAAGGATATTCCCTTGTATGCGTTTAACATATCTTTTTCCCCCTGCAGTATCTGCATCCTTTCGATGCGGCTTACGCCCCGTTCTTCGTATAAATGTCAAGTGCCGACCTGAAGTCACGAACCATGGTCCTTGAGCAAATCAGCTCCTCTCCGTTTTTCAGTTTGATAACATCCCGCCTGAACGATCTTACGTTTTCGGGATTTACCGCAACTCCCACACTTGAAAGAATAAAATTATGTTTCTCAAGAAGTTCCGAAATCATTTCCCTGAATTTACAGCGTCTTGACGCTCCGAGGATTAACCTCCCGTCTGCAAGATGGTATCTTGGCGCGCGATTTTCTATATCTATGTACAAAATCTCAGAATAGAGCATCCTGCATTCACCATGCGATGTTTTCACCGATATGCAAAGCGGTTTTTCCCTTTTGATTTCATCGTCGAGCGCTGTCAGTTCCCGCAAAAGCCTTGCCGAGTTCAGCGGTTTGAGAATGTACCTCGACGGCCTTACCGAAAATGCATCAAAAACATTCTCCATCGAAGACGTAAGAAAAATTATTTTCCCCTGGTCATTATATGCCCTGAGTTCTTTCGCCGTTTCGATTCCGCTTCCGGCAGACATCATCATATCAAGGATATAAATATCATATCCGCCCTTGAGTTTCACGTCCTCAAGAAGAAGCTCCCCGCTTTCAAAGGATGTAACTCTTGCACTCAGCGTTCCGACCGAATTGTATCCGGCCAGCAGCTTTTCGAGTATTTCAATTTGTAATTTTTCGTCATTACATACTGCTATCCTTAACACAATATCCCCTCCGGATTCAGGCCGTCACAACCTGCTCTCTCAATCCATCTTTCATCTCATAAATCCCTCTTTCGGATATTATTTTACCTCACAACTGCGGATATTTCCCCCCAAAAAACCAACCTTAATACATTTTTTAAAAAACAGCAGGCGAAGCATCGTCTATTTGCAATAGACGTCGCCCCGCCTGTTCTAATGGCTTCACGATATTGTTATATTGTTTTTTCTCAGAAACTTTCATAAAATGCCGTATAAGCAAGATATGCCATGTATATATCATACTTGCTTGCCGACTCATACGGTGAATGCATCGAATGGACCGGAACTCCGCAGTCAAGAACCTCCATGCCCCTGTCCGCAAGAATATATGCTATTGTTCCGCCGCCGCCTTCATCAACCTTTCCCATCTCCGATGACTGATAAACGATTCCGGCCTTTTCAAAAATTCCTCTTACAAATCCCACGTATTCGGCATTTGCATCCGAAGCTCCCGACTTTCCTCTTGTTCCTGTATATTTCTTGATATTTACGCCTTTTCCAACCCATGAAGCATTGTTTTTTTCCATTACTTCAGCATAAGTCGGATCAAATGCCGCCGTTACATCCGCAGAAAGAGCTCTTGCATGTGAAAGCGTCCTCTGGAGCGCATACGGATGAACTATGCCGCTCTTCTCAAGCAGCTCCATAAGGAAAAGTTCGAAATTATGCGATGACATACCCGTATTTCCCATGCTTCCGATTTCTTCCTTGTCCGCAAAGATTGCAAGCGAAGTTCTCTTTGGAATACCCTTCTTTGCCATCTCTGTCATTGCCATAAGCTCCGGATACGCGCATACTCTGTCGTCCTGCCCGTATCCGGCAATCATTCCGCCATCGATGCCGAGTGACCTTGCCTTTGCCGCAGGAACGGCTTCAAGCTCCGCACTCTTAAAATCCTCTTCCTTCATTGCGTATTTCTCGGCAAGAAGTTCAAGCACTGTTGATTTAATATTTTCTTCCTCCGCACTCTCTGAAGGTATCGAACCTATTACAATATTCAGATTCTCCGCCGGTACGCCTTCTGCAAGCTTCTTTGCATTCTGTTTTGCCGACAGATGAGGAAGAAGGTCGGTTACAAGAAAAACCGGATCCTTTTCATCTTCGCCTATATTTACGGTTGCCACACTTCCGTCAGCCTTCGCAACCACTCCATGCAGTGCAAGCGGAATTGTTGTCCACTGATATTTTTTGATGCCACCGTAATAATGCGTCTTTAAAAGAGCCATATTTCCGTCTTCATAAAGCGGATTCTGTTTCAAATCAAGGCGCGGGCTGTCAATATGAGCCCCGACAAGATTGAAACCCTCCGTCAGTACATCTTCACCGACAACAGCCATATATACCGATTTAGACCTGTTTACGCTGTACACCCTGCTTCCCGGAACAAGGCTTTCAACTTCTTTTATATCTTTAAATCCGGCCTCGCGCGCAATACGCACAATCTCAATTGCTGCCTCCCTTTCGGTCTTTGCGGCATTAAGGAAATCGATATATCCGTCGCAGAACTTCATGATTTTTTTCTTCATTTTGCTGTCGGCACCCTTCCAGCCGTATTTCTTTTCTGTTTTTTCCATTTTTGTTTTTTTGTCCATAATATTTTCGCCTCCTTATGAATGCGTAATTATCTCCGCAGTTTTCCCTGCCTGATTTTCACATGACAGACAGCCGCATTTTTACAGTAATCACACGCCGATGCACTCTTTGTGCTTTTCGGATTTACCGAAATATCTCCCGACACAAGTTCCCCGCAAAGCTGCCGGACAACGTCCCTCACCTTCCTTTGCAGAACGGCAAAATCTTCCTCCGAAAGAAGCTTGTCTTTCCTTCCGCGGGCATATATCGTGCCGTCTCCTTTTATCGAAAGCGGCAGTACATTCGAATCCTTGTCCCAGACGTCAATTTCGGAGATTGT
The DNA here is from genome assembly GCA_024693105.1 of Clostridia bacterium. GTDB lineage: Bacteria > Bacillota > Clostridia > Peptostreptococcales > Anaerovoracaceae > JAILLO01. The sequence goes on along the minus strand of JAILLO010000002.1, from coordinate 17,042 downwards.
TACCAAATCGTTGACCGTCACTCCGTCAAGCTTGTAGCACTTTCTGATTTCCGAACGGATTGCTTCATCATCGATTGTTTCTTTTGAAAGTTCGGGCTCGGTTATCTTAAAATAAAAGACTCCCGCCGGCTTCCGAATCGACTCACCGTTCTTCTCCCTCTGGGCTGCCTGAAGATACAGCATCAGCTGCAGTCTCCAGCCCGACTCAACCTCTGCAACGTCAAATTTTTCATTTCCGGATTTATAGTCTATGATTTTTACGCTTCCGTTTTCGAGTGTATCTATTCTGTCGATTTTTCCCTCAATCAGGACCTTTCCCTTTTCAAGAGGCACTTCTATCGGCGCAAACCTCATACTTCTTTTTCCGAAAGGTTCTTCACAGAGAATTGAACTTATCTTCCCCTGCCTTACCTGATAAATCATGGCATCTGCAATATGCATGCAGTTTTCCTTGAGACGTTCTGTTCTGTAAAGTTCTTCATTTCCGCTTGAAAGGACACCTTCTTTGTAATTACCCGCTATTTCGTCAATAATTTCGTTTATGCTTTCCCTGCACTCATCCGGTGTAATCGTCATCCACGGTGAATCAGGTGCCGTAATCTTTGTGCCTTTCTTCGTAAGCCTGCGCGAAAGCCGCATCAGGCATTCGTGGTAAATATCGCCTATTTCCCTGCCTGCAATTTCATATACTCTGCGTTCCTCCGGTCTGAGCCCGAAAAGAATGAAATAATCAAACGGACACCTGCTGTAACGCTCCAGCCTTGACGGACTGAGAACAGTTTCGTCTGACACCTCTGAATAGAGTCTTTGCGCCTGCTCCGGTTCAAGAAAGAGCCTGCGTTTTTCCCCGGCAGCTATTTCTGCCGCAATTTTGAAACGTTCCGGCTTCTTTCTTCTGTACCAGTCTGCCGCCGCAAGCCAGCGCGCATCGACGGAATCCGCATCGGCGCTCTTTTGAAGGACATTTATAAGATTCTTCAATGTGTTTTCCTGCGATCCAATGCATTTTTCCGGAGCATAAATTTCCGTAATGCTTCTGCCGTTTTCCGAAAACATATCTTCAATCGCAGTCAGAATTTTTGAAGGCTTCAATTCTGCGCCCATTGCATCCGTATCGGCATAGCTCATCCACAGATAATCCTCCGGCTTTGACAGAAGCTTATATATTCCGAGTATTTCCTCGCCGCTTCTGAATTCCCGCAACCGGCATATCTGTATTTCCTGCCGCAACAGCTTTTCTTTCTCGGTTTCGCTTAAAATACCCTCTCTGTCGCTGTCTGAAGGAAGAATCCCCTCGTTTGCCCCGATTACAACGAGTGCTTTGACTTCGCCCGCCCTTGTTCTTTGCATTGTCCCGAGCATAAGAGTATCGGGTGAAGGCGGAAGCGTTCCGATCTGCACTTCCTCAAGTCCTGCCCTCAATATATCCGCAGTACTCCCGGCAAGATTTTCGTCATCTCCCACAATCGCCACTATCTGGTCGAAAATATCAGTAACGCAGCCCCAGATTTGTGCCTGCCTCGAAGCCTCTTCGAAGTCTCCTTCTTGCTGCCTTTCAGCTATTACAACCTCGAGCTTTTCCGGCACACGTGCCGTTTTTACAAGAAAATCATAAAGAGCAACAATAAGCCGGCCCGGAGTCTTTGATTTTTTGTACTCTTTCTCAAATTCAATCAGATTTCCCACAGCTTTCCTGCGAATTTCCTCAAGCTCCGCGATTCCTTCTTCGCCATACTTTTGAATTCCGCGTCTGAAAGGTTTCCTCCAGCGGTTTTTATCTATTCTGTATTCAATTGCATAATTTTCAAGTCTTTCCGTCTCCTCGAACGTTACATCCGAAAAACCCGTTTTTAAAAGAAGCATCAGGTCTTCCGTTCTGAAATTCCTTCTGAAAATCTCAAGCAGTGTAAGAATATATACAACTGCTCCGGCACTTGTAATACTCTCCTTCCTGTCAACAAAAATGTCTATTCCGAATTCCCGGAAAACCCTGCATATACCCGACGCCCTGCTCTCAAGGTCATTACAGATAAGCAGAATGTCTTTGTGCCGCAGGCCCTTTTCTGATGTGAGTTCAAGCACATATGCCGCAGCCGCTTCCGCCTCCGCATAAGGGTCGGGAGCCTTCAAAAGTCTGACATGCGGTTCTTTTCTTTCTGCTGCGTAATGCCCCGGCGGTATCGAAAACAATTGGCGCTCGATTGCCACAAGTTCATCCGAATTCTTTGAAACGGCATATTCCGTGCCCGTTATTTTTTCTTCTTCAAACGGTATACCCGCCATTTGCGCTGTATTTGCAAGGCTTTGACGCATCTTTGCCGTAATCGTGAAAACGTCCGCATCGGCGCAGTTGTCATCTGAAGTTAAGACAATATTTACATCTGTAAATTTTATGATCTCCCCGATTGTGAGAAGCATTTTGGGAGTAAAATACTCATAACCGTAAATCCATACGGTGCTCTTTGTAACAAGCTCCGATTTCGCCAGTTTTGGCAAAAAAAAGTCGATGAAATCCTCTGAATCAAGGTATTTGCCCTTTATCCGTTCTTCGTACGCGGAATAGATTTTCAGAATATCGGAAAGCTTTCTGCGAAGCAGGGAGTGCTCCTCCTGTCCTGCTGCGATTTCGGCAAGCATGGAAGGCGTTGTATTGTACTGCTTCATGTCTATAATAAAATCGTTTGCAAGCTCCAGGAAGGAATTTTTTCTCCACATACCTTTGTAAATTCCAAGTTCCGCGTCCAGAGCCGCAGCAGACGCCGCCACAAGCATATGTCTGCCGTATTTGTTAATTCTTGTACGCTTATGCCCGCCCGTTTCGGAAAGAATCCTTTGACCAAGGCGGTTCATGCTTATGATATCAAGATCCGCAAAGCCCCTGACCTGAAGATATCTGAAGGCTTCACGTTCAGCCTGGAGTGTAAATTGGTCCGGAACGAGCAAAAGGGTTCGCCCGGAACCCTTAATTTTTTCAAATATAAATTTTTCTCTGTTGACGCTGTTGCGTCCGAAATATACTCTGAGCATTATGTCCCCTTCCGTGCAAATTACTTTATAAGGCTCTGCATGATTTCTTCAACGCTCTCCTGTCTTTTTATTTTGCGGGCTTTCACACCGCAAAAGACAAGGCCGTTTTCGATATCACCCTTTGCCGCCTTCCTGAGAAGCTCCATCTGACAGAACTGCGCTTCTTCACCGGGACAATTAATCAGACATTCGTTACACGAATGAGGTATTTTTTCTCCTGCAAGGATTTTTTCAATAGCTTCGTTTTTCAGAACATGCGCCGGCATGCCGACCGGAGTTTTTATAACTGTGATATTTTTTTCCCTGCAGTCAAGATATGCTTTTTTGATGTTTTCGTGCGCTCCGGACTCCTGCGAAACCGCAAATCTGGTTCCGAGCTGAACCGCATCCGCACCGCATGTGAGCACTTTTTTACAATCTTTGCGATTCAGAATCCCGCCCGCAACTATCAGCGCACAGCTGCCGTCCCCCGATTCCGCAAGAACTCCCTTAAGTTCCGCAATCGTATTGTAAAAGGTTTCATTTGCCGCTTCAAGCTGCTCTTCCTTGAAGCCGAGCTGTCCTCCCGCAAGAGGTCCCTCAAATATAAAGGCTTCCGGTATTCTTTTGTACCTTTTGCGCCAGTTTTTCATAATTACTTTGGCAGCACGCACCGATGCAATCACCGGAATCAGCGTGACACCTTCGTATCCCTTGCAAAGCCCCGGAAGTGAAAGAGGCAGGCCTCCTCCGGAGACAATCATTCTGACACCCGCTTCAAGCGCCGTCCCGACATAGATTTCAAAATTTGCGCATGAGCACAAAATGTTCACGCCGACAGGCCCGTGGTCAGGATTTTCAGAGGCGATTTCATTTGCTTTTTCGATTTCCCTTAAGAGCGCCCGCTTGTTTGCTTCAATCGGATTTTCTTCAAAATCGTCTTCATGAATGCCTATATCCGTAGCCGAAATAATTCCGGCTCCGCCGCATTTTGCAACATTGCCGGCAAGAGTGCCGTCTGAAATGCCCATACTCATTCCACCGTTAAAAACAGGGACGGGAATCGTGATATCTCCGAGTCTGAGCGGTGCCATGACAGCGCCTTTGCGCACTTTTTTGGGAACAGCATTCCGCATATGCAGAAAATCGTTGATTACGTTTACCGAGGTTGCAAATCTTACTGCCTCTTTTCTTGAGAGGAACGAGATGGCATCCTTAACCACCATATTGTGGTAATGGTCATGTTCTTCAACAGCCTCACGCCCTTTTTCAGTAAGAGTAACCTTTACGATTCTCCTGTCTTCGCTGTCTCTCATGCGCTCAACATAACCCTTTTTCAAGAGTTTGTTCACCGCAGTCGTAAGCGTGCTGACGCTGATATTGAGGATGCCTGCCACCTGCGTCATCGTTCTTGGTTTTTCCGTCCCGATTGCTACAAGTGTATGGATTTCAACTACTGAAAGATCCGTAAAAGACGAATGCTGCCGTTCTTCCTCCTCAAGCTTCACCACCATATTAAAAAGATTTGCCAGTGTTTCGTTGATTTTACTGATTTCCAATTCCGCTTCCCTCTTTTCTCCACCCGCTTCGTGGTACCTGCACGGAGAACATCCGGCTTCATTCCCGGTACAATACGGAAACTGCCCTCTTTATTTTCTGTTTTGTTTTTTATTTTTGGCCCTCAGCTTCATTTCCCAATATAAAACTGAATTCGCATTTGCAGGCAAGTTCATCACCCACATATGCCTCACCGCTGCCGCTGCCGGCTCTGCTTCTGAGCCTGTCAAGGCGCACCACAAGCCGCAGCTCATCGCCGGGAACTACCATTCGGCGGAATTTTGCTTCTTTAATCCCGGCGAAGAAAGCAAGCTTTCCGCGGTGCTGAGGCATCGAAAGAATTGAAACCGCACCCGCCTGAGCCATTGCTTCCACAATAAGTACACCCGGCATAACCTTCTTCTCGGGAAAATGCCCCTTGAAGTAGTATTCATCCTCACTTACATGCTTGATTGCCGTAATGCTTTTTCCTTCTTCCATCTCAACTATCTCGTCTATAAGCAGAAAAGGTTCTCTGTGAGGAATAAATTCCTTGATTTGTTCTTTGTTGTACAGCATATTCGCTCCTTGTTTATTTTACCATATTTTGCGTATTTTTCAACGACAACCTGTCCGGACGGACACAGCCTGCAAACCTGCCCGGCCGCCACTGCCTGTTATGCTTTTTTGAAAACCAGAACGGCATTGTGTCCGCCAAAGCCGAGCGACTCTGAAAGTGTATATTTAAGTTCTCTGTTTCTGCCCTCATTCGGCACATAATCAAGATCCAGTTCCGGATCCGGTACCCTGAGGTTAATTGTCGGAGGCACAAAGCTGTCCTCCATTGCCTTAATGCACGCGATTGCCTCCACCGCACCCGCTGCGCCGAGAAGATGACCTGTCATGCTCTTTGTCGAGCTGATCATTACATCGGTATGCTCGCCGAAAACCTTCTTTATTGCGCGCGTTTCAGTTGCATCGTTAGCCGGTGTTCCGGTACCGTGCGCATTTATATAATCTATATCTGCCGGAGAAATACCGGCATCTTCAATGGCATCCTTCATTGCACGTGCGGCGCCTTCCCCTCCCGGCTCGGGAAGAGTAATATGATAAGCATCACACGTTGCTCCGTATCCTGCGATTTCGCCGTAGATTTTTGCGCCTCTTGCCTTTGCGTGCTCATACTCCTCAAGGATCATAAAAGCAGCGCCTTCTCCCATCACGAAACCGTCTCTTTCTTTGTCAAACGGTATGCAGCATCTGTTTCTGTCTGTCTTCAGTGAAATTGCAGTCATATTGACAAAACCCGCAAAGCATACAGGTGCAAAACCTGCCTCTGCTCCTCCTGCAATTACAGTATCAAGATAGCCGTGTTTAATCATTCTTGCGGCCTCACCGATTGCGTTTGTTCCGGAACTGCAGGCCGTTGCAAGTGACATTGCATTGCCCTTTGCTCCGGTTTTAATGGCAATATTTCCTGCCACAAGATTCGGAATAATCATAGGCACAAGAACCGGTGAAACTCTTGAAAGTCCCTTTACTTCAGCTTTTCTGACTTCGCTTTCGACTGTCATGATACCGCCGATTCCCGTTGCCGCTATAACTCCGGTCCTGTAAGGGTCGACATTTTCTCCGGTGCGCAGACCGCTGTCATTCACAGCTTCAAGCGCAGCCGTTATTCCCATCTGCGAAATGCGGTCAAGCCTTCTTGCCGCGCGCTTATCCTCATATTCAAAGTTTTTAACCTCTGCGCCCATGGTCGCCTTGTGGCCCGAAAGGTCAAAGTGGGTTATTACATCGATTCCGTTTCTTCCTTCTCTGATTCCCTGCCAGAAATCCTTAAGACAGTTTCCTATCGGCGTAACTGCCCCCATACCTGTTACAACTACTCTTCTTTCCATCTCTTTCATCTTTTCCTGTCTTTCATTATCTTTATTTTTTTAAATCCGGCATACCGCCATCTTCGGCATACCGTCTCTTTGCGAGGCCGCCGCCTTTAAATTGACATGCCGCCGTCTGTCGTAATTACCTGGCCTGTTACATATGATGCCATATCACTTGCAAGGAAGAGCGCAACATTTGCAATGTCTTTAGGCTGCGCCATTCTTCCGAGTGCAATATTTTCAGCTATCTTTTTTTTGTAATCCTCAGGCAGTTCACTTGTCATTTCCGTTTCAACAAATCCCGGAGCAATTGCATTTACCGTAATACCCCGCTTTCCGAGTTCCTTCGCGGCCGACATTGTCATGCCTACTATGCCTGCCTTTGAAGCACTGTAATTTACCTGTCCGGCATTGCCTTTAAGTCCGACCACGGAAGACATGTTTATAATGCGGCCAAAGCGCTGTCTGATCATTACGTCCGAAGCTGCTTTGAGGAAGTTAAAGCTTCCAAGCAGATTTGTATCCGCAACCGCCGAAAAATCTTCCGATGACATTTTCAGGAGCAGTTTGTCGCGTGTAATTCCGGCATTGTTTACAAGTACATCGACACTTCCAAACTCTTCTTTTGCCTTGGCAATCGATTCCTTTGCAAAAGCAAAATCGGCGACATCACCTTTCATGAATACCGCCCTGCTCCCAATTTTTTCAAGTTCGCTCTTAAGTTCCTGCGCCGCTTCATCGTTGCTCCTGTAGCATATTACAAGATTCGCTCCGTTTTCGGCAAACAGAAGCGCAATTCCTTTTCCGATGCCTCTCACGCCGCCTGTAATTACAACTGTTTTCCCTTTCAGCATGTTTTTTCCTCACTTTTCAGAAATTCAACTGTCTGCCGCAGGCTTTCCTCGTCCTGAACATTGCAGACTTTCACATCAGGATTTATTTTCTTCACAAAGCCCGAAAGAGTTTTTCCCGGGCCAAGTTCGACGAAACATTCAATGCCGTCGGCAATCATGTTTTCAACAATTTCCTGCCATCTGACAGGACTCTTGCACTGCTTTGCAAGCATGTCCGCAATAAAATCGGAATCGGCCGTATTTTGCGGTTTTTCCGCCATAATGTCGCAGGCAGTTACATCTGCAAAAACTTTTACTTTCGGGCGGTTCAGCTGCTTTCCTTCAAGGAAGCTGCGCAATTTTTCGGCTGCCGGAACCATCATAGGGCTGTGAAATGCCGTACTTACGCTGAGGTCCTTTGCTCTTACTTTGAATTCGGCCGCCTTCCCACGAAATCTCTCAAGAGCCGCGAAGTCTCCCGCAACAACCGTCTGCTTCGGAGAATTGAAGTTAACCGCACATAAAATGCCGTCCTCTCTTGCGGCTTCGACACAGTCAATAACCGCGTCTTTTTCCGCAAGGCCCGCAATCATGCCGCCTTTTGGGTTTCCTGCCCCGTCAAGTCCTGCCTCATGCATGAGTTTTCCTCTTTCTCTTACAATGGCAATTCCGTCGCTGACAGAGGCTATGCTTCCGGCTGCGGTAAGCGCGGCATATTCACCGAGGCTGAAGCCCGCAACGCCTGATATTTCCACATTCATGCTGCCTGACGCGTCTGCAGATCCGCATTCTGCCGGCGGTGAATCTGTTTTTCCGCCCAGTGCCTCCATAAGTGCCGCATATGCCGCCATCGAAACTGTATAAACGGTCGGCTGCGTCACATCGGTTCTTTTGAGCGTTTCGCTGTCTGCCTCAAAGCAGAGTTTACGTATATCTTCACCTGCTTCTTCAAATACTTTTGCAGCTGCAGGTGAACACTCATACAGACTTTTTCCCATTTCCGGATACTGCGCACCCTGTCCTGAAAAAATCAGACCTGTTTTCATATATTTTCTCTGCCTCCTCAAACATTTCCGAAATAATTTCTGCCGCAGGCTGCTCTTTCTTGACAAGTCCTGCAATCTGACCCGACATAACAGAGCCGTGGTCCGTATCGCCGTCTTCAACGGCCATTACAAGCGTACCTGTGCAAAGCTTTTCGATTTCTGCAGGGTCCGCATTCTTTTTTTCAAGTGAAAGTATTTCTCGTGCAAGTTTGTTCTTAATTACACGTACCGGATGGCCGGTGCTTCTTCCCGTTGCGCATGTATCTGTATCTTTTGCCTTCAGAATTGCATTCTTGTAATTCTGTGCCACGTTACATTCATTTGCAACAAGAAATCGCGTTCCTACCTGCACCCCTTCAGCGCCGAGCATAAATGCCGCCGAAATTCCGCGTCCGTCCGCTATTCCGCCTGCTGCAAGCACAGGAATGTCAACTGCGTCCGCAACCTGAGGCACAAGCGCCATTGTTGTTGTTTCTCCTATATGGCCGCCTGCTTCGCATCCCTCTGTAATTACCGCATGTGCTCCGATTCTTGCCACTCTTACGGCAAGGGCAACAGATGCCACAACCGGAATGACCTTTATATCTGCCGCAAGAAGTTTCGGCATATATTTGCCTGGATTTCCCGCGCCTGTTGTTACAGCCGCTACCCGTTCCTCACATACGACATCAACAAGCTCATCTATATTCGGTGCCAGAAGCATAAGATTTACGCCAAAAGGTTTGTCTGTCAGACTGCGTGCCTTTTTTATCTGTTCTCTGAGCCACTGTGCGCTCTGTCCTCCCGAAGCAATAATGCCGAGTCCGCCGCCGTTGCTAACGGCTGACGCAAGATCCGCATCGGCAATACGAGCCATTGCACCCTGTAGTATGGGATATTTAATACCAAGTATTTCATTTAATCTGCTTTTCATATTATCTTCTCCGTTTTCCTGCATTCCGCAAACAAAAAAACATTCACGGCATGCCAAAACCAACGCTGCACAGGCGATTGGCCGATTTCGGGCGTCGGTTCTCCAAAGCTGCATGAGAGCCTCTGCCGCGTGCCTGTGCAATGCGTCCATTTCGAAAGTTTGTTTATCAAACACTTTGAATATCAAACTATTTTATAACAGTATACTCCAAATGTTCAAAAAGTCAAGCAAAACCGAAATGATGATTTCGGTTTTGCCTTGTTATTTTTCAACTTTCTCACTTCATTTCGGTTTTCGCGTTTTTTCCCGGAGACCCCTTGTAAAGTCCGGCTGCGGCATCAGTCTGACGCCGATTCCGCTGTCTGCACCATGCCCGAAGCCGAAGATGTGTCTTCTTTGGTGCTTGCCGAAATGTCGGCGCTGCCACGGGAATTTTGCCTTCCCGATTCTCCCATATGCTGTCTTCCCTGACTGCCGTTACCCGCAAAGCCTTCAGGCCTGCCTTCCTGCTTTGCAAAGCCGCCGTTCATTTCACCGCCTCGGGAATTACTCCTTGCCGTACGTTCTCCGGCTGCTGACTGTGAAGCATCAGCAGACCCTGTCTCACCGTCTTTTCCTTCATCTGCAGGATTTCCCATACCTCCCGGACCTCCGCCGTTTCCCATATTACCCATATCGGAAATGTTAAGACCTGATGCGTCAACAGCGGTGCTGTCACCTGCAAGCTGTCTTTGTACGGCTTCACATCTGAGACTTACGAAGCTCTTGATTGCCGTTACGCCTTTTTCAAAATCCTCTGCTGTACAGAACTTTGTAGGATCTTTCTCCACATACGGGCGAATCATGTCGGCAGTGTCGGCTATAAGCTGTTCCAGTTTGCCGTCGGAATACCATTTTTCAATAAAGGAGCTGAACAGTTCATGATACTGCTTAGTATACTCCTCATCCGAAAAAATCCATCCGAGCAGCGGTCTGTCGGTAAAATCCGCACCTGAAAGGGGATTGTCAATTGATTCATTTACCGAAGAGGAAGCATCTCCACCCCGGAATGTTCCGAATGCAAGGTTATAATCCCACGGAATCATACTGAGTTTTCCGTCTTCCTCATAGAGATAATAGTTGTGTATCATCTGACCTGTGTAGCTGTCACCGTTGCAGAGAAAATTATGCACTACAAAATATCTTAGTACTTCATCAGTCTCAATTACCTCGGCCAGCCTGTCATGAATTTCCGAAACGGCTATATCTTCAAGTGCTGCCTGTGAAGTCGATGAGCTGTCACTGTTAACAACAGTAACCGCACTTTGTCCGCCTTCTGCATCCGGCATATTCTGTCCCGTTTCAGCGGTCTGTCCGCTTTCTTCGTTTCGGTCGGACTGTACCGTTCCTCCGTTTTGGACATTCAGGCCGCTTTCTTCAGATGTTTTCCCGTCTGCCGCACTTTCTTCCGTATCCGAAGCTTCCGTTCCGGCTGCCACACACGAACTGATTGTCTTCAGAATACCGATCAGTCTAGTCTTGTCTGCTTTTGAAACATTTGTTTTGGCATTCTCAAATATATTTGAATAGCTGTCGACATCATCATTAATATATTTAAGTTTTACATCATCACTTCCCATGCCGCCACCCGGTCCCCCGCCGGGGCCGCCTCTCATTCCCGCTCCGGACGTCGCAAAGGCTGCACCGGAAGCATTGTTCCCCGGCATCTGCGGCATTTCACCGTTTTCCATGCCTTCAGGCATCTGCGGCATTTCACCGTCTTCCATGCCTTCAGGCGGCTGCGGCATTTCGCCGTCTTCCATGCCTTCAGGCGGCTGCGGCATTTCGCCGTCTTTTGCATCCTCGCCGCTGCTGCCTTCTGCCGCCTTGGCAGTGACCTCAGCGCCCTCTGTTTTATCATCATCGGATTTGAAATCCATCTCATCCATATCAAAATCTCTTCCGTTCCCGCGCCCTGCACCGAAGCTCATTGAGTCCGGCTTATAAAGCTCGCCCGAAGAAGAACCGTAATTACGGGACAGAAAGCTGTCCTCAACGCCCTCTACAGCAAGATAAAGACCCCAGTCCTCTCCGTTTACCGTTACATATACAAAGGAGCAAAGCGGCGCGTCAACACCAAAATCATCCATAAGAGTATATGCCAGATAATCCTTCATCATGGTATTATCCTGAATCAAATTGTTAAGGCACAGTTTGTCAAGACCTTCAAAGGTTTTCCCCTCCTCATAATGATCAAATTCCAGTTTGAAGCTGTAACGTGAGCTGTCCATCCTTTTCACACTGCTGAGGGAAGTGTTTCCCTTTGCCCTGATTGCAACTGTTCCGATTTCCTCACCGTCCACGGTCAGTATGCACGGCGAGTACTCTTCGTTCTCCGCGGTTTCTATAAACGAATCCCAGTCATCCATATCTATATTAACGGTATGCACATAAGAGTCGTCAAAGATACCCGTTTCATATTCCATCGCCTGTGCAGATGTGATAAAACCCAGCTGACCGCCGTATACAAACAAAAGTGCTATTACAAGTGTGAAGGAAACGGCAATAAGGCAGATTTTGTTTATGTGTCTTCCCGTAGACATTGTTTTCTCCTTTCAATTAACCCATATACTCGCCGTTGTAGCTTACCATTACTGCACTGCTTACACCGTCAAGATTTGCAAGGTCATTTATAAAGTCTGTGTTTTCAGTGCGAAGACGCACCTCCAGGTTGAGTTCGATAAGTCCCTCGCGGGCCGATTTTGACTTAACCGCAAGTTTTTCAACCTTTGCCTTAAGAAGCTGTGTTGCACGTTCTTCCGCTGCCGAATCGGTACAGGAGATTACAACTATATAAGGATTCCTGTGTGATTTTTTGTTGACAAACACCAAAAGGATAATTCCTATAACAATGCTTCCTATTACTGCAAGAGGGATCATTCCCGCCGCAAGAATAATGCCGGCTGCTATCGACCAAAAGAGGAATGCAATGTCAAGAGGTTCCTTAATTGCCGTTCTGAAACGTACGATTGACAACGCGCCGACCATACCGAGAGAAAGCACTACGTTCGATGTAACCGCCAGAATTACCTGGGATGTTATCATTGTCAGCGCAACGAGTGTAACGCCGAAAGATGAAGAATACATTACACCCTGGAAGGTTTTCTTATACACATAGAAGATAAACATTCCTATACCGAAGGCAAGAACTATTGTAATTGCCATGTCAATAAAGTTTACAGATGTAACGTTTTCAAGAAATCCCGATTTGAAAATGTCGTTAAAAGTCATAATTTTTCACTCCTTTTGTTTCGTGCGCGGCGGCACTGACTTTCTTTGTAATAACCGGGCATTTCGCTCCGGCTCCTTTTGTACCGGATGCATCCCCCGGTTTTATCTTTAATAGCGCAACCTTTGCTGCGCTTGTCTCTTTTACGCCGGTATGCGCAACTTCCGCATCGCTTTTGGCTTCGGTCACCTCGCCGGCTTTATATATAATCACGGGCTCGTGGGTCCGTCTTCTTGTTTCCGCCCTTTGCCGCGACCTCCGCATCGCTTTTGGCTTCGGTCATCGGGGCAGGCAGCTTGTATATTTGCACCGGCTTTATCAGCCATAAATACGGCACTGCGCATACTTCGAAAATGCGCCTGTATGCCGACCGCTCAGCTGTACAATGTCTCTTATGACAGCCGGCAGGAATTCATCCCACTTGACTTCAAGAATAATCGGAGCATCCCCGGCCTTCATTGTAACGGTCTCAGTATTAAGGAAGTCTGTTCTGAATCCGCCTGTGCGGATATTATAATCAAGTGTCACCCTTACATTTCCCACAGGAAATGTAAACGGTTCACGGATATAATCCACAATCGTTTTAGGCCTCAGACCCTGGGTAGTCATTTTCAGGTAAAGCTCCGCACAGAGCTTCCGCCTGTTCCCGGTCTCGTTTTCCCTGCATTCGCTCATCCACGCGAGGTCACCGTCAATCAGCTTCTGCGCTTCTTCCTTGCTGAGTCTGCAGCTTTCTTTCAGACATAATCCGTTAATTTTGCTCTTTTTCTCAAGCTTAATAAGTGAAGTATCATCGTTATAAAGACGAATCCGAAATTTTTCCCTGGCGTTGACGCCGTCCCTTTTTTCGCGAAGTGCCTTGTCATGCGGCGTATCAAAATACACGCTTCTGATTTTATATTTTCCGTCTGTTGTATGGGCATCCGGTTTCATTACGGCCGAAAGTCTCATTCTGAGTGCCAGCAGATCGGAATAATTTATTTCATGCTTCCATTCGTGCCTGTATTTCATTTTCGCACCCCTTTCTCTTTTATGCGAACAGTATAACTTCCCTGTCTGAAGAGCATATGAGTGGTATGTGAACGTTTTGTGGATTTATTATGTCAACGCTGTGAAAGCGTTGAGACTGAGAATTAAACTCCCGCAAATGTTTCCGCATGCGTGAGACGACACAGTTCCCTAACGGGCGCACCCGCCGCCCTTTGCGTGGCAAAGCAGCAACAGGAGCTGCATTCCAATACGAAAACGATTCTGTATAAAGTAAAAACAGTATTTTAAATAAAAAAAGACGGCGGATTATTAAATCCACCGCCCTTTGGCTGTTTTTCCCTTATTTCTCTGCCTCGAGGGCATCCAGTACCTTCAAAAGCTCAAGAGGCTCTGAAATTACAAAGTCGGGAGCATACTCTCCCTTCTTATCTTCATCGCTTACAATATGGTCCCAGTCTGCAAGAACCGTCGTAGTACCCGCATTTCTTCCGCATCCCATGTCAAAAATGCTGTCGCCTATCATAACAACTTCATCGGCCGCAACCCCAAGAGCTTCAAGCGCAATGCGGGCCGGTTCCGGGTCCGGCTTGTGTTTATCCGTATCGTCACATGTGACAACCTTTTCAAAATACTTTTCCATATCGAATTTTCCAAGTGCAAGATGTGTTGTCCTTGTAATTCTTGATGTGACTATCGCAAGATGCAGCCTGCGTTTCCTGAGATTTTCAAGAAGCTCAATTGTATTCGGAAAAATCTTTATCATATCAAGGAATCTGCCCCGCTGATAATCCCTGTAAATTTCAACGCACTCATGCAGAGGTTCGTTTGGGAAAAACTTTTTCATTGTTGCTTCAAGCGGTTCACCGTAACTGCTGAGAATCATGGCTTCATCGCCTTCACTACCGGTAATTGTCCTGAATGCATGCTGCCAGGAATTCAGAATCATCTCGCTTGAATCCAGCAGAGTTCCGTCAAAATCAAATAATACTGCACTGATTTTCATCTTTTTCTTCCTTTCAAAGCAAAACCCATCGTCACTGGCGATGGGCGCTGTTTGAAATAATATAACATAAAAACGGTCGTTTGGCAATGCAGTATAAAAGTGCTTTCAAAAGAGCTCGAAAATGCCGCCAAACTATCTGATTGAAATTATAAACCTTGTAATTTCGTCGTATGTTTCTCTTGCCTTTTGGTATTTGGCGGTTATTACATCCTTTTCCTCTCCGTTTCTGATTGCATCCAAAAGTGACTTGCAATCCTGATGAAGCGGCGTAATTCCCAAATTGCCTGTTGTTCCCTTAAGCGTATGAACCAGTTTTTCCGCTGCCTCCATATCGCCTTTTTCCATGGCCTGAGAAAGCTGAGGAAAAATCCGGTCTTCCGGGAATCCAAAAAGATACTTCTTGTAAAAATCCTCCTTCTTTAAAAACCTCAAAAAAGTTTCTTCTACCTCGAAACCTGCTTCTTCAAGCATTGCCCGTAATTTTTCATCCATCACTAATCCGCCTCCCTGCTTATACGGCCGGATTAATAATTCTCCGGTCTGCATATACTCCTCTTCTCCGCACCACTGCAATAATGGCTTTCTTTTCCCCACATTGCTTACTGCAATCCGCACATTGTTTACTGCAAATGGTTATACACATTATATGCGATTGAGGAACAAATTTCCACCCAAATTGTCTAAAATTTTCCATTACATGCCATTTGTCATGTCTTTGGTTTTCCCGACTGTCCGCTTTGCAATACGGACATGTCCCGGAATTTCTGTATGTATACAGTATAAATCCTTAAAATCAGCTCAAAGAGGCAGAATCTTCCTTGCTAAAAACGGGGTGGTGTGATATTATGCGAAAGTGTAGTATCGTTTTTTGGTTTTTACGATATTACTTCTGATTGGACTGGTAAATTAAGAAAGGAGAACACGCAAATGATTCTTGAAACATTTCAGAAATTTGCACTCGACATGGGTATCTTCAATCTTGATTACAAAAGCGTTATCATGGTTTTAGTATCCTTGTTGTTCCTGTACCTGGCAATCAACAAAGGCTTTGAACCTCTTCTTCTGGTTCCTATCGCTTTTGGTATGTTGCTTTCAAATTTACCACTCACAGGAATTTTCGAACACGGCGAGACTCTCTCCGACTCAGGCCTGCTTTACATATTCTATATGCTGAAGCCGGTTCTTCCGTCGCTGATATTCTTGGGCGTAGGTGCAATGACCGACTTTGGTCCGCTTATTGCAAACCCTAAGTCACTGCTTATGGGTGCGGGCGCACAGTTCGGTATCTTCTTCGCATTTACTGCAGCAATTATCCTCGGATTTGATGCTCAGGGTGCAGCTTCCATCGGTATTATCGGTGGAGCAGACGGCCCTACTGCCATTTATCTGACACAGAGACTTAAGCCGGAACTTCTTGGAGCAGTTGCAGTTGCAGCTTATTCGTACATGGCTCTGGTACCGGTTATTCAGCCGCCTATCATGAAGCTTATGACATCCAAGAAAGAAAGAGTTATCAAGATGGAGCAGCTCAGACCTGTAAGCCAGAGAGAAAAGATTATTTTCCCTATTATGGTTACGGTAGTTGTAGTTCTGCTTCTCCCATCCGCCGCACCTCTTGTTGGTATGCTGATGCTTGGAAACCTCTTTAAGGAAAGCGGACGAACTCTTCGTCTTTCAGACACCGCTTCAAACGCTATGTGTAATATCGTAACGATTCTTCTCGGAACCTGCGTAGGAGCATCAGCTGTTGGTCCTTCATTCCTGGTTCTTGATACAATCAAGATCGTTATCCTCGGTGTTTGCGCATTCGGATTCGGTACTTTCGGAGGACTCCTGGTTGCGAAGATTATGAATGCCGTTACAGGCGGAAAGATCAATCCTCTGATCGGTTCCGCAGGAGTATCCGCAGTTCCTATGGCAGCCCGTGTATCGCAGAAGGTGGGACAGTCTGAAAATCCTACAAACTTCCTGCTCATGCACGCTATGGGTCCAAACGTTGCAGGTGTTATCGGTTCTGCTGTTGCAGCTTCCGTTATGCTTTCAATGTACGGTGGATATTAATCCGGTTCGGATAATTCCAAAACAATTACGCAAAAAAGAGACCTTTGGTTTGGGTCTCTTTTTGTTTTGGTATTAAGTTCCGATTATGAATAATTGCAACGATAAAGATAAAACCTCCGTTTAATGCTTAAAGCTTCGCAAGTTCCTCTTCCTTAATTCCGGTAATTTTCACTATCGTATCATTGTCAAATCCCGAAGCTTTCATTTCATGAACAACTTTAGACATGGCATTTCGTTCACCTTCCGCTCTGCCTTTTGCGATGCCTTCTTCGATGCCTTTCTCATATCCGGATTCTTCAAGCAGCTTTCCGTATTCCTCTTTTGTTACTACATCAAACAACATCCCGAAAACCTCCGTTCCGTGTTTGTCAAGGAAGTCTGGCAGGATTTCTTCTGTCTTGCAGCGAAGCAGCGCAGCTCTCATAGCTGCTTCACGGTCGGGACCCTTTTTGATTTCTTCCCTTGCAATCTGCACAAATCTGCTGTATTCTGCCATCGTCTTT
>JAILLO010000096.1 GCA_024693105.1 Clostridia bacterium | reverse complement strand
GAAGCTCTCAAGCAGGAAATCGGCATTCCGGTACATCTTCACACTCACGATACTACAGGAAACGGTGTTGCAACAGTTCTTATGGCTGCACAGGCAGGCGTTGATATTGTTGATACGGCATTTAACAGCATGTCCGGTCTTACTTCGCAGCCGGCACTCAACTCAATTGTTGCGGCACTTGAAAATACAGACAGAGATGCAGGTCTTGATCTTATAGATCTCCAGAGAATTTCGGATTACTGGGATTCTGTAAGACCGGTTTACAAGAACTT
Organism: Clostridia bacterium; assembly: GCA_024693105.1. Taxonomy (GTDB): domain Bacteria; phylum Bacillota; class Clostridia; order Peptostreptococcales; family Anaerovoracaceae; genus JAILLO01. The sequence continues at coordinate 2,838 of JAILLO010000096.1, read as the reverse complement.
CGAATCGGATCTGCTTGCCGCATCGGCTGAAATTTACAGATATGAAATTCCGGGCGGACAGTATTCAAATCTTAAGAGCCAGGTTGAAAGCTTCGGCCTCGGTCACAGACTTGAAGACGTGAAGGAAATGTACAGAACGGTTAACCAGATGCTGGGCGATATCGTAAAGGTTACACCGTCATCAAAGGCAGTAGGCGACATGGCAATCTTTATGGTTCAGAATGACCTTACGCCTGAAAACATCTACGAAAAGGCAGCAGGAATCGACTTCCCTGATTCAATCGTATCCTTCTTTGAAGGAATGATGGGTCAGCCTGTCGGCGGTTTCCCTGAAAAGCTTCAGAAGCTTGTTTTGAAGGATAAGCCTGCAATTACATGCAGACCGGGAGAACTTCTTCCTGAGGAAGATTTCGACGGCATCAGAAAGCATCTGAAGAAGGATCTCAAGCTTGAAGGTACCGAAAGAGAAGTTATGTCATATGCAATGTATCCGAAAGTATTTGAGGATTACATCAAGTCAACGAGAAATGAAGGCGACTTCAGAACTATGGGTTCTGACGTATTCTTCCACGGTATTGTTGAGGGAGAAACCTGCGAATTCCACTTCGTTGAAGGACAGGTTATGGTTATCAAGCTTATTGAAGTCAGAGACCCTGATGACGAAGGCTTCAGAGAAGTTGTATTTGAAGTTAACGGCAACAGAAGAAGCACAAGAGTCAAGGATAAGAGCGTAGAACGTGTTGGAACTGCCGCAGCTTCAACAGTTTATGCAGATCCCGACAAGGAAAATCAGATCGGCGCAAATATTCCGGGAACAATCCTCAAGGTCCTTGTAAAGAAGGGCGAAAAGGTTAAGGAAAAGCAGCCTATCGCTATTATCGAGGCAATGAAGATGGAAACAAACATCCTTGCAACGGTAAGCGGAACAGTTGATTCGATTCATGTCAAGGAAGGCCAGCAGGTTAAGGCAGGCGAACTGATTGCAGAGCTGAAATAGCCGTCATGACAATATTTCCGAACCGGCTCTTGCGGGCTGCCGGAAACAGGTTATACATCAGAAGATTCGAAAGCCGTCCGGGCGATGCTCCGGGCGGCTTTTTAACTCTTTGGCAAACGGCGGGTTAAATCCGAAGACAGAAAGTAAGGAAAAATGTGGGTTAAACAGGAAGCCGGACAGGAAGGCAGCGGCAAAGGCGGAAAAAGCAAAAAAATCAATTGAAAATACTCATTTCATGTTGATTTTTTAAATGTTTTCATATATAGTATGACTTGCGAATTGTTTGCAACAAAAAATTTTTTATTGAAGTGGGGTGAAATACAAAATGGCAAACATTAAATCAGCAAAGAAAAGAATCTTAGTTATCGACAAGAAGACTGCAAGAAACAGAAGAATCAAAAATCATCTGAAGACAGTCCTCAAGAGCTTTGACGCTGCTATTGAAGCAGGTGACATGGCTACAGCAAAGGAAAAGCTTGTTCTCGCAGAGAAAAAGCTTAAGCAGGCTGCTTCCAAGAACACTATTTCTTCAAATGCCGCATCAAGAAAAGTATCAAGATTAACAAAGAGATTCAACAAAGCGAACGCTTAATTCTCACCCGTCCCCACGGTGCATAAGTTAAATGCACATGAGAAAATACTCACAAAAAAAGAAGGATGTGTCTCCCTTCTTTTTTTTTGCTTCTTTTGCAGAACCGCACCTGTTCAGCCACGTACGGCTTTTATTTTTTCTACATTATTTACTGTTTTTCTTTCATTAAAAAGGTTCCGGCAGTCAGCGTATTCGTTTGCGGTCGGCAGGAAAATTCATATGTGACTATTTCGTCGCATCCTGCGTCTTATTTTTGACTGTGTTTCGATTAAAGTACAAAAAATCAGACTTGAAGAAATGTACTGAAAATTCCATTAAATAAATATTGACATTTTAATAACAATACTATATTCTTAATCTGTAAGTTAAATAAATAGCGGGTTATTATTAAAATATTAAATACAAATATTACCCCTTTTAATAACGAAATATAATGTTGAAAGAAGCCGACGAGAGATCTGAATTAAAATCAGAGCCGAAGGGGATAAGGAAAGAATGTGCCAGGTTTTTTCTGAATATCTCAGGCAAACGTATCGTAGGTGGACAGCACTCTGGAAAGAGATTGACAGAGCAAGAGAAAGGCATAGCTTTTTTCTTGCTTTTTATTTTACATTTTTATGGAGACTTAACATATGGCGATTAAAGGAAATCAGAGAGATTATCTGATAGTTACAAACAATCCTTTGGTAGATAAAACACTGAGCGGAAAAGGGTATTATACAATTGATTTCACACCTGAGCTTACTTTCAGGGAGATTCTTGTCAAGGTAAGAGACCTTGTATATGAGGGAAGGACGCTTTACACACATCCGCTTTCAGGAAGCGTCAAACCGAAGGAAACTCCATACAAATCTGTTATTGTTTCTGTCGAACCTCATGGCATGGAAACAGACGAGGCACTTATTATAGCGAGTGCCATAGAGGTTACAGACAAATTTCAGGATCTTGACTGGTCACATTGTGAGCGGGCCATGAAAGATTTTCAATTAATTGACTATTGCTTGCTTTGTGGCGCATTAGGGATTGATGCTCCGGCAGGTCTTAGTGATAGATAATTTCTTTATTTTTCAGAAAAGGAGGTGCAGACTTTGAAATTAGAACTTGGATATATCCAAATCAAAGACATTAAGTTTTCAAAGGAATGCAAAGTTGAAAACGGAACTTTGTATGTTGACCCTGAAGTAGTAAAAGACTTTATGTATCAGGACGATGATGTAAAGGCGTGGGTTAAGGACTTCAGATTTGACAT
>JAILLO010000086.1 GCA_024693105.1 Clostridia bacterium | reverse complement strand
CGGGATAGGGCTTCAATCCGGTGACAATAGCGGGGAGGTCACACCTGTTCCCATCTCGAACACAGTAGTTAAGCTCCTTAGCGCCGATGATACTTGGTGGGAAGCTGCCTGGAAAAGTAGGACGTTGCCGGTTTTTTTATTTATATAGAACTGCCTGATGATTTTGCATCAGGCAGTTCTATTTCTTTAGCAACCGGCACCATCTCTACTTTTCGAAAAGGGCCGTTCCTGTATTGTATGGTGACAGAGGAAGGAACGGCATGACTAAACTTGCGGAGTTTGCGTGTTTGGGGCAGTGAAAACAGCAGGCGCATGCCTAAAGCATCGAAAATCGCAGTTTGGGTCAATCGGAGAAACTTCAGATGCACACAAAATGGTACATTGCCGTTTCAAGCCGCCATAAAGGATGCCTCAAAATTCGGATTTTGAAAGTATAGGGCATGCGGCATATTTCAGAACTGCAGCGATTTCGGAATTCTGCGAGAAAATCCGAAAAAATTTGCAGTACGTATAGACTCAGACAAGAAAAAAACGCTGCAATAGGCATGAAATTGAATTTAAATATGCCTAAGCGGAAGCAGAAAATCAATCTGAGTCAAACGCACATTTTTCCTTAAAAAGCTGCACAGCAACCTCCTACAATTCGCAATTAAGTTCAGAAGACGGGCCCCTTACTTGCATTATGAGTTACCCTTCGGGACATTGTAAATCCTTGAATAATGCGGTTTTCCAATTTAAAGAAACATTAAAGAACTATTAAACATATTGACTAAAAATTTCCATAATGCTAAAATTAATTATACGTTACAGGGGACAATACATCCCGGTCGGAAATCAGAGAGGAGTAATGAGATGAAGGCTACAGGTATTGTTAGAAAGGTCGATGAATTAGGAAGAATCGTACTGCCTATCGAGTTAAGACGTACTTTGAACATTGATATTAAGGACCCTATAGAAATTTATGTTGACGGAGATTACATTCTTCTTAAGAAATATGAACCTGCATGTATTTTCTGCGGAAACGCAAAAAATATCAGACATGTCAAGGACAAGAACGTTTGTGAAGACTGCATCAAGGAAATGAAAAAACTTTAGTATATAGTCTGAACGGGGTTGAGCATTTGTATTGGGAGACATATGATATTTGTGTAGTAAACGGTATTGTGTATGCAATGCCGTTTTTGCTGTCCGTAAAGCGCTAATCCGACCGCAGAGCCGGTTTTGACGCCGATTCGCTGCAACTTATGTATTCGCATATGATGCGCAATATCAGGCATTTTTTGAAATGCACATTGACTGTTATTGAAACTCACATTACCTATTATTTTCTTGAAATGCATTGCGCAATTAGGTATAATAATATACCGAGTGATAAATTTCAAATCAGCGCTGTACTTTAACTATCGGCGATGAACATATATTTGGAGGACTAATGTGGCAAAGTTTTTAGTGCAACGGAGCAAGCCCCTTATGGGAGAAGTTGAAATCAGCGGTTCCAAAAATGCTGTACTTCCTATTATGGCAGCAGCACTTCTTGCAGAAGGAAAGTGTGAAATTATGGATGTTCCGGAACTCCGGGACGTAGCAGTAATGTGTGACTTGCTCAGAAGCCTTGGTTCAACGGTTTCGGAAGACTACGAAAAGAGCGTAGTTACAATAGAAACAAAGCAGATATCTACAAATGAAGCACCTTATGACCTTGTCAAAAAGATGCGGGCATCAATACTTATTATGGGGCCGCTTCTTGCAAAAACGGGGTATGCAAAGGTGCCGCTTCCCGGTGGATGCACTATCGGAGCACGTCCGATCGACCTTCATATCAAAGGCTTCAGGACTATGGGAGCAGAAATAATTGAAGGTAACGGTTACGTTGAGGCCAAAGCCGAAAAACTGGTGGGCTGTAACGTATATCTGGATTCTCCGAGCGTAGGTGCGACCGAAAACATTATGATGGCGGCAGTTCTTGCTGAAGGAACCACTGTTATTGAAAATGTGGCAAAGGAACCTGAGATCGTAGACCTTGCCAACTTCCTCAACAAAATGGGAGCGCGCATCAAGGGTGCAGGTACCGATTCAATCAAAATAGAAGGCGTCGAAGCGCTTTCATCGGCAAAACACGCGGTTATTCCGGATCGTATTGAAACAGGAACATTTATGGTGGCTGCTGCTATCACAAAAGGCAATATCCTTATCAGAAACGTTGTGCCTGACCATGTGAAGTCATTAACCGCAAAACTCAAGGAGTGTGGCGTTGTAATAGCTTTTTCGGACGATGGAATGATAGTCAGAGGCGATATCAATCCTATTACGGCAACAGATATCAAAACTCTGCCGCATCCGGGATTTCCAACGGATATGCAGTCTCAGTTCATGGCTCTTCTTACTGTGGCAGAAGGTCAGAGCACAGTAATCGAAACAGTTTTTGAAAATCGCTTTATGCATGTCAAGGAACTTAATCGTATGGGTGCAAACATCAAGGAAGAAGGAAACCGCGCGACTGTACCGGGCGGAAGAACTCTGCACGGCGCACAGGTAGTTGCAACGGATTTAAGAGCCGGCGCAGCTCTTGTACTTGCAGGAATGGTGGCAGATGGAACCACAGAAGTATCGAGGATTTTTCATGTCGAGAGGGGTTATTCGCATTTCGTTGAAAAATTCAGGAATCTTGGCGCTGCAATTTTGAGAATAGAAGATTAGACAGGAAATAAAAACCGGCTGTGGCATATACCGCAGCCTTATTTTGTTTATATTGTACGGCTGTTTGCCGCGAAAATCAGATATAAAATTTGTGGGAAAGCAGGCAGTAAGAGCATGCGGGAAAGCGGCCGGAGGAGAGCTAAATGAGAGTAATTGATGTAAAAGAAATTTCAAACGCGATTGCCGAAATGGCAGTAAGGACGAATCATTTCCTCACAGCGGATGTGAAGAAGTGCATTTCGCAATGCCGCCTCAATGAAGACTGGCCCGTCGCGGGAGATATACTTGACAAAATCAGTCGCAATATTGAAATCGCTGAGGAGGGCGTTTATCCGCTTTGCCAGGATACAGGTCTTGCATGTGTTTTCATTGAAGCAGGTCAGGAGGTCTGCTTTGCGGGGGGCTCGCTTACAGAGGCCGTTAACGAAGGCGTAAGGCGCGGTTATTCCGAAGGCTTTCTGCGAAAGTCAGTAGTAGCCGACCCTCTTCGCCGTGTAAATACAGGCGACAATACACCGGCGCACATTACATATGAAATCGTACCGGGTGACAAAGTTAAAATCACTTTTGCCCCAAAAGGTTTCGGCTCTGAAAATATGAGCAGAATTTGCATGCTGCCGCCTTCGGCGGGGGTAGAAGGTGTCAGAGACTTTGTAATTACCACGGTTTCCGAGGCCGGTGCAAATCCATGTCCTCCGGTAGTAGTCGGAGTAGGAATAGGCGGCACCTTCGATAAGGTTGCGCTTCTTGCGAAGAAAGCACTCCTGCTTCCGCTGGACAAACCGAATGAGGACCCGTATTATGCTGCACTTGAAGAAGAACTTCTTGAAAAAATCAACAGACTTGGAACCGGTCCGCAGGGACTTGGGGGCAAAACAACTGCCCTGGGAGTAAAAATAATGACGTGGCCGACACATATTGCGGGACTTCCCGTGGCAGTAAATATTAATTGTCATGTTTCAAGGCACGCTCAGATTATACTTTAACGGAGACCTGATTGAACGGAAATCTGATTGAACAGGAATCTGACTGAATGGGAATCTGACTGAACGGGAATCTGACCGAACGGCAATCTGACCGAATGGGAATCTGACTGAATGGGAATCTGACTGAACGGAGATCTGATTAAACGGCGGTCTGAATGGACGAAAATCCGAATGAAAAGCATGCGGCTTCAGCCGTGGCAGGTTTATATAAGAGGGAAAAATGGAAAAGATACTGAAAGAACCGTACACAAAAGAAAAACTGAGAGAATTAAGGGCAGGTGATACAGTGCTTATTTCCGGAGTTATTTATACGGCACGTGATGCGGCACACAAGAGGATGGTTGAGGCCCTTGAAAAAGGCGAAGAGCTGCCTTTTGAAATCGAAGGAAGCATTATTTATTATGCGGGGCCGACTCCGGCAAAACCGGGAAGGCCAATCGGTTCTGTGGGCCCGACAACCAGTTACAGAATGGATGCATACGCGCCGCGGCTTCTCGATCTTGGCCAGGCAGGCATGATAGGCAAAGGACAACGAAGCGAAGAGGTATCGGAGGCAGTCAGAAGGAACGGCAGTGTTTATTTTGCGGCAATAGGCGGTGCCGGAGCTCTTATAGCCCGTTCCGTAAAGAGCGCGGAAATTATCGCATATGAAGATCTGGGGGCAGAAGCAGTGCGGCGCCTTGTCGTTGAAGATTTTCCCGTTACCGTTGTGACCGACAGCGTTGGCGGTGATTTGTACAAGACAGGCAGGGAATTATACCTGAAAAAGGCAGGAGACCGGGACTGAAAACGAAAATAGCCGGTGCGGACGGAGAAGGCTTGCTGCCGATACATCGTTTCGCTGCTTCAGATTTGTAATATTCGCTGTGAATAAATGTCGCTGCAAGAAGAACAAAATTTTACAGAAAAGTAAAAAGCAGCACAAGGTTTTGAAATAAACAAAAATTCTGTGCTGCTTTTATTCTGCATTTTAAAGAATTACGCATTTTGCGACACGCCCCTTATCATCATAAAGGGACATGGTCAAACCTGATTCTGCATATTTGTCCGGTTCGTCAAACCATACATAGACCAGGTTTTCGGAAATCTGGGTTACGGTAGCCCATCTCGTCGGGCAGATAAAACCGAAAGTAACTTTGAAACGTTCGGGAGACGGTATCATTCTGCGCGAGACAAGATTCAGCCCACCTGCGACGAGGCTGTTTTTACTCATAAAGTGTTCCTTTCCCGGCTGCTTTAGCAGCTAATACGAATCATAAACCTTGTGCATACAAAATTGACATCAGCGGGCGGATTGCCCGGCAAAAATGTCTTGTTTTTTTCTCCGGAGTTGTGATATACGATTTTCATAAGACAATTATAAAAGCAGTCACAAATCAAGTCAATTCAAGGTATTCTTAAGGAAAATTCAAGATTTTTTAAAGCAAAAACCTGCTGAAAAGGTACAAAAAATACCATTTCCTTTTGCGACAATGATGCTGCTTTATTGAGCCGGCGAATGGAAGCGGCAGAGGAAGCGGCGCAGGGGACGGGCAGTAGAAGCAGCACGGAAGCACAGCAGGAGGCAGGCAGGGAAAAATCAATAATTCTTGATTTTGACAAAGGCCTTTAGTAGAATATATACGTAAAAGAGTGCCTGTAAGCAGGCAGAAGGCATTAACAGGTCAGAGAGGTAAAAAAATGATCGATGAGCAATATTTAAAGCTGTTATCAAAGGAATATCCCAATGTCAAGAAGGCATCCACGGAGATTATCAATTTAAGGGCAATACTGAGTCTGCCAAAGGGAACTGAGTATTTTCTCAGTGACCTGCACGGAGAGCACGGTGCATTTATACACATGCTCAAGAGCGCTTCGGGCGTCATAAGGCAGAGGATAGATGAAATATTTCAAAAGACACTGTCAGAATCCGACAAGTACGATCTGGCTGCGCTGATATACAATGCGGAGGCGGAAATCGCAAGAAAAAAGAAGACTGAAAAAGACATAGACGAGTGGTTTAAGGTTACAATATACAGACTTGTTGATGTCTGCAAATCTGTTTCCACAAAGTACACACGTTCAAAAGTCCGCAAGCGTCTTCCAAAGGAATCCGAATATGTAATGGATGAACTTCTCCATGCCGATGATGAAGCGAACAAAGTTCATTATTACAGTGAAATCATCAATTCTATCGTAGAATGCGGCGTTGCGGAGGATTTTATCATTCAGCTTTCTTCCACAATCAGCAGACTTGCGGTGGACAGACTTCATATTATAGGCGATATTTTTGACAGAGGCGCACATCCTGACAGCATTATGGATTATCTGATGGATTTCCACGATGTTGATTTTCAGTGGGGCAATCACGACATCGTCTGGATCGGTGCGGCAACGGGCAACTGGGCGTGCATTACAAATCTGATTCGAATGAATATCAGCTACAATAATTTTGATATGCTTGAAATAGGCTACGGAATCAATCTTCGTCCGCTGGCAGTTTTCGCATCGCAGACATATAAGGATGACCCGTGCACATATTTTGCACCGCATATTCTTGACAGAAACAAATATGACCCTGTCGACGAAAAACTGGCGGCAAAGATGCACAAGGCGATTGCAATCTGTCAGTTCAAGGTGGAAGGACAGCGTATTATGGCGCATCCTGAGTACAAGCTTGAAAATCGTTTGCTGCTTGACAAAATCGATTACGAAAAGGGCACGATTAAACTCAGGGACGGCGTTTATCCGCTGAGAGATACAAGCTTTCCGACTATTGATCCAAAGAATCCGTACAAACTGACGGAGGAAGAGGAAAACCTCCTGAGGAGTCTTGAAGCTTCTGTTCATCAGAGCGAAAAGCTGCACAGACACATAAAATTCCTGTTCAGCCACGGAAGCATGTACAAGGTTGTCAACGGCAATCTCCTTTACCACGGATGCATTCCAATGAACGAAGACGGAGAGTTCCTTGAGTGTCATCTTGGCGGAACTGCAAGAAAAGGCAAGGAATTCATGGATTATCTTGACGAGCAGGTAAGAAAGGCATATTTTGCACCTGATGAATCTGAGGAAATCGGACGTTCGGGAGACCTTATGTGGTGGCTGTGGCTTGGCGCGAAATCACCGCTTTTTGGAAAAGACCAGATGACCACATTTGAAAGACTGTTTGTCGAAGATAAGGCTACACACAAGGAGCATACCGTTCCTTATTACAAACTGATAAACAGAAAGGATATTTGCGAGAAAATCCTGGCTGAATTCGGTCTTGATCCAAAGACATCGCATATCCTCAACGGCCACGTTCCCGTTAAGTTTAAAGACGGTGAAAGTCCTATCAAAGGCGAAGGCAAGCTGTTTATCATTGACGGAGGTATTTCCAAGGCGTACCAGAAAACCACAGGTATTGCCGGATACACATTTATTTACAATTCAAGGCATATGGCTCTTGCAGAGCACAAGCCGTACAAACCTCTTCAGGAGGACGGAACGCAGGAATTTTTCTCACCTACGCTTCAGATTGTGGAGACGTTGCCGCATCGTATGACGGTTGCAGATTCCGACATAGGAGAAGAGCTTGAACGTCAGGTAGAGGAGCTGAAAGCGCTCGTTACGGCTTACCGAAAGGGCCAGATCAAAGAAATTTATGACTGAATGAGGGCCGGCATCCGAAGCAAAAGAAAATTGTGACTGAATAACGGCCGGCGTCCGAAGAAAAGGTATGGGATCTGAATGAATATAATAAAAAAAGCAGGGATAATTACAGGGGCCGTGGTCGGAGGCGTACTTGGGGGCACGCTTTCGATTGTCGGCAAAACCACGGGTCTTAAGACTGTTGATGATATCGGCAAAAGCATTGTTGAATCCACGATCCTTACAGGTACAATTGCGGGAGGAATTGCAAGCGGTGCCACCGATATTGTCAGGGGAGCGGTTACGCACGACCCCGAAGTCAGGCAGGAAGGCACGCAGGATTTGAAAAAACAGGGAAAGCAGATTTTCTCGAATGTGACGGGAAATGTCAGGCTTACGGCAAGAAATGCCGCTGAAATAGGAAAGGGAATTGTTACGCTTGACGGCAAAAGAGTCGTTAAGGGAAGCAAAACCTTTGTCAAATTTGCGGCAGTGGGCCTGATGACGGTAGGAGCCATAAAGATGGCTGACTCGGAGCAGGAGAGCGAAGAAAAAAGAGGAAAATAAAATTTATATCACAAAAAATGAGGAAAGCTTTGAGAATTTCGATTCGAAAGTTTTTCATGAGTATTTCAGTAAAAATGCGGCTTTTGGAGTCCTTGACATTGAGACTACGGGACTGAGCCCAAAATATGCGGGATTTGTACTCGGTGGCCTTCTGGTTTTTTCAGAGGGCCGTTTTGTGATGCATCAGATTTTTGCCGAAACGCAGGAAGAAGAAGCAGAGGCGCTTCAAAAGTATATGGAGCTTATTACTCCTCTTGATTATGTAATAACATACAACGGAGGGCGCTTTGACATTCCTTTTCTGCAGAGCAGGCTGCAGCATCACGGACTGGAAGGCTTTACATTGCCGTACAATCTGGACCTTTACCGGCTTGTGAACAATTTTTCGGATCTGAGAAGCAGACTGCCGAATCTGAAGCAGCCCACGCTTGAAAACTTCATGGGATTATGGCAGACACGCGAGGACGAAATTGACGGAGGTATAAGCGTTCAGCTTTATTTCAGATATGCAGGCGCATACGAGCGCGGCGAAGAGCTTAAAGATCTGAGGCATAAAATTCTGCCTCACAATCATGACGATGTGCTGCAGCTGTACAGACTTTTGAAGGTGATAGAAAAGACTGATTTTCACAGGGCAATGTCGAAATACGGTTTCATGGTGAATGACCTTGTAATTACGGAAATCGGCTTTAAAGGCGGAAGATTTTGCGTACGCGGAAAACAATGCCGTGACTGCACCGATTTCGTCATGATGTCAAACGATGAGGTACCGGTGGAAATGTGTTTTAATGCGGCCGCGAAAAGTTTCGAGATTACACTGCCTCTTTTGAAGAAAAACAAGATTATTTTTGCCGACCTGTACAAAATCAGGAATAAGGATAAAGTTGAAAAACTGCCGGCGTTTGCGGAGAATTACCTTGTACTTGCAGATGAGGGAAAAAAGAATTTTGAAGCGGTAAATATGCTTGCCGCGCAACTGACCGGACTTGCTGCGGAAATCTGCGGGAACTGCTGAAGACTACCGTTTAGAGTACCGGAGGCTTTGCCCCGATTCCCAGCACTATAAAGAAAAAGTATAAGATATAGCAGGTCAGAAGTATTGCTCCGGAGCGTCTGCCGAGACGTCTGTTGAGGCAGCAGACAAGCAGCAGAATACTTGCGGCGATGGCAACCACTGCATCAAGTCTGAATACCGGCATGAAATTAATCGGAATTATAAGAGCAGATGTGCCCAAAACAAAGAGAACGTTGAAGACGTTGCTGCCTACGATATTGCCGATTGCAATGTCCGCACTGCCTTTGTGGGCTGCGGTTACGGAGGTTACAAGTTCGGGCAGGGAAGTTCCGAGTGCCACAATGGTAAGACCGATGAAACGCTCACTCATTCCCAGAATTTTTGCAATTTCAGAAGCGGCATCAACTGTTTTGTCGCTGCCGAATATAATCATAAGAAGACCTATAAGCGTCAGAAGGAGGGCCTTTGGAATCGTTATACCTTCAGACTCTTTGGGCTGTTCGCTGTTTCTTGTCATAATAAAAAGGTATCCGAGATAGATAAGGAACGCAAGCCATAAAACGGCACCGTCAGGTCTGCTGATAACGCCGTCATAACCAAGTGCCAGAAAAATACCGGTTATAAGAACCATAAAAGGAAGCTCGTATTTGATGGTGGAATTTGATACGGCAATCGGAATGATAAGTGCGGCAAGACCGAGAATAACAAAAATATTCAGGATATTGCTGCCGATAACATTGCCTATTGCTATGTCGGCGTTTTCTTTGAAGGCAGCGGTGATACTTACTGCGGCTTCGGGTGCGCTTGTCCCCATCGCAACAATGGTAAGTCCTACCACCAGCTCGGGAATTCCCATCCGTTTTGCAAGTCCGGCAGCACCGTCAACGAAAAAGTCGGCACCTTTTACAAGAAGTACAAATCCTATTATAAGAATGGCTATCTGAATAAAAACTGTCATTAATCTCTCCTGTATTTTCGTGAAAATAAAATATATAAATATTATTAATATGCAAGAAAAATTATACAAAAAAAGAGTCGAAGTTTCAACTGTTTCATGAAACGGATGACATCGTCAAACGACTGTCCCCGGTGATGCGTGCATGTCGGAAGGTTCAGATATGAGAAAATTAAAAAACCGCTCACCCTCTTACGAGAGTGAGCGGTTTCAAGTGTTTGGTGCGCGTGAAGCGATTCGAACGCCCAACCTGCTGATTCGTAGTCAGTTACTCTATCCATTGAGCTACACGCGCATATAAATTGCTCACAGTTAATGATTATATACCAGGAGCAATGATTTGTCAAAGGTTGTTTCCCGTTAATTTTTGATATGTTTTTTGCTTAAATTCTATGGCGTTTTGTGCCGTTTTTCAGAATTTCCGGTTTTGATTTAAGGCGGATTTCGAAGACTGTCGGGAATGCCTTTGCATGGCTGACGCTTTCGGTGGTCAAGGCAGCGGAAGCTGCAAAGCCGGAGGACTTATTTCAGCAGATTGGCTGCCACAGTGTCAAAGTCCCCGGCAGGAAATGCCTTTCCGAAAATGTGTCCCTGAGCGGCATCGCATCCCAGTTCCTTCAGGATGTTCATTTGTGCTTCGTTTTCGACGCTTTCGGCCACTACATGTATCTGAAGCTGCTTTGCCATACCTATTATGCTCGAAATGATGGCTGCATTGCGCTTGTTTGAAATATCCGGGCCGAATGCGGCAAGATCGAGCTTGAGCTTGTTTACATGCATGCTCTTAAGAAGATTAAGAGAGGCTCCGCCCGTACCGAAATTGTCAAGTGAAATGCTGAAGCCTTCTTCCTGAAGAGCCGAAAGAATTTCGGCCGCTCTTTTGGCACTGCTTGAAAAAACAACCTCACTGCATTCAACTTCAAGAAGACCGGACGGAATGCGGTATTTCTGCTTTATGGTTTTGAAATCGTTTATGAAGCTGCTTTTGTAAAGTGTGACCTTTGAGATGTTCATCGAAATACGAAGCGGCCTTTTGCCTGCTGCGATTCTTTCACACAGATATCTGCAAATTTCTTCCAGAACGTATTTGTCCAGCTGATATACAAAACCGTTCTTTTCAAAAAGCCTGATAAATTCGTTTGGCATAATTACGCTTTCGTCAATTTTGAGCCATCTTACAAGGGCCTCTGCGGTTTCAACCGTACGCCGGCCGCTTTGAAGCGAAATTTGCGGCTGCAGGAATATTTTAAACTGTCTTTCATAAAGTGCATCTTTCATTTCCGCTTCGAATTCTTTTTCGCGAAGCATCTGTCTGCTCATTGTTTCGCTGTAGCATATCGACGCGTTTCCGGACAGCTTTTTTGCATAAAGACATGCTGTTTTTGCGTTTTTAAGGTACTCCTCCGGAGCGATATCTTTGCTTCCGTCGATAATCGAATAGCCGCAGGCAATCTCGAGAGTGAAATTTTCCCCGCCGATTTCTGCATATTGTGAGATGTGACTGACAATATCCGACAGATTTTCGTTGATAAGCAAATCACTGTCGAAATGGCTGAAAACCGCAAAAGAGTCAGAATCTATACGTGTGAAACTTTCGGATTCACGAAGTGCGCCGGCAATTAATTTCGCAAGGCGCTGCAAAATGGTATCAGCCTTCTCATGCCCCAGAATATCCGTAATAAATTTAAAATCCTTCAGTGTATAGACCTGGATTATATAAGTGTCGGAGTCTGATTTTCTTGAAAGAGTATTTGTAACGGTATTTTTGAAGGAAATATATCCGGGCGAGCCTGTCAGAAGATCGTAACCATCCTTTGAATATTCGGAATCCGCAAGCCGCGTCGCGGTTAATGCTTCGATATCAACGGATTTGCCTTTTTTCTTTTCTGCGCTTTTGTCTATTTCTCCAAGCTCTTCCGAATAGAATTTATATGTGTTTTTGCCGTTTGCCTTTGCAGCATAAAGCGCGGTGTCCGCTTTCTTGTACAAATCGTCAAAGGTCGTACCGTTATCGGGGAATATCGCGATGCCGATACTTATGGAAATGCTGACTTTGCTTTTGATACGGTGATAAGCTCGTTCGCGCAGAGCATCTACACGCTTTTGCATAATGCCCATTGTATCTTCGCTTGGCATGTTTTTCATGCATATAATAAATTCGTCACCGCCTATTCGTCCGATGATGTCACCTTCGCGAAGAACCGTTTTTATATCAAGCACAAGCTTTTGAAGAATTCTGTCTCCGGTGCTGTGCCCGAGTTTGTCGTTGATTTTTTTGAAGCTGTCCACATCAAGCATGAGAATCGCATGTCTTGAAGCTGTGTCGCACGAGTGAATGATGTTTGTAATCGACTGAATGGCAGCGCCTCTGTTGAGGGCACCTGTGAGAATATCCAGATTTGCTCTTTCCTGTATTTCAATCTCAAACGACTTTTCCTTGTCAATGTTTTTGACAAGGAGACAGGCACGAATATCGTCATTGTAACTGTCCTTGAGAAGCTGAAGAGTCATAAGAACCCAGAAAGACCCACCGAAATTGTTTTTCAGGCGTATTTCCGCAGACTGATATGTAATATCGCGGTTGAATGTCAGAATAAGTCTTTCCCTTGAGAGAAAATCGAGAAGCTTTTCACGGTCTTCTTCAATTACATAGGAACTTGCATAATGCTCTATACATTCTGTGCAGGTCGATATCGGAAGGCTGTCGTCAACGGGAATCATGGCGCCTTCCATGCGTTCAAAGAAATTGCTCGTAACATTAAATTCGTAATAGTTAAAGTTTTTTTCGTCCAGAGCTTTGTAAACCTGGTACCACTTGGCATATGCCATTTCCTTTTCACGCTTTTCGGTAATGTCCTCGCAATTGACGAGAACTTTTTTGAATCCGGAGGTTTCCTTTGTCAGGATTGCAAAGTCCATTTTCAACCAGTTACCGCTGCTTAAACGTATAACTGTTGTACCGTTTCTTTCTCCTCCGCGTATTTGTTCAAAAAATGAAACTATCCGGGCAAGAGATTCTACTGAGACTCTCCCCCAGGTAACTAAAATATCTTCGAAATTTTCAACAGTTTCGGGCAGATGAAGAAGATCGGCAAGACCGACTGAAAGAACCGCCCGCCTCTTTTGCGGATCGTAGAGGAAAGAAAGTGTTCCTCTGGATGATTCGGAGCGGCATTCTCCCGTAAAGTTGTTTGAATCTTCCTTGAAAAAAATATTTGCAAAGGAGCCGGATACGGAAACCTTTGTGAAGAGGCGCGCTGCTGAAGATTCCTTGCGGTTAAATCTGATTGTGGTTTCAAAGGAAAAGCCGGAAGAAATATTTTTTTTCAGCTGCATTTGGAGCTTTGCGTATTCACGTTCATGAATGATATTGTAAAGTGAAAATCCTTGTGCAGATGTCAGCCGGGTTTCGTTAATTGCGAAAAGCGAATAAAACGCATCGTTTGCGGCAATAATAGTCAGCTTATCGTCAATTATCACCCGGCAAACCGCAAAAGGAATACTCTGTATGGAGATGCTGCCGGCATCTTCATATATGTGATTTTGATTTTTCTTATCTGGTTCCAAACTCTAACCCTTTTAAAATGTAACCCTTTCCTGCAGAATGTGTACTGCATGCTATTGTGTTTTAACCCCTATAAACAAAACTTATCTATATTCTAACATGCCGGCGAAAGAAATGCATCAATTTTCGGAATAATTTGCTATATTCTGTAATAATAACAAATGTCCCATAATTATAATCCGTATAAATGCGGAGCAGAGCTGCCGGTGCTTGCGTGATATATATGAGATGATGTAAAATATAGCGAAAACCTTATGCCGAAAAGGCATTTAAGTAATTAACAAAGAAAGTTAAAAATGGTGGTACAATGTCAAAACATAAAGAACGCGCTTCTGAAATCAGGAAAGAAGACACAACCTCAAAAAACTGTGCCCAGACAATTCTCAGAACGTTTGCGGATGAAACGGGACTTGATGAAAAGCTTGCGGCGGGGCTCGCAGCTCATTTTGGCGGTGGGATGCGTCACGGCGGTATCTGCGGAGCCGTAAGTGCGGCCCTTATGGTTCTCGGAGCTTCGGGTGTTGAATCTCCCTCGGCTGCGACAGAGCTGATGAGGCGTTTTAAAGAACGCAACAACGGCCTTATCGCCTGCAGGGATCTGCTCGCCGCAAATGCTGCGGCAGGGGGAAACAAGCATGAGCACTGCAACGCAAGGATTAATGATGCAATTGAAATCCTTGACGATATTCTTGAACGCAGCCGCGCCTGAATCATTAAACTTCTTTCAAATAATGCAGCGTCTTTTGCAAAAGGCGGTATGTTCTGTTATAATTACAGAGAAAGTTTTCCGCCGTTACTACAGCTTTTCCGGATTCGGACAGGCTTTCGGAAGGTTTATTTTTGAACTTTGGCATTGTCTGTGCGGACTTTGTCGGGGAAAAGGGAGAATTGTATGAAAGTTGTACCTAAAAAGGAGACAATGGAGGAAGTCAGCAGATATCTGGATGAACGCTTCGAAGAACTCGAGATTCCAATGAAGGCGGACGCTACCGGTCATATTGTATTCGATGAAATATATTCAAATATCGTTTATTACAGCGGTGCAAGCTTTGCAAGTATTGACTGTGAACTGGACGGAGATTTCCTCTGCATGGAATTCCGCGACGACGGTGTTCAATACAATCCCCTTGAAAAAGAGGACCCGGATTTGACACTCGAGACCGAGGAACGGCCGGTGGGAGGACTCGGTATTTTTATGGTCAAGAATATGGTAGCGGATTTTCAGTATGCATACGAGCAGAACGAAAACGTTATCAGAATCAAAATAAAGGTTGCATAAGTATTTTGCTTCTTTGCAGACAGGGAAAATACAGAAGGCAAAAGACTTATTGCTTTTGGAGGGAAAAATGAACATTAAAAAAGAACAGACACCAGGGAAACTGCTGATAGCGATTGAAGGGCGGCTTGATACGGTCAGTGCGCCTGAATTTGAAAAGGAAATCAAAACCATAACACCGGACATCGGTGAGCTGGAACTTGATTTTGCGGCACTTGAATATATTTCGTCCGCCGGACTGAGGCTTCTTCTTGCATGCCAGAAAATGATGAACAAGCAGGGCAGCATGATTATCAGGAATGCAAATGAATCTATCCGGGAGGTACTTGAAATAACGGGCTTTATTAATATTTTAAAGCTTGTATAGAATTTTTTGCGCAGCAGTGTGAACAGGACTTGAAATTTTGACGAATTTCTTATAAAATGTCGTTTGCACATCTGTTGCAAATTGACAGGGCGTTTAGGCTGTGCCATTTCATAAGGGATGAGATGCGGCCGAGTCTGATGACATTAGGAGAAAACAGTTATGGGAAAAGACATACAGCTCAGACAGCTGTTCAGGAACACGAAGGAATATGCCGGAAAGGATATTGTTATCAGGGGTTGGATCAGAACCAACAGAAATTCCAACAAATTTGGTTTTATTGAATTAAACGACGGAACATTTTTTAAATCCGTACAGGTAGTTTACGAGCAGGAAAACCTGCAGAATTATACAGAGATTTCAAAGGCTCCGATTGCGGCGGCTCTCATGGTTGAGGGAAAGCTCGAACTTACGCCTGAGGCAAAGCAGCCGTTTGAGGTCAAGGCAACACGCATAGTGATTGAGGCAGGCTCAGCACCTGATTATCCTCTTCAGAAGAAGAGACACAGTCTGGAATTCCTGCGTGAAATCGCGCATTTAAGACCGAGAAGCAATACATTTTCGGCAGTTTTCAGAGTAAGATCGCTTGTGGCATACGCAATTCACAAGTTTTTCCAGGAGCAGGGATTTGTATATGTTCACACTCCTCTGATTACCGGAAGTGACTGTGAAGGCGCGGGAGAAATGTTCAGGGTTACAACGCTTAACATGGATGATCTTCCGAGAAATGAAGAGGGAAAGATTGATTACACTCAGGATTTCTTCGGGAAAGAAACAAGCCTTACCGTAAGCGGACAGCTTGAAGCCGAAACCTTTGCCATGGCTTTCAGAAACGTATACACCTTCGGACCGACTTTCCGTGCGGAAAATTCGTATACGGCAAGACATGCCTCAGAGTTCTGGATGATTGAGCCGGAAGTTGCTTTTGCGGATCTTTCCGACAATATGGAGCTTGCCGAGGCGATGATTAAATATATTATCAATTATGTTCTTGAAAACGCGCCGGAAGAAATGCAGTTCTTCAACAGCTTTATTGACAAGGGACTGATTGAACGCCTTAACAACATTGTAAATTCTGACTTTGCAAGAGTTACATATACAGAGGCGGTAGATCTTCTCCTCAAGTCCGGAAAGGAATTCCAGTATCCCGTTGAATGGGGAATTGACCTTCAGACGGAGCACGAGAGATATATTACAGAAGAAATTTTCAAAAAACCGGTATTTGTTACCGATTATCCGAAGGACATCAAAGCTTTCTACATGCGCCTGAATGACGATAACAAGACGGTTGCCGCCTGCGACCTTCTGGTTCCGGGAGTCGGAGAAATCATAGGCGGATCGCAGAGAGAAGAGCGTTTTGACGTGCTTGAGAGCCGTATCAGAGAACTTGACATGGACCCTGCCGATTACTGGTGGTACATGGATTTAAGAAAATACGGCGGAGTTAAACATGCAGGTTACGGACTTGGTTTTGAACGCATTATCATGTATATTACCGGTATGGGCAATATCAGAGATGTACTGCCGTTCCCAAGAACTCCGAAAACTGCTGAATTCTGATTTCAAAGAGGCTGTGGCTTTTTCCACAGCCTTTTTTAAGATACGCATCCCCCGAAGCATAAATGCCTGAGGAGATGATTATATTTGTCGGAGTGTCAACTGCCAACAGCCCGGAGACGGTGGGTTTATGCCTGTGACAACCGAAAGGATTTTATTTATGAAAGAGAAGTACGCAAATTTTAAAGCAGGGATACACAGCCGCCTTTTGGTGGCGTTGATGGACGGGACGCTCAAAGGCCTGAAAACCGCCGTCATGCTTTTGAAGATTATGATTCCGGTGTATCTTATCGTTGTTCTTATCAAATATTCGCCTGTAATGCCATGGCTGCAGGATATTTTTTCACCGGTAATGAAAATCTTCAATCTGCCTTCGGAAGCGGTAGTTGCCGTCGTCAGCGGCTTTTTCACCGATGAATACGGCGTTGTTGCCGCACTTTCGGGCTTTGATTTTACAATGGCTGAAATTACAACCGTGGCAATGATTAATCTTACGATGCATTCCATTCCCGTTGAGAGCGCCATAGCACGCAAAATAGGGCTTCCGGCAGGCAAATTTTTTGCCTTCAGGGTCTGCATGGCCGTACTGGTTGGAATTATGATCGGCTGGATGGGAGGTGTTCTGCTGTGAGTGAATCATGGGACGTTATTTTCAGGGAAATGCTTGACGGAAGCATAAGCACCGTTTTAAATCTGCTGAAGGTTATGGTGCCTCTGATGATTCTGACAGAAGTGCTTATGACCTACAATGTTGTGGAAAAGCTTGCAAAGAAGCTGGAAGGACTGGCCGGAATTATGGGAATGAGCCGCAATGCGATTTTCCCTCTTATGGTCGGTGTAATTATGGGGGTTTCGTACGGTGCCGGCACAATTATGGAAATCAACAGCCGCAACAATCTTTCGAAGAAGGATATGATGCTGTTCGGCGTATTTATATTTATGTGCCACGGAATCATAGAAACCGGAATGCTTTTCGGTATTGCCGGGGCTTCGGTTATCGTGGTGACGCTTGTGCGCCTTCTTCTCGCATTTGTAGTAACTGTAATTGCAGCGCGTACGCGCTGGATAAGAAATCTCGAAAAGCAGCAGCAGTAAGAGCAGTAAGAGACTTTATAAAAATGAAAAAGACCGCATTTCGCGGTCTTTTTTGTGTCTTGAATTGCTTTAAAGATGTAACTGCTGACCCGGTTTGTTTCGAAGACCGGAATCATTCGAGCTCGGGTGACCATATGCAGTACTTGTTTTTGCCGGTGTTTTTCGCATTGTAAAGTGCCTGATCGCCACGGCGGATAAGGTCATCGATACCAAGGGAAGCCGGAGGATTGAATACAACTCCGATACTTCCGGTGATGTCCGGAATATGCGCTATGGAACCGAAACGGTTGTTGATTCCTTCAAGGACCTTTGCGGCATATTCTTCGGCTTTCGCAATACTGGTGACGTTCAGCATCACGGCTACGAATTCATCGCCGCCGAGTCTGAAGCATACACCGTCAGGGAAAGTTTCTTTGAGAATATGCGCCAGAATGCACAGGACGTCGTCTCCTACCTTATGTCCGAAAGTATCGTTGATATTCTTGAAATTATCGATGTCGATATAGAAAAAAACGATATCGTTTGCACTGCGGTTTACACTCAGGAATTCATAAAGATAACGCCTGTTGTAAAGCTCGGTCAGGTAGTCGGTGTTTGCCATTTTCAGAATGCGCTGCTGATAATTGCGCTCAAGAGTGACATCATGAAATATATAGATGCAACCCGATATCATGTCAAACATGTTCAGAATAGGTTCTTTTGTGACCTGAAGTGTTCTTTTCCCTTCTCTGTAAGGGACTGTGCGGTCGTATGACTTCATGTGGGCAAACGGTGCCAGATCCGGCAGATGGTAATTCTCCCATAAATCGTAAAGCTTTCCGTTCATATTGGCGGCGTCTGTTGCAAAGAAATCGCAGAATTTTTTGTTGATGCTTACGATGTGTCCGTCGATATCGGTAACAAGTGTTGCAAACGGAAGATTGCCAAGAATTACTTTAAGCTCACTGTCCATATTTTTGATGTCTGTAATATCACTTGCAATTCCCACAGTTCCGAACACTTCGCCGCTGCTTGAAATAAGAGGCGCCTTGCGTGTATGAAACTGGCGAAGCCCTTTGTCGCACTGAACGAGTTCTTCGTTGTCAACGATCTGTTTCGTTGTAATTGCCTTCATGTCGGTCTCTTTGCATACATACTGACCGCGTTCGAATTCTTCTTCGTCAACATCCCAAATATAAGCATGACCTTTGCCCTGAACATCTGATTTTTCCTTGCCGCATGCTTTGCAGAACGCATCGTTTACCTTTACGTGCGCACCGTTGATGTCTTTAAACCAGATAAGGTCAGGCAAAAGATTGATTACGGAATCCAGATAATTTTCGCAAAGCCATCTTTGGGACTTCTGCACCAGGTAGTCCAAAAAATGATTGAAGCGTGAAAAGAGAATTTTTTCCGGAAGGCTGAACGGGAAAAAATCGTAGGCGCGCGCAATAATTTCATCGGGAACTTCGATTTCCGATATTTCGTCGGAGCATATTATCAGGTCTGCATCGGCGAATTCCGCAGAATTCAGCATTTTAAGCTCTGTACTGCCCGGAATTTTGTCCATGATAAGAGCTTTGCATTTTTTGCCGACGAAATCGCTTAGAGATCCTGAAACGGTGATTTGCGGTTCAATCAGAGATTTTGTTTTGCATTTTCCGACTATATCCGATATTGAATTTGAAGTTTCAACTATACCAATGATAAACGTACGATGGCTCATTTAGGCTTCCTTTCTCCAAAACAGGTTAATGTATAAAAACGCAGAATAATGTGCGATATAATGCCCGGAACGGCAAAATAATGCCGACCGCGCGAGTTCTTCCCTTAAAATGTATTTCATTATATCAGATTTCCGTGACAAATTTGTTACATCTTTTCTAAACTATCTTAAAGAAAAAAACAATCCGAAAAACGGCAATTTAACTGAATTATCAGTTAATTGAATTATCAGTTTTTTGATTGCTATTTAGCGAAGCACTGTGATATAATAGTAGCGCTATGTGAAAAAATTATTTAGGAGGTCTGAATAAATGAAGGGCTATACAAGTGATTCTATTAGAAACGTTGCACTTTTGGGACATGGCGGTTGCGGAAAAACAACCTTCCTCGAGGCAGCGCTTCTTGCTACCGGTGTTATCAGCAGAATGGGAAAAGTCGAAGACGGAAACACAGTATCCGACTATGACAAGATGGAAATAGAAAAAGGGTATTCCATCAGCACTTCAATCGTTCCGGTTGAATTGAACAAAACAAAGATTAACTTTCTTGATACTCCGGGATTCTTTGATTTTGTAGGAGAAGTAAATTCCGCACTGAGAGCAGCTGAAGCAGCGGTTATTCTTGTAGATGCTTCTTCCGGCATACAGGTTGGAACAGAAAAAGCATGGAATTCCTGCAAGCAGTTTGATGTTCCGAGATTTTTCATGATTACAAAGACCGACAAGGAAAATGTAAACGTTGATGAAACAATAGATCAGCTCAAGTCAAAGTTCGGCACTTCTGTTGTTACTCTTGACGACAAAGATGCTCTCAATGAGGCTATAGCAGAGACTGACGAGGAACTGCTTGAAAAGTTCTTCGGAGGCGAAGAGTTTACAGACGAGGAATTCAGCAAGGGACTGAATAACGGTATTGCTCAGGGAGCAATTGCGCCTGTACTGGTTGTGTCTTCCGCAAAGGGAGAAGGAATCAAGGAAGCTCTTGAAGCGCTTATCAAATATGTGCCGAAGGCAACAGCAAAGACCTTTGCCGCAGTAAACGACAAGGACGAGGCTGTTGAAGTTAAGTGCGATGCTGCGGGAAGCAATGCCGTATTTGTATTCAAGACTATTGCCGATCCGTTCCTTGGCAAGATTTCTCTTGCAAAGGTTATATCCGGAAAGGTTACGGGCGGTATGGAATTATACAATGTAAGAGCGGAAAAGCCTGAAAAGCTTCCTTCGATTTTCTTTATGAGAGGAAAGACACAGGGAGAAGCTCCGAATGCCGTTGCCGGTGATATCGTTGCTCTCGGAAAGCTGCAGCTGGCAAAGACAGGCGATACTCTTTGCGATAAGGCAAATATCGTGAAGTTCCCTGAAGTTGAATTCCCTGAACCGTCACTGTTTATTGCAGTTGAACCTAAGGCAAAGGGCGAAGAAGAAAAGGTTGGCTCCGGTCTTCAGAAGCTGATGGAAGAAGATCCTTCATTCAGACTTGAAAGAAATGTCGAAACTCATCAGACTCTTCTGGGAGGACAGGGAGACATTCAGCTCAATATAATTACCGCAAAACTCAAGGACAAGTTTGGCGTTGACGTTCAGCAGGTTCCGCAGAAGATTGCTTACAGAGAAACAATTAAGGGCAATTCCGATGTACAGGGCAAGCACAAGAAGCAGTCCGGCGGCGCAGGACAGTACGGTGACGTTCATATCAGATTTTCACCTTCTCAGCAGGAATTCGAATTCTCGGAAGAACTCTTTGGAGGATCGATTCCGAAGAACTATGTTCCTGCAGTAGAAAAGGGACTTCTTGAATGCATGAACAAGGGACCTCTTGCAGGCTGCAAGGTTGTAAATGTCAAGGCTGTTCTTTATGACGGTTCATATCATGATGTTGACTCCAACGAAATGGCATTCAAGATTGCCGCTTCACTGGCATTCAAGAAGGGTATTGTTGAAGCAAAGCCTTGCCTGCTCGAACCTATTATGCATCTTGAAATCGTTGTTCCTGATGAATACATGGGCGACGTTATGGGCGATATGAACGGCGGCAGAAGAGGCAAAATCCTCGGTATGGAGCCTCAGATGGGCGGCGGACAGAAACTGGTTGCGGAAGCACCGCAGGCAGAACTGTTTGACTATGCGATAGTTCTGCGTTCAATGACTCAGGCAAGAGGAAGCTTTACAATGAAATTCGAAAGATACGATGAAGTTCCTGCTCACCTGGCATCAAAGATTATTGAAAAGCACAAGGCAGAAGAAGAAGCTTAGTACAGGTTTATAAATTTAACGAGACCTTAACTTTATTAAGGTCTCGTTTTGTAATGTGACGGGCATTAAGACGTCTTTGCCGCATGCGGAAATGAAGGCAAAGACGGCGCCTCCGGAGGAAGGGGCGCTGCGTCAGATTGAGAACCGGAAAGCAGAAAGGATAAGGAAGCGGAGAATGCCAAAAAAAGCGAAGACGGTGTTTGTGTGCCGGGAATGCGGTTACGAAAGCGCAAAGTGGATGGGTCAGTGCATATGCGGTGCCTGGAATTCCTTCGAGGAAGAAAAGGTGCAAAGCGTATCGGATGCAAGAAGCAGAAGCTTTGCGGGTGAGGGCAGGACTGCAAAAGTCTCAAAACCCTCCCCGGTTTCGGAAATAAAGTCCGGAAACCATGAACGCCTTGATACGGGTATAGGCGAGCTTAACAGAGTGCTTGGGGGCGGCCTTGTAAAAGGTTCGCTCACTCTTATTTCGGGCGAGCCGGGAATCGGTAAATCAACACTCATTTTGCAGGCTGCGTCTTACATCGCGGGCAAATACGGCAAAGTCCTTTATGTATCGGGAGAAGAATCGGAAGAGCAGATTAAAATGCGTGCAGACAGAGTATGTCCCGAAAGTGTGGAGAATCTGTATCTGCTTTCGGAAACAAACATGGAAAACATTTCCGACGCATTTCGTGAGATGAAGCCGGCATTTCTGATAATCGATTCCATTCAGACAATGTATGTGCCTGAGGCCGAATCGGCGCCGGGAAGCATATCGCAGGTCAGAAGCTGCGGAAACGAGCTTATGCGTATGGGAAAGGTGAGCGGTGTTCCTGTTTTTATCGTTGCACATGTCACGAAAAGCGGCGAGCTTGCAGGCCCGAAAATTATTGAACATCTTGTAGACTGTGTCCTCAATTTTACGGGTGAGAGAAACCACGAACTTCGTATATTACGCTCATATAAAAACAGATTCGGAACGACAAGTGAAATAGGCGCCTTTGAGATGGCCGAAGAAGGCCTGACAGAAATTAAGAACCTGTCGGGGACCTTCCTTGAAGATCTTGAGGACGGAAATGAGGGTGCCGTGGCAACTGCCGTTTATGAAGGTACAAGACCGCTGCTTCTGGAAGTTCAGGCTCTTGTTTCACCGGCGAATATAGGATTTGCGAGAAGGACGGCCATAGGTGCGGACAATTCAAGGCTTGCCATGATTCTTGCGGTTCTTGAAAGAAAAGCCGGGCTTGCCATGATAAATCAGGATGTTTACGTGAATATTGTTGGCGGTCTTAAGCCTGAGGGAACATCGTATGACCTTGCCGTTGCACTTGCCGTTTATTCGAGCTACAGGGGCATCGGGAGTTCTTCGACAACTCTTGCAATCGGCGAAATTGGACTTACCGGAGATCTGAGAGGCATTCAGAATACCGAGAAGCTTGTCAGGGAAGCGGCGCGGATGGGCTTCAGGAAAATCATACTGCCTGCGAAAAGCGCGGCAAAATTATCGGAGCATCCGGACGGTGTTTTGCTTTGCGGTGTCAGAAATGTCAGCGAGGCAATAGCGGTTTTTAGAAATGATGGAGAGTAAATTCATACAATAAACACATGAATTACACATAACCCGTTTATAATTAAAAGGAAAGATAAGGGGGGAAGACCGATGTACAAATTACTGATTGTTGATGATGAACAAAAAATAAGGGAAGTTATCAAGGAATATTCGCAGTTTAACGGCTACGAAACACAGGAAGCTCAAGACGGTATGGAAGCGGTTGCCCTTTGCCGGGAAAACGACTACGATTTGATAATAATGGACGTTATGATGCCGAAGCTTGACGGCTTTTCGGCATGCAAGGAAATAAGAAAATTCAAAGACATTCCGGTGATTATGCTATCGGCAAGAGGAGAGGAATACGACAAACTTTTCGGATTTGAACTCGGCGTTGATGATTATGTCGTAAAACCTTTCAGCCCGAAGGAATTGATGGCACGCGTAAATGCTGTACTTTCAAGGCACAGAACTACGGATTCGTCTGTAGGAGAGGACACTCTTGATTTTGAAGGGCTTTCAATAAATATACCTGCACGTTCAGTCAGCGTTGACGGCAAAAAAGTAGAGCTTACACCAAAGGAGTACGATTTACTGTTTTATCTTGTACAGAACAAGAACAGGGCCCTTTCAAGAGACAAACTCCTTTCGGACATATGGGGGTACGATTTCTTCGGCGATGACAGAACGATTGACACTCACATTAAAAATCTCAGAAATAATCTTGGAAAATACAGAAATTTTATAGTTACACTCAGAGGGGTAGGTTATAAATTTGAAGCTTAAATTGAAATCTGCATTTTGTAATTTTGACAAAAACAGCATTAAATTCAGGCTGTGGGTATATTTCATCATTTTTGCGACGCTGCTGATGCTTGTGTTGTGGTTTTTGCAGATATTTTTTCTGAACAACTATTATCAGGAAATGAAAATCAGTGCAATTACGCAGCTGGCGCAGGAAATTTCCGACGAGTACGGCAGTGATGATTTTTCGGAGAAGGTGCTCGAGGAGTCTGCCAAAAATGATATTTTTATTCATGTTGAAAATACCGACGGAACTGTTATTTACACGCCGTCTAATGATACCGGACGGCGTTTTTCCTATATGTATGTGAAAGAAATGGGAATGGTAAAGAACGAGCTTGCAAAGACCGGAAGCAAAAGAATTTCTCTTATTATTCCGGAGCCGGGAACCGAGGCAAATACTCTGGCTTACGCAAGAATACTTGATGACAAGGCGGAGAGCTGGACAGTTCTTTATATATTTTCACCTCTTTACCCCGTTACTTCGACTGTTGACATACTGACGGTACAGCTTGGATATGTCACGGTTATTTCTCTTGTGCTTGCATGCCTGATTTCGTTTTACCTTTCAAGGCGCATATCAAAGCCGATAAGAAAGATAACGGAAAACGCGGAAGAACTTGCCGTAGGTAATTATGGCATAATCTTTCAGGGCGGGGCATATTCCGAAATAAAGAATCT
This sequence comes from Clostridia bacterium, assembly GCA_024693105.1. Classification (GTDB taxonomy): domain Bacteria; phylum Bacillota; class Clostridia; order Peptostreptococcales; family Anaerovoracaceae; genus JAILLO01. Next base: position 16,161 of record JAILLO010000086.1, on the reverse strand, counting down.
TGCCGATACTCTGACATATGTATCGCTGCAGCTGGAAAAGGCAGACACGCAGCAGAAAGACCTTATTGCAAATGTTTCGCATGATTTGCGAACACCGCTTACGATGGTAAAATCCTATGCCGAAATGATAAGAGACCTTTCCGGAGACAATCCGGAGAAAAGAAAGGCACATCTTCAGGTTATTATCGATGAGGCAGACAGGCTTAATCTGCTGGTAAACGACCTTTTGATGCTTTCGAGAATGCAGTCGGGAGTTGTTACCGTTTCGAAGGAACGGATTGAACTGGGCAGTCTGACAAGGAGTATTGTTGCATCCTACGACATACTTGCCGAGCAGGACGGATACGTGTTTGAAACCGATTGTGACGGAGAATTTCCGGTCTTTGCCGATGAGCAGCGGATACGTCAGGTTATTTCCAATCTGGTCAACAATGCGGTGAAATACTGCGGTGAAGACAAAAAAATACGAATTTCACTGAAAGAAAAGCATGGAAATATACGATGCGAGGTTGCGGATAACGGGATGGGTATCGCACCGGAGGAACTGGACCGTGTGTGGAACAGATACTACAAGGCAAGCACAAATCATGTGAGAACGACTTCCGGGACAGGACTCGGACTTTCAATAGTACGCGAAATTTTGTGCCTGCACGGGGCCGAGTACGGTGTCGAGAGCACTCCGGGCGAGGGCAGCACGTTCTGGTTTGAGCTTGAAAAATGCAAACAGTGATGCAATATGCCAATCAAAAAAGTAACTCAAAAGACAAGGTTAAACAGGGCAGGGTTTCCGCCCTGTTTTTTTCGTAATTACGGTGGTTTCAAAGACTCCGGTCAGATAATGCGTCACATTGCACGAAAAACATATTGACATGTAAAATGCTATATGGTAAACTTTAAAATTTGTCAACGATGCTTGACAGAAACCAAAAAGTTGCATTATACTAAAATGAGAATACAGTGGAGGTTTCTGTCATGTACACCGTTGGAGATAAAATTGCATATCCGATGCATGGTGCAGGTATTATTGAAGGGATTGAAGAGAAGAAAATTCTCGGGGAGAACCACAGATATTATCTGCTTCGTGTGCCTTATGCCGATATGCAGATCATGCTTCCGGTAGATGGCAGCGACAATATCGGAGTTCGTCTGATTATTTCGGATGCGGAGCTGTCGGAGATCCTTGAAGTCCTGAAACAGGAATCAACCCCGATGCCGAGCAACTGGAACAGGCGTAACCGCGAAAATATGGAGCGGCTCAAGACCGGAGATTTGAAAGAAGTTTCCGCAGTCATCAGAAATCTGGTCCGTATTGACAGAGAAAAGCGATTGTCCGCCGGTGAACGGAAACTTTTGACCAATGCAAAGAACATTCTCATTTCCGAGATTATGCTGGTCAAAGATATTACTTTTGCCGAAGCTGATGAGCTGATTTGCAGCATGATTTAATTTTTCGCAGTAATTCGGGCTCATTGGTTTTGTATTTTTTGAATCGGAAAGGAAGGAGGTGAGAATGGTGCTAAAGAGAATTCTAAGAGGAATTTTTACTTTGCTTGGTGCAGTAGTGGGTTATGGAGTATTTCTGCTTGGCAGATTTTTCATTGGACTGCTGAATATCGACAGCAGTCTTTCAATTACCAAAACTGAACAGACCGGCATTGCTGTCTGTTGCGCAATTATTTCGGGATTTATTTTTTTCCGCCTTATGCCTACTCTGGGAAAGCAAAGCAGGAAAATGGCAAAGGGTATAGAAAGCGACCTGCAGGGTGTCTCAACAAACGAACTGGTTGCGGGCACGGCAGGTCTTATTGTAGGACTTGTTATTGCATTCCTTATCAGCAATATCTATACCGGGATTTCGGTGCCGTATCTTGCAACGGCTCTCACAATAGCCACATATGTTGTCATGGGATATCTCGGGGTTATTGTTGCAAGCAAAAGATTTCCCGATTTTGGGAATATTCTTCCGTCCGGGAAAAAGGAAGACGGGGCTTTTTCAAAAGGCCGCCAGAAGAAAAACTCAGATGCTTCTCCCAAAATACTTGATACGAGCGTTATTATCGACGGACGTATTTCCGATATCATGAAGACCGGGTTTATCGAGGGGAGCATTGTAATACCTGAGTTTGTGCTTGTAGAGCTGAGGCATATTGCGGATTCTTCGGATGCCCTGAAAAGAAACAGAGGCCGCAGAGGCCTTGATATTTTAAACAAAATCCAGTCGGAATACGGAATTGAAATATACAATACCGTTTCGGAAAAAGCACTTGAGGAGATTCCGGAAGTTGATGTGAAGCTTCTCAAGCTTGCGCAGATTATGAACGGCAAGGTAGTTACAAACGATTTCAATCTGAACAAGGTTGCAGCAATCAAGGGCGTTGAGGTTCTGAACATAAACGAACTTGCAAACACACTGAAGCCTGTAGTTCTTCCGGGCGAGGAAATGCAGCTTTTCCTTGTCAAAGAAGGAAAGGAGCACAACCAGGCGGTTGCATACCTTGATGACGGTACGATGATTGTGGTTGAGGAAGGCAGAAAATATATCGGACAGACCATTACGGTTCTTGTAACAAGTGTGCTTCAGACTTCCGCAGGCCGCATGATTTTTGCAAAACCAAAGGGAAAATAAACTGAGATGCCGCCACCGGATACTTTTGGTGGGTGCGGCATTTTTACGAGGGAGAGAAGATTATGTTTAGAGGTAAGAAAGTAGCGGTAATTATTGCCGCGGGTGGCTTTGGAAGGCGACTTGGGGGAAAAATTCCGAAGCAGTACAGACTTATCGAGGGAAAGCCGGTTATTGTCAAAGCAATAGAAGTCTTTGAGAAGATGCCGGCGGTCGATTACATTTGCGTCGTTACAAGTGATGACTACAGAGAGTACTGCAGACGACTGCTTATCGACAAGGCAAAGCTGGAAAAAATCACCATGATTGTAAAAGGAGGAGTTGAACGTCAGGATTCTGTTCTGCGCGGGCTCCTGGCTCTTGAAAAAGACACGGATTTTGACTATGTAATGATCCATGATGCGGCAAGGCCGTTTGTGACCGAAAGCGTTGCAATGAGAGTTCTGACTGCGGCCATAGAAGACGGTGCGGCAGTTGCTGCCGTAAGGGCAAAGGATTCCATAAGGCTCGCGGCCCAAAAAGATTCCATGGGGATTTCAAAGCCGATTGACAGAGAAAGGGCTTTTTCCGTTCAGACGCCGCAGGCCTTTGAGCGCAAACTTATCCGAAAGGCTTACAAGACTGCATATGACAAGCAGTTTTATGCCTCGGATGACTCGGCGCTTGTGGATTTTATCGGAGAACGTGTTGTCATGGTTGAGGGTGATTATGCAAATATCAAAATCACCACAAAGGAGGATTGGCCTATGGAGGTAAGAATAGGAAAAGGTTTCGACGTTCATCCGCTGGTTGAAGGTCGCAAACTGATACTGGGCGGTACTGAAATTCCTTTCGAAAAGGGACTGGACGGGCATTCGGACGCAGATGTTCTTGTGCATGCGATTATGGATGCGCTTCTCGGAGCGGCAAATCTCGGTGATATAGGCAGGCTTTTTCCGGATACCGAACCGATTTTCAAGAGCATTTCAAGTCTTGTGCTTCTTGAAAAGGTGGGCGAACTGCTGCGTGAGGACGGGCTTGAAATCGTCAATATTGACGCAACCGTTATTGCGGAAGAACCGAAAATCAGCGGCATTGTTCCGATGATGAAGGCAAACATATGCAATGCACTCAGACTGGACCAGGAAAGACTGAACATAAAGGGAACTACAACCGAACGGCTGGGCTTCACAGGACGTGGGGAAGGCATTGCGGCTGAGGCTGTATGCTCCCTGGAAAGATAAAGATTTTCATAAAGGAGAACACAAAAGATGAGACTATCAAAGATGCACCTTAAGACACTCAGGGAAGTTCCGAACGAGGCTGAAATCGCAAGCCATGTCCTGCTTCTCCGCACGGGAATGATCAGAAAGCTGGTTTCCGGGGTTTACGGATTTATGCCGCTGGGGTGGCGCTCAGTGCGCAAGATTGAGGATATTATCAGGCAGGAAATGGACGCTGCGGGAGGACAGGAAATACATATGTCGGCAGTTCAGCCGGCAGAACTCTGGCAGGAATCCGGCCGCTGGTCGGCATACGGACCGGAACTCTGGAGAGTTAAAGACAGAAACGGAAGAGATTTCTGCCTCGGACCTACGCACGAAGAAATTTTTACGGACATTGTAAGGAATGATATTTCATCGCACAGACAGCTGCCGATGAATCTTTATCAGATTCAGACAAAGTACAGAGATGAAGCAAGACCGCGTTTCGGACTGATGAGAAGCAGGGAATTTATCATGAAGGACGCATATTCCTTTGATAAGGATTACGAAGGTCTTGACGAAAGCTATCGAATTATGTACGAGGCTTATGAAAAGATTTTCTCGCGTTGCGGACTTACTTTCCGCCCGGTTGAAGCTGATTCGGGTGCAATCGGAGGAAGCAATTCGCACGAATTTACAGCACTCTCGGAAGTAGGAGAAAGCGAAATTGCATACTGTGAGAAATGCAGTATGGCAGCAACTACCGAAAGAGCCGAATGTAAAGACGACCCGGCTTCAGATGAGGAAATGCTCCCGATGGAAGAAGTAAATACTCCGGAAACAAAGACCATCGAGGAAGTTGCGGATTTTCTGAAACTTGACAAAAAAAAGACCATGAAGGCACTTTTGTTTGTAAAGTATGATAACGACGGAAATGAAAACGGTTATGTTGCGGCATTTGTCAGAGGCGACAGAGAACTGAACATGATTAAACTCGTCAATGCACTCGACATTCCGGAGCATGCAATTGAATTTGCCGATGAAGAGAAGATGTCAAAGGTTACGGGCTGTGTCGGCGGCTTTACCGGTCCGGTAGGACTGCACGACTGCATCATAGTTGCAGACAGTGAACTTGTCGGAGCAAGAAATTTATGCGCAGGTGCATGTAAAGAAAATTATCATATCAAAAATGTAAATTACGGAAGAGATTTTAAGGCTGATATCGTGGCAGATCTTAAGGTCCTCAAGCCGGGAGACCCATGTCCGGTATGCGGAGCTCCCGTCAAGCACGCAAGAGGTATAGAGGTCGGCCAGGTATTCAAGCTCGGAACAAAGTACAGCGAACCGATGAAGGCGTTTTATAAGGATGAAAATATGAAGGATCATCCGATTGTGATGGGCTGCTACGGCATCGGTGTTACAAGAACTCTTGCGGCTGTAGTTGAGCAGCATCATGATGAAAACGGTATTATCTGGCCTATGTCGGTTGCACCTTATCATGTAATTATCACACTTGTAAATCCGGCAGACGAGACACAGGCGGCTGTTGCCGAAAAGATATATGAAGACCTTCAGAAGGCCGGGGTTGAGGTCCTTCTTGACGACAGAAAAGAAAGACCTGGAGTTAAGTTCAAGGATGCAGACCTTCTTGGAATACCTGTGCGCATAACAGTCGGAAAGGGCGCTGCAGAGGGCAGGGTTGAATACAAACTCAGACGAGATGCGGAAAAGACTGAAATGTCTGCAGATGCTGCAACGGCTGAGGCTGTAAAAACAGTTAACGAAGAAAAATAGGTCATTTCTGACCGGGGAAGGGAATATGTGGATAGGAGGAGTACGGGTAGTTATACTCGATGAACAGGAACGCATACTTATGCTGCGCCAGGAGCACGAGGGCAAAAGCGTCTGGATGGTACCGGGAGGCGGCATTGAAGGAAATGAAGATGCGAAGGAAGCAGCTGTCAGAGAGGTTTTTGAAGAGACCGGTCTTGAAGTTGAAATCGACCGGCTGATTTGGCATGTGGAAGAGGTTTCCAAGGAAAGAGGACAGCGGTTTGTCAATTTCTTTCAGGCGCATGTTACCGGCGGAGAACTTGTTCTCGGTTCAGATCCCGAAAGGGAGCCTGATGCGCAGGTAATGAGGGAAATCAGGTACATGACACGTGAGGAAATATGTGACCTGCAGGTTCTTTATCCCGAGTATCTGAAGGATGAAATATGGCAGTTCCTTACAACAAAAGAAAAGGGATACGAATGCTTTAAGCGCAGAAAGGAAAGGACAAGATGAAAAAAGTTGTTATAGAGATGGAAAACGGAGATGTGATGAAGGGAGAACTTTATCCGGATGTCGCGCCGATTTCGGCGGAGAACTTTGAAAAGCTTGCAAACGAGGGCTTTTATGACGGACTTATTTTCCACAGAGTTATTCCGGGATTTATGATTCAGGGCGGTGATCCGAAAGGCAACGGAACGGGCGGCCCGGGCTACACCATTAAAGGCGAATTTACAAAAAACGGATTTGAAAACAATCTGAAACATGAAAGAGGTGTCATTTCAATGGCAAGGACAATGGTTCCCGATTCCGCAGGATCACAGTTTTTCATTATGGTAGAAGATGCGCCTTTCCTTGACGGTGAATATGCGGCTTTCGGAAGAATCACCGAGGGAATGGAGGCTGCCGACAGGATTGTAAGCACTCCGAGAGACTCCAGCGACAAACCGAAAGACCCGCAGATCATGAAGACAGTGCGTGTGGAAGACGCCGAATAGAGCGCCGGTTTGCAGCCTACGACTGCGGCGGGGCGGAGAAAATTTATATCATAATAAATACCGCAAATATGTATTCTAACGGCTTGATTTAAACATGCAGGAGGCACAAACTTGTGCCTCCTTTTTATTATCCGGCCCGGAACACACAAAATGGACCCCTGTTGCGCGAAATCCGGGAAAACGTTGAAATTTAGAGCGTTTGCTCAAAATACAAATGTGAAGAAAAGGTGAAGATTTGCCCTCTGACCTTGACACGCCTGTAATATTCCTGTAACATAACGGTTGTCGATTCGCAACAATCGAGCTGTGCGGAATAATTTTTCCCGGCAGGATTGTTGAAACTTTTTTCGACGGGAGGCTTTTATCGAAGAAGGATTATTTTAACAGAGAAAAGGAAACAGGGTTATGAATGAAAAGATTGGAAATGTCTTCGCGGTACTGAAAGACAAAACCGTGTCGTTCGCTTCGCGGACTGCGGAAAGCCTTTCGGGACACAGCGGAGTTATAACAGAGAAGATATCACATATGACAAAGAGGCAGCGTATCATTGCCTGTGCTGCCGCTGCAGGCGTTATTGCAGCTGCGGTTATCGCGTTTGCATTGGGAGCGGGAAGCGCGCCGGCTGCGGGGGATGCGGAAAAAAATGCTGTAGATGCACCGGACTGGGTTATAAGTATAGGCGGTAAAGATGTCGTAACTGTAGGCTCTGAAAAGGAAGCGTGGGAAGTTTTCGAGGGCTTGAAAAAATATTATGTGACAGACGGGTCACAGGTTATTGATATTGCATTCTCTGATGAGATAAGCTTTAAAGAGGCAGAGGGAAATAACGGCGAAGAAAATGCGGCTTCGGAAAATGTACCGAATATGTCGGTCGAAGAAGCCATTTCATATATTGTCACAGGTTCAAAAGAACCGATTACTTACGTGGTAAAGGGTGGCGACACTCTTTGGGATATAGCGACGGCAAACGGACTTAGCCCGTATGAGCTGCAGGATATGAATCCGGGATTCACACCGGAGACCATGCAGATCGGACAGGTTGTAAATCTCTACGCAATAAAGCCGTTTGTGACGGTTCAGACAACGGAAGTTATCAAGTCAACGGAACTTATTCCGTATGAAACCACTTTTGAAAACACATCAAAGCTCTATAAGGGACAGACCTCGGTCAAATCGGCAGGTCAGAACGGAAGCAAGGAAGTAGAGGCGCAGGTAGTAAAGAATAACGGCTATATTGTTGCTTCGACAGTTCTTTCCGAGCAGATTTTGTCACAGCCGGTTACGCAGGTTTCCTATCAGGGAACGGCAAATGCCCCGGCGTCTGCATCAAAGGCGAAGAGCAGCAGCTACAGCGGCCCTGTTACGGCAGGTACCGGTTCGCTCGGAAGTCCGGTTTCACATATTGAGATTTCATCAGGATACGGAGCAAACCGCGGATCGAGAAGACATCTTGGCGTTGACCTCAGAAATCCGTCCGGGACTCCGATTTATGCAGCCGATACCGGAACGGTTATTTTTGCGGGATATTCGGGAAGCTACGGAAATATCGTAAAGATTAGTCACGGTAACGGTATTGAAACGAGATACGCTCATTGTGCAAGCATGTACGTAAAGGCCGGTGATACTGTTGCAAAGGGCCAGACAATCGCAACAGTCGGAAAAACAGGAAACGCGACAGGGTATGTTCTTCATTACGAGGTTCTTATAAACGGTGCCAATGTCAATCCGGCAAACTATTTATAGAGGATTTTCGGGGTATGTATCCGGGCGGAATCAGCTTGTATGTCAGACATATATTATATGTATAATTGCGTTTGATATTTCCGAAAAAATATTGTATAATTTTAGGCAGGTGTGCGCACCTGCCTTTTTCGTGCCGAAAACAGCAGAAAAAGCAGCTTCGGCTACGGAGAGTGAAAGTGCGGGCATCGAAAGAAAACACAAGGAGACGACCGGTATGAAAATATACAATACGCTCACAAGAAAGAAAGAAGAATTTAAGCCGATGGATCCCGAAAATGTCAAAATTTACGTATGCGGGCCTACGGTGTACAATTTTTTCCATATTGGAAACGCAAGACCTTTTGTTGTGTTTGATACTTTGAGAAAGTACCTTATTTACAGAGGATACGGCGTTAAGTTTGTTCAGAATTTTACCGATGTTGACGACAAGATTATCAACAAAGCGAGAGAAGAAGGCATTTCGGCAGGTGAAGTAAGCGAAAAGTATATTGCGGAATATTACAAAGACGCAGCAGCATTAAATGTGCGCAAGGCAGATGTTCATCCGCAGGTTACTCAGAATATGCAGGAAATCATCGATTTTGTAAGCGGACTTATCGAAAAAGGATATGCTTATGAAGTGGATGGCGATGTATATTACAGAACAAGGAATTTCAAAGAGTACGGGAAGCTTTCAAAGAAAAATATAGATGACCTCAAAGCAGGTGCGCGTATAGAAGTCGGTGACAAAAAAGAAGATCCTCTTGATTTTGCTCTCTGGAAGGCAAGAAAACAGGATGACGAAATTGCATGGGAGTCACCATGGGGCATGGGAAGACCGGGATGGCATATTGAGTGCTCGACGATGTCCAAAAAATATCTTGGCGATACTATTGACATTCATGCAGGCGGAATGGACCTCATTTTCCCTCACCACGAAAATGAAATTGCCCAGTCCGAGGCAGAAAACGGCGTTCAGTTTGCGAATTACTGGATGCACAATGAATACATCACAATCAACGACGAGAAAATGTCAAAATCAAAGGGCAATTTCTTTACCGTAAGAGACATCCTTAAGCATTATGACGGAGAAGTTATGCGTTTCTTCCTTCTTTCCGGACATTACAGAAATCCGATTAATTTCAGCGATGCTCTTATGGAACAGGCAAAGAACGGTCTCGCAAGACTTGAAAATGCCAGAGAAAACCTCAAATACCTGATTAAAAACGGTCAGGGCTCCATGACAGAGACAGAGAAGGCACAGCTTGAAGGCTTCAATAAATACAGAGAAAAGTTTATTGCGGCAATGGATGATGACCTTAATACTGCAGATGCCGTAAGCGCTGTTTTTGAGCTTGTTACGGCAATTAATACGGCAGTGAAGGACGGAGCATCCGGAGAGTTTGCCGAAGCTGCACTGAAAACTCTTATGGAATTTGCGGATGTTCTCGGAATCCTCCAAAAGGATGATGAGGACGAAGGTATTGACAGTGAACTGCAGGCACTGATTGACGAACGTCAGGCAGCAAGAAAAGCAAAAAATTTCGCAAGAGCCGACGAAATCAGAGATATGCTTGCGGCAAAGGGAATTACACTGAAAGATACTCCTCAGGGCGTTCAGATTATCAGACAGTAATTAAAATTGATTAGAGGCGAAAACATGGAATTTGGTAGTGTTAAATTTTTTAGAAGAGTTATTTCGCTCACCGTGCTTGTTATAATAGTCGCGCTGATTGTGGCTATTTGCATAACGGGAGTTAGCAGGTCCAACCTCAAGGAAAAGCTGACATCCGCACAGGATCAGCTTACCGAAGCTCAGCAGCAACTGGACGGGACAAAAGTAAGCCGGATAAAGACCGATGATTTACCTTATCAGGAAATGTATCCGGAGATGTACGCAGAGCCTGCGGAAGAATACACTGTAGCAAACAAGACGGTATATCTTACTTTTGACGACGGTCCGTCGGCGGTTACGGAAAGAATTCTTGATGTTCTGGACAGATATGGAGTTAAGGCAACTTTCTTTACACAGGGACAGGCAGATGAAAACAACCTCAAAATTATGAAGAGGGCCGCGGAGGAAGGACATGCGATAGGCGTTCATACATATACGCATGATTACCTGACAATCTTTGCAAATCCGGAGGCGTTTTTCAGCGATTTTAATCTTGAGTATCAGCAGATTTATGAGACAACGGGCGTAAGACCGGAAATCTGCAGATTCCCGGGAGGGACGGTGAACAAATACAGCGAGCTTTGCAGGACGCAGATTTGTGCCGAGCTTTTGAGAAGAGGCTTTTCGTATTATGACTGGAATGCTACCGCAGTATCTTCATCAAGAGGAAGTTCTGTGGATGACATTGTAAAGAACGGAATTGATACCGGAGCAGACAGAAACCGGATTATTATGCTGCTTCATGACAGCGCGCATGAGACTAACACGCCGCAGGCGGTTGAAGAACTTATAGAGTATTATCAGGGAAAAGGCTACAGCTTCGCAAAACTTACGAACGATGTACAGCCGATTACATTTGACTAAATAAGAAAGAGGTGAAAAGATGGCTACAAAAGATAATTTTGTAAAGGCATTGAAGGAATTGACCGGGTTTGATGAGGAAGGTGCTGCGGCAGGAACGCAGGCGGCACCGCAGGAAAAGGCTGAAGAGACTCCGAGTTTTGAGGAAAAATTACAGGAAGCTGTTGAGGAGTCGGTTGAAGAGCCGGCAGAAGAGCCTGTTGCAGTACAGGAATCGGAAGTTGCACCTGAGCAGCCGCAACCGGCACATGAAGAACTTGTACATACAGATGCGCCTAAGCCTGTAAATGCCAATATTGCCGATATCTTTGCGGAAAAAACCGTTGTGGAATCTGCTCAGGGAAGCGGAGAAACCACAAGAATTACCGCAAACATGGTTGTTATAGGTGATATTACCAGTACGGATCGTGTTGATATTTTCGGGAGAGTCCGCGGCGACATCCAGACGGAAGACGATATTGTTCTTGAAGGAGTTGTCGAAGGTGGCATCAGCGGAAGAAACATGCTTCTTCAGGGCAGCGCTCTGAGAGGCAACGTGCTTGCAAGCGGTGATGTTGCAATTGAATCGGGAAGCGTTATCGTCGGAAACGTGCAGGCTGAAAACGTAAAACTCGACGGAAAGGTCAAGGGCAACCTCTTTGTGGAACAGATGACGCAGCTGACAGAAAATGCTCTGCTTGTCGGTGATGTTGAGACAACCGGCGTTGCGGCAAGTGTCGGATCGCGTATAAGAGGAAACATCAAGACCAAGCAGGCAAATGATATTTCTGAAGACGAAGAATTTATTCTGGAGGTATAGTAAATGGAAAATAGAGAAAAGAACCATACAGAAGATACTGCAGAGGCTCTGAAAATAACGACTCCTGCGCATGAACATATCGCATCGCCTGCTCCGGCACCGCTTGAAATATCGGAAAACGAAGAGCCTTTTGATGAGGTCGGCGTTATTTCAAAAGAGACCAAGGTGATGGGCGACATTATTACAAAGGGGCATCTTGAAGTAGAAGGCGTTGTAATGGGCAACCTCAATGTTCAGGGCGACGTCAGCATTAAAGGCGAAATTACAGGTGAAATTTCATGCAGAAATCTCGTCGTAAACGGTGGAAACGTGAAAGCGTCGATTGTGGCAAGAGGCGATGTGAAAATCAGCGCAGATGCTGTTGCCGAAGGCGGAATCAAGGGCAATGTTCTTGATATTGCCGGCAGGGTTGAAGGAAATGTTGATGCATTTGAAGCTTTGAAGGTCGGTGACGCTGCATGTATTCACGGCGATATCAATACTCCTGCAATTGCGGTTGAACTCGGAGCGGAAATCCAGGGTACAATTCAGACATTTAAAAAATAACAATTATCCGGTTGTGTCCATGCAGGGCATACCGGAGCTGTTATGTGCAAATCAGGTTACTTATGGATATAAAGAATATGAATACAACGGCGCTTGCCTATCTTGGTGATGCGGTATATGAAGTATTTGTCAGGGAAAGAGTTCTTTCTTCCGATGCTGCTCATGTCGATCGCCTGCATGCCAGAGCGGTAAAATATGTCCGCGCCGAAGGCCAGGCATACGCACTGAAGGGCATGTTTGAGGAACTCAGACCGGAAGAACAGAATCTTGTTAAGCGTGCGCGCAACAGGAAGATTACTTCGAAGCCGAAAAATGCAGACCCTGTCGTTTACAAGCTTGCAACGGCTTTTGAGGCTCTGGCGGGATATTTATACCTTTCGGCTCAGACAGAACGGCTTGAGGAAATATTTGAACAGGCGGTCCGAATCATTGATGAGGGTGGTGTCGTAAATGAAAAAACTAAAAGATAAGAAAGGTTTTTTCCAGTCTGCGATGTGGGATTACTACAAGACAAACAGAGAAATTACCAGATATTTTGATGAGGAAGAAAAAAAGGCCAGAGACGAAGCTGCCGCTGCGGGGGAAAAACGTAAATGGAGCAAAAATGAAATTACATATGCCGCCGTTACGGTTGTCGGTCTGATCCTCATTTTTGTGAAATATGTGATATTGAGATAGAAAGGCAGAGAAAATGAGCAAGGCAGACGTATTATTTGTAAATATGTGCAAGGATATTTTGGAAAACGGATTTTCCTCAGAGGGCCAGGTAGTCAGGGCAAAATGGGAAGACGGAACACCGGCACATACTATTAAGAAGTTTGGTGTCATAAACAGATACAATTTGCAGGAAGAATTTCCGGCACTTACTCTGAGACCGACGGCAATTAAATCCGCAGTCGATGAAATGCTTTGGATATGGCAGAAAAAGTCCAACAATATTAACGAACTTAAAAGTCATATCTGGGATGAATGGGCAGATGAAAACGGAACAATCGGCAAGGCATACGGATATCAGCTCGGCGTGAAATACAAATTCCCGCACGGAGAAATGGATCAGGTGGACAATGTTATCTGGCAGCTGAAGAATACACCTTATTCCAGAAGAATAATGACAAATATTTATAACTTCGCAGATCTTATGGAAATGGGACTTGAGCCATGTGCATACAGCATGACCTTCAATGTTTCGGGAGATACGCTGAATGCCATCCTGAATCAGCGTTCACAGGATATTCTTGCGGCAAACAACTGGAATGTTGTACAGTATTCGGTTCTCGTTCATATGCTTGCGCAGGCGTGCGGACTTAAAGCCGGAGAACTTGTGCATGTTATTGCGGATGCTCATATTTATGACAGACATGTGCCTCTTATCCGCGAAATGATAGAAAGACCGCAGTATCCGGCTCCGAAGTTCAGACTCAATCCGGACGTAAAGGATTTTTACGATTTTACAGTGGATGATATCATTATAGAGGATTACGAAAAAAATCCTCAGATCAAGAACATACCTATTGCTGTATGACAAAATTAAAGGTTTTAACCGAAATCAAGGCTGGAGTGAAAGGCATTTTGCTGCAGTCTTTTTATTTAGACTTCAGGAGGATATTAAATGAACATGATACTTGCCGCAGACAGAAACTGGGGCATAGGAAAGGATAATCACCTGCTTGTGCATCTTCCGGGGGATTTGCGTTTCTTCAAAAAAATGACAGAGGGCGGTGTTGTCATAGTCGGCAGAAAGACTCTCGAATCATTTCCCGGAGGAAAACCTTTACCGAACAGGGAGCACATCGTAATTACGGGAAATCCTTCGTGCATAGAACCTTTCGCCGCGCAGTGCACGGCTGCGGGAAGTCCGGAGGAGGCATTGACACTTGCTTCATACAAGGATGATGAACGTTGCTTTGTAATCGGAGGGGCGATGGTTTACAGGCAGATGCTGCAATACTGTGATACGGTTTATGTCACGAAAATAGATGAAGAGTTCCCTGCTGACAGTTACTTTGAAAACCTTGACAGGAACGAAAAGTTTTTCGTGGAATGTGAAAGCCCTGCCAGGGAAGAAAACGGCGTCAGTTACAGGTTTGTGAAATATAAAAGGAAAGCGAAAGAAAAGAATTATGTCGAAAAGTGATGCACGAAGACTGCAGGAAAAGGCAGAAGGAAGAAAAAGAAAAGGAAAGAACCGCCGTGACATGCACCGCGGAGAAATTACACGCAAAGCCACAGGCGGAAAGCGAAGTTCCGGAGGCACATACGGATCGGGAAGAAACGAAAACTTCAGGCCGGCAGGCGTCGGCGCTTTTGAAAGCGGTTCCGCAACAAATTTTGAGGTTGAAAATGCCGGTATACTGGCAGGAAGAAATCCTGTGACTGAAGCGCTTAAAGCCGGTGAGGACTGTCGCATAGAGAAGCTTATTATTGCCAAAGGCGCAGAGGGCTCGATTAAAAAAATAGAAGGAATGGCGCGTGACCTCAGAATTCCGATTCATTATGCGGAGAAGACCGCACTTGACAGAATAGCCGGAAGTGGCGCTCATCAGGGAGTTGTTGCCTATACTTCCGAATTTGAGTACTGTGAAGTTGAGGATATTCTGGAGCTTGCGAATGAACGCGGTGAAAAGCCGTTCATTGTTATCCTTGACAATATTGAAGATCCGCACAACCTCGGGGCAATCATGCGTACTGCCGAGACTGCGGGAGTTCATGGAATAATTATACCAAAGAGAAGAGCTGTGGGAATTACACAGACTGTCGCAAAGGCTTCGGCGGGAGCTGTAGAATATATGCTTTGTGCAAAGGTGGCAAATATTGCGCAGACAATAGATTTCCTTAAGGAACGCAACGTCTGGGTGGCCGCATGCGATATGGGCGGCAGGTGCTACAGCGAGGCGGCGCTTGAGGGAAGCCTTGCGCTTGTTGTGGGAAGCGAGGGCTTCGGCATAAGCAGGCTTGTAAAGGAAAAGTGTGATTTCACACTCTCGATACCTATGAAAGGCAAAATTAATTCATTGAATGCTTCCAATGCGGCGGCTGTTCTGATGTATGAGGTTAGAAGGCAGAGAGATGCGAAAAACTTATGAAAATTACAGTGATGAGAAGCTTGTAGCCCTTGCCGGAAACGGTGATATTATTGCAGAAGAGCTGCTTATTGAAAAGTATCGTGAAATGGTGAAGGCGAAAGCACATCTTTATTTTATCGTTGGCGCTGACACAGAAGATGTTGTGCAGGAAGGCATGATAGGGATTTTTAAAGCTATCAGAAACTATGAAGAAGGACACAGCGCCTCCTTCCGAACCTTTGCGGATATGTGCGTAAACCGTCAGATCCTGACTGCGATAAGTTCGGCGAACAGAATGAAACACTCGCCGCTCAACACCTCGGTTTCACTGAGCAGGCCTCTTAACGAAGGCGGTGAAACTCTTGAGGAGGTTATTATGCCGGAAAGCGACAATAACCCCGAGACGCTTATGATTGTCAGGGAATTTCTCGAATATATAGACGGAGAAGGGCATGATAATTTCAGCGCATTTGAGCATCTGGTATGGAATGAATACCTGCAGGGGAAGGGCTACAGACAGATTGCGGAAGAACTGGGAAAGACTCCGAAAGCTGTTGATAATGCCATACAGAGAATACGAAAAAAGATAGCTGTATATATGGGGAGCTGAGCAATTTACTTGTTGACAATTTTCACCAAACATAGTAAGATGAAGTTCGATATGGTATGCTGATGTAGCTCAGTCGGTAGAGCGCTTCCTTGGTAAGGAAGAGGTTCGGCAGTTCAAGTCTGCTCATCAGCTCCAACATCAAAAATGTGTACTATTTTATATTTCAATCAGGAGGAATTCAAAATGGCAAAGCAGAAGTTTGAAAGAACTAAGCCGCATATTAACATCGGTACAATCGGTCACGTTGACCATGGTAAGACAACTCTTACAGCAGCTATCACAAAGACTCTTTTCCAGAGATACGGACTTG
>JAILLO010000070.1 GCA_024693105.1 Clostridia bacterium | reverse complement strand
TTATCGGACTACAATATTGAAGTAGTGCGAAATGATATTACAACTATGGTTTTGGATGGGCAAAAAAGAGGAGATAGTATTGAGCAGGTCATCGGAGGAGATTACCGGGAGTTTTGTGATAGTATTATAGATACATTTCCCCAAAAAACCTCGGTTGAAAAACTATTGGGAACCACGGATTTGATCTGTTTCTGCATGGCGATTTTGCTGACAATTCATTTGCTATTATCAAAAGAGACAATTGATATTGGTGGATTTAGAATGAAGTTTTTTCTTTGAATGAGCGGGGTCTTTGCTTTGTGGAACGCAGCGACCTTGAAATATTGGAAGAATGCAAGGAAAAGCCAATGGCGATAAAAGTTATGCAAGTTTTGTAAAGGGAAATTTTGAAGCTTGGGAGGAAAAATAACATGAATATAGCACAAATCAGATATGTACTGGAAGTTGCAGGCAGCTCATCAATTCGGGAAGCCGCATCAAAACTGTTTATATCACAACCGGCTTTATCATCCAGTATCAGAGAATTAGAGGAAGAACTTGGAATCCTTTTGTTTGACAGGACAAACAAAGGAATCTCTCTTACAGAGGCCGGGAAAGAATTTGTCATGTATGCAAAAAAAGTATCGGGTCAGTATGCGATTCTGGAAGACAGATATTTATCCGGGGATCCTGACAAGGAACGGTTTTCTGTATCGACACAGCATTACAACTTTGCAATCACAGCCTTTACGCGTGTAATCAAAAGAAATAATCCGGCAAAATTTATATTTTCAATTCATGAGACAAAGACAAAAGAGGTTTTGGAGGATGTGAGAACTCTGAAAAGCGAAGTGGGTGTGATATCTTTTTCCGATGCGAATGAAGCACTGATTCGAAAGCTAATAAAGGAGTACGGGCTTGAATTTGTGCCGCTTATGATTAGGGAAACGTATGCATATGTATGGTCAAATCACGAGTTTGCGGGGAGAAAAGAAATCTCGCTTGAAGAATTGGCGGGTTATCCGTGCGTTTCATTTGATCAAACCGATGGCAGTAATTTTTATCTTACAGAGGAAGCCATGGCAGATTATGATTTTCCTAAACTGATCAAATCGGACGACCGCGCCACTTCAATGGAGCTTATCTCGGAATTGCATGGCTATGCGATAGGGTCGGGAATGCTCAGCGGTGATGAGGCAATATTAAAGGGAATGGTATCAATAAAATTAAAAGAAGAAGATCCTCTTACAATCGGATATATTTACAGAAAGGGCAACAGTTTGTCTTCCTATGGAAATGACTATGTAGAAGAATTATTGAAGTTTAAAGAGGAATAAGTGGCAGAATATCCTGAAGGACTCTGAATTGCGGAGTCCTTTTTTATTTGAGAAATATCGGTTAAGGCAGCGCTGCGCAATCCGAAATGCGGCACTGCCTTTTGAATTTGGTGATAACCTAAAGTTATCACCGGCGATAAAATCAAAGGATTTTTCAAATGGCTTGGATAATGGTAGGATATCAAACAAGAACAAAAGGCGCCCAACAGCAGAGAAAAAAGACAGGAGGATAAATTATGAGTGATTACAGATTCGAGACATTACAGATTCATGTGGGGCAGGAAGAGGCGGATCCGGCTACAGATTCAAGAGCAGTTCCAATCTATCAGACTACCTCATATGTGTTCCATAACAGTAAACATGCTGCAGACAGATTCGGTCTTGCAGACGCGGGGAATATTTACGGCAGACTTACCAATTCCACACAGGATGTACTGGAAAAGAGGCTGGCGGCATTAGAAGGAGGAGTCGCAGCGCTTGCACTGGCATCGGGTTCTGCGGCAATTACTTACACAATAGAAGCTCTTGCGGCAAACGGCGGTCATATCGTAGCCCAGAAAACCATTTACGGCGGAAGTTATAATCTGCTTGCCCATACGCTTCCGCAATACGGTATTACAACAACATTTGTTGATGCTCACAACTTGCGTGAGATAGAAGAAGCAATCCAGGATAATACCAAAGCTGTATATCTGGAAACATTGGGAAATCCGAACAGCGATATTCCCGATATAGATAAAATCGCGGAAATCGCACACAGGCACGAGATTCCTTTGGTAGTTGACAATACTTTCGGAACACCGTACCTAATTAGACCGATTGAGCATGGAGCAGACATTGTAGTACATTCGGCAACCAAATTTTTAGGCGGCCATGGAACAACGCTGGGAGGCATAATTGTTGATTCCGGAAAGTTTAACTGGAAGAAAAGCGGGAAGTATCCGAATATTGCCGAAGCAAATCCGAGCTATCATGGAATCTCATTCTCTGATGCGGCAGGTCCGGCGGCATTTGTAACTTATATTCGAGCAATACTTTTAAGAGATACAGGGGCTACAATTTCACCGTTTAACGCTTTCCTTCTGCTGCAGGGAGTGGAAACTCTTTCTCTCAGAGTGGAACGGCATGCGGAAAACACAAAGAAGGTTGTTGATTTTTTGGAAAATCATTCGGCAGTTGAAAAAGTAAATCATCCGGCGGTTGCCAGCCACCCGGATCACGAACTGTACAAGAAATATTTTCCCAACGGAGGAGCATCGATTTTCACCTTTGATATAAAGGGCGGGAAAGAAGAGGCATGGAAGTTTATCGACAATTTAAAGATATTTTCACTTCTTGCAAATGTGGCAGATGTAAAGAGCCTTGTGATTCATCCCGCATCTACAACTCATTCGCAGCTTTCTCCGGAGGAATTGGAAAATCAGGGAATCCATCAAAATACAATACGGCTTTCAATAGGTACAGAGCATATTGACGATATCATTGCAGACCTTAAAGGCGGATTTGCATTCGATTGAGTTTCCGAAACTTTTCAAAAGAAGAGAGAATAATGATTTATGCAGATAATGCCGCAACCACAAAAATGAGCGATGCGGCAAAAGATACAATGCTGAAATTAACAGAGCAGACCTGGGGAAATCCATCGGGCTTATACAGCCATGGACAGGAGGCAAGGAAGGCACTTGAAAAAGCAAGAGATGAGATTGCCGGTTGCATCGGCGCTGATGCGGCAGAGATTATTTTCACTTCCGGCGGAAGCGAGTCGGATAATCAGGCAATTTTGTCGGCAGCCGAAATCGGAGCAAAGACAGGCAAAAGGCATATTATTTCCGATACATTCGAACATCATGCCGTATTACATACTCTTGACAGATTAAAAGAAAAGGGATTTGAGATAACACTGCTTGATGTGCGCAAGAATGGGATTATCAATCCGGCGGATGTGCAGGACGCCATCAGGGAAGATACCTGTTTAGTTACAATCATGTATGCAAACAATGAAATCGGAACGATTCAGCCGATAAAAGAGATTGGTCGGATTTGCAGATCAAGGCAGGTATTATTTCACACAGATGCTGTTCAGGCAGCAGGGCACATTCCTATTGATGTGAATCAGGATAACATCGATTTGCTTTCTGCTTCAGCTCATAAGTTCAATGGGCCGAAAGGGACAGGCTTTTTATACGCAAGGCGCAGCGTGAAGCTTACGAGTCTAATATTGGGCGGAGTTCAGGAAAGAGGACGGCGTGCAGGGACAGAAAATGTTCCGGCTGTAGCGGCAATGGCAGTTGCCTTGAAAGAAAAGCAGGAAAAAATGGCAGAAACAGCCGCAAGGGTTGCGGGAATGCGCGACAGACTGTTCAGCGGGCTGTGCAGGATTCCGCATTCGGCAGTCAACGGAGATGCAAAGCGCAGGCTGCCGGGAAATGTCAATATTTCCTTTGAAGGAGTCGAAGGGGAAGCTTTGATAATGCTGCTGGACGACAGAGGTATTCAGGCTTCGGTCGGCAGTGCCTGTACTTCCGGGTCGTTAGATCCAAGTCATGTGCTGCTGGCAATCGGCAGAGAGTACGATATTGCACGAGCGTCTTTGCGCCTGAGCATTGATGATAGCATAGGAGAAGAGGAAATCGACTGTATTATCCGAAATGTAGCGGAAGTTGTCGGATATCTGCGTGGATTTTCCTCACTGTGGAAAGAATTGATGTCCGGAAAAAGAAAGTTTGTCTTGTAAAGTAAGTGGGGCTCATGGGAAGAAACAAAAATAAAGTCATCGCGGGAATGTCCGGAGGCGTAGACAGTGCAGTATGTGCCTATCTGCTGAAAAAAGAGGGTTATGACGTAGAAGGCGTGTCACTTCGAACGGTAGAGTCATCACGTTGCTGTGAGATTGAAGATGCCCGGAAAACAGCGTGGAAGATAGGAATAAGGCTGCATTCCCCCAATTACAGCGATGAATTTGCAAGGAAAATAATTACTCCTTTTATAGACGAATATAAAAACGGCAGAACTCCGAATCCATGCGTTATATGTAATAAATGCATCAAATGGGATAAGCTTATATATTATGCCGATATCTTGGGAGCAGAGTATGTTGCCACCGGTCATTATGCAAATGTTGTAAAAAAGGCAAACGGGCGTTATACGCTCAGACGGGCGGCGCACGCCGAAAAAGACCAGACATACATGTTGTACAGACTCACCCAGGAGCAATTGAAGCGGACAATAATGCCGTTGGGAAACATAAGTAAAGAGGAAGTAAGAAAAATAGCAAAAGAAGCAAACCTTCCGGTAGCAGATAAAAAAGACTCACAGGAAATCTGCTTTATTACGGAAGGCGATTATAGCGGTTTTATTACGAAAAATGAGCTAAACAATATGGGAAATGGGGAATTTGTCCATGAGGACGGGACTGTTGCAGGCACGCACAACGGAATTATTCACTATACCGTAGGTCAAAGGAAAGGCCTGGGGCTGGCATTGGGCTACCCGGTCTATGTAAAAGAAATCAGGGCGAAGGATAATCAGATAGTAATATCGCCCGAGGAAGGACTGTACAGCAGTGAAATAATCTGCGACAATCTGAATTTTTTAAGTGTACAAGAGCCGAGCTGCGGCGAGAAGTTTGAGGCAACGGTCAGAATACGTTATCACCATGCCGGGGAACCGGCCGAAATTATAATGCTGGAGAAGGGCAGGGCTAAAATCCGTTTTTCTTCTCCGGTCAGAGCACCCGCACCGGGACAGTCTGCAGTTTTTTATGATGATGAAGGCTGCGTGATTGGTGGCGGTATTATTGTAAAGCCTTAACAGGCAGAGAGGAGATTTTATTATGTCAAAGATTTATAAAGGAACAGCAGATTTAATCGGTAACACACCACTTGTGGAAATAGTAAATATTGAAAAAGAATTAGGGCTCGAAGCAACGGTTTTGGTAAAACTGGAGTATTTTAACCCGGCAGGCAGCGTAAAGGACAGAATCGCAAAAGCAATGATTGAGGATGCGGAACAAAAGGGAATTCTGAAAGAAGGGTCTGTAATCATTGAACCGACTTCCGGCAATACTGGAATCGGGCTGGCTGCAATAGGAGCAGCAAAGGGGTATCGTGTTATACTTACCATGCCTGAGACTATGAGTGTGGAAAGAAGGAATATTATTAAAGCTTACGGTGCGGAAATTGTTCTGACTGACGGGACAAAGGGAATGAAGGGAGCAATTGCCGGAGCAGATGAGCTGGCTGCTGAGATTCCAAACAGCTTTATTCCGGCCCAGTTCGATAATCCTGCCAACCCGGCAGTGCACAGAGCAACTACAGGCCCTGAAATCTGGAATGACACAGACGGAAAAGCAGAAATCTTTGTAGCCGGTGTCGGAACGGGCGGAACTGTGACGGGAGTCGGAGAGTATTTGAAAGAACAAAATCCGAAGGTAAAGGTTGTGGCAGTAGAACCGGAAGATTCACCGGTATTGTCCGAAGGTAAAGCCGGAGCCCACAAAATTCAGGGAATAGGTGCCGGATTTGTTCCAAACACATTAAACACATCCGTTTATGATGAAATCATCAAGGTGTCAAATCAGGACGCTTTTGATACGGCAAAACTGCTGGCTAAAAAGGAAGGTGTTTCTGTCGGTATATCTTCCGGAGCTGCTCTTTACAGTGCAATTGCCCTTGCAAAGAGACCGGAGAATAAAGGAAAAACAATTGTAGCTTTACTGCCGGACAGCGGAGACCGTTATTATTCAACACCGCTCTTTTCCGAATAATTCACAAAAGTAATCAAGAGCCGGGAACTTTTTTCCCGGCTCCTTTTTTATATAATTTTATCTCCTTCGCCGATCGCCGTGCTTTTCGTAATATGCCCGCTTGTCTTCGTACATTTCGCGGTCTGCACGTTCGAAAACCCGGGCATAGCTTGTGTCCGTATCACGGTTATGCCGCTTTCCTTCATCCAGTCCTCGAAAAAACCGGTCATCACATTGTTTTGAACGGTTCCAACCTTTTTTCCGTTTAGGGTGGATAAATCAATACCGCTGATTTCATAATCGTTGGCTCGCTTGTATATGTAATAAGATTCTACCCCCATTTCGTATGCGGGATAGCTTATCAAATCTGCACGTTCATCCGTGTAGGATATGCCTGCCAGAATGTCGATTTTTCCTTTTATCAAGGCGTCATAAAGTTCAGCCCAGCCGCCGGAAACATATTCATATTCCCACCCGGCATAATTTGCAATGTCTTGCAGGTATTCGTAGGAATATCCGCTTTTCTCCGTTTCGTCTCCGTATGACACAGCAAATGCGGGAAACGAGGAATAAAGGAGCGTGAATAAAAAAAGAAAAATGAAGCACTTTTTCAAAATACTTTTCATTTTGTTCTCCCGATTCGTATTATTGCTATAGTGTAAATATATATAAGCAAGGAGACAAAGTCAAATCGCCGCTGCACAGCCAAAAGAGCGATATCTAAAGCAAGACGGCAATTGGAATTTTATCACTGCAGCGGCAGGATTACATCGATATTGAATTCTTTGCCTGTATTGGTGAAGCGGGCAGAGCCGCCATATTTTGCAGCGGTTTCCCGGATGGAACGAAGCCCTATGCCGGAGTGGTGCTTTGCGGTAGACAGGTAGGTATCGCCGTTTTTCCTGACTTTGCCGTCGAAGCTGTTTGTGGCAACTATATAGAGGACACTTTCTCCCTCTGTCCGCAAAACGAGGTCTATAAAACGCGCATCCGGGGATAATTTGCCGCATGC
>JAILLO010000006.1 GCA_024693105.1 Clostridia bacterium | reverse complement strand
AGAATCTTTGGAACAGCTAAGGAGAACCACGGATTCAGATATACGCAAATGTATGGCAAGGCGCGGATGGAGATGAAAGCGGCGCTTACTTTTGCATGTATGAATTTAAAAAAGCTTGCAAAAATCAAGCATGAATGGGGGTTAGGGATGGCCTGATAGAGGCCATCCCTAACCATTTTTATGCAAAACATACCAAAACAAAAAGAAAAATGGCTTTGAGAACTAAGTTCTCAAAACCACTTTGTCTACAGTCTGGGGCCTCCTCCGGAAAACTCCGAAGGAGGCCTTTAAAATTCTGTGTATATCTTTAGTGACGGCTTAGAGGTCTGCCGCTGCAGTTCCGTAACCGCTGCAGAGCTTGTAATTTTCAACTGCGAGGTTGTATTTCAAAAGAGCTGCGCTCTGGCCGAGCTTTGCCTGTGTGCTTCCAAGCTGTGCCTGCTGTACATCTGTAATCGTGCACATTCCGGCATTGAACTGAAGCTGCGCAAGTCTTGCAGCTTCTGCCGCATTTGCAACTGTTGTCTTATATGTCTGAACCTGCTGATAAGCTTCCATCATTGCCATGTATTTGCTGCGGATGTCCATCTCAAGTGTAAGAGGGGCATTTTCGTTTGCCGTCTGTGCCGAAAGCATCTTGAGGTATGCTGTTCTGTATTTGATTGATGATTTTGGATAAGCATTGTAAATTTTGAGGTTTTCCTCTGCGCATCTGAGATCGTAGGCAGCCTTCTTGACGGAAAGATTCTTTTCCTTTGCGGCAGCAAGTGTCTCGGCAAACGTTTCCTTCGGCAGGGCAACTTCTGTCAGCTTGTCGGAGAGACTTGTGTTTGTCATAACGCCGTAGCCGAGCAGGCGGTTGAATCCCATTTTTGCGGTTCTGAGGGTGTTAAGAGCGGAGAGATAGTTGTCTTCCGCAGTTTTCTCAGCCGCCTCGGCAGTCAGGTATTCCATGTTTGAAATGGTGCCGAGCTTCAGCTTAAGCGAAGCATTTTTGAGAAGTTCCTTTTCTATGTCAAGGTTCTCCTTTTGAATCTTCATGTTCTCTTCGGCATTTTTGACATTGTAGTAGGTTTCAAAGATTGTGAGCTTTTGGGCGTTTACTCTTGCTTCATAATTCGGTTCCACAACCTCTTTTGCAAAGTCTCTTTCAACCTTGAGAAGATTTTTTGAAGTCGTGTCCGGAGCGTTCGGATTTGACAATGCATGAACGCTTTCGGAAAGCCCCTGCGCGGTAAGCAGCTCTCCGTCCTTTTGATATTTAATACCGGTCATAACGCTGCTGTCTGCAATAAATTTGTCATACGCCTGCTGAAGGGAAATCTTCACGGGACTTCCCTCAAACGTCATATTTGATGCGATTGCAGCCGGAACATCTGTTGCCGCAACTGCAAGCGCAGGTGTTGCCATGCTGACTGACAGGCACAGCGCCAGAGCGGTGATAAGCTTCTTCTTCATAAATAAAACTCCTTCCGTTAAGTCCTTTGTTCAGGCCTTTATTTGATAATCTTTTTCAAAAACTGACCCGTGGGTCGGTTTTAATTTTAAGCCTTGGCAGGCGGGTTTGTCAACAATCGCAAAAGATGTTGATGTATATTTAACCATTTCTTTAGAAATTGTTAATCTTTGCTCGGCATAATACCATTAAAGCACACACAAACCACACGGAAAATACACGAAAACACAATGTACAGAAGTTTCAAAAAATGGTATACTCATTCTAACAAAGGGTATTAAAAGATGATTCCGGACTTTGGGGGATTTATAAAGTATGAGCATAAAAAAGAAAATTTTATCTTTGAGCCTTTCCTTTGCAATGGCCGCGTTTTCGGCGCCGGCTGCATTTGCGGGGACGACTGCGGCATATCTTAAGCCTGATGTTACAGTCAGATACAATACTGTTTCGCTCGAGTTTTCCGATGTCAACGGGAACAGCGTTTTCCCGGTTATATACGGCGGATCTGTTTATCTGCCTATTCGTGCCGTTTCGGAAATTATGAACGAAAATATCCAGTGGAGCGGCGAATACAAGAGTATTTATATAGGAAGGACGCTTGAAAGTCCGACAAGGCGCCCTGTTTCAGAGCAGCGCGAGCGAAAATACGCAAAAGAAAATCCGGATTTTCAGGCGGCACCCGGATACTGCGCCGGACTTGTCGATGTTGTCGTCAGGCCGGAGGTTCTGATCCTTTATGATTTTGAAGCGCAGAACTTCAAGGATGCGCAGGGAAATCCCGTTTATCCGCTCTTTTATAACGGTTCGTCCTATCTGCCGGTCAGAGCTGTTGCAGAGCTTATGGGGAAGGATATTTACTGGGAGTCAAAGCTCAAGACAGTATTTATAGGAAGCCTTGTGCCTCTGCCTGAGGAGACTGAAAGTGAAGATGATGAGGAAAAACCTCAGCTTGAAAAACCGGTCGTCAAAGATGCGGTGTCCGTTCTTCTCAGTGTCTTTGACAGGGACGTTGAGCTTTTTGATGCTTCAAACAAAAAACTTGCTTCGATAAACACTCTTGAGACGGATGAGGAGAAGCTTGCCCTTGCACAGGAAATCAGCGGAATGCTTCAGCTTGCGCAAGGGTACAACAAGGAGGCTGCAGAGCTCGATACGGGAGCCTTCACAAAGAAGGAGCTTGCGGCATACAACAAGCTTGTGCAGGCTGCGGCCCAGATAGAAAATTACGAGCTGCTTCTTGAAAACATCGCATATATGGCCGCATCGGGAACCGATTTTTCGATTCTTGCGGAGACCTTCTACGAATACGCACTGCAGACCTCGACGATCCTTGATGAGACGAGTGCGGCAATTGAAGCCCTTATTGATAATTGAGGTCATTATCGCTGAAAGAGGTCATTACCGCTGAATGATGCTCATATTGACTGATTTTCCTTGAAACGTTAAGTTACTCAGAGTATAATAATTGTGTCTGTTCTGACGACGGGCACAATTATTTTTTATGGGAGATTGTTATGGCAAAACGTATAAATGCAAAAGACAGAAAAAAATCTGCGGAAGTGCAGCAGGAAGCTAAGGCACAGCAGAAAAAGAAGGAAAGCAGGGGGACAGATGCAGGCAGCTACTGGTTCGCCATGAGCCATGCACCGACACTCAATGAAAACCTTCACTGGTTCAATATGCTGCCGGTAGTTTTCTTTTCCGCGGTAATTATTATGATTGTTCATGCGGCGGGTTATACAAGACCGATGGATCAGTTCTTCTGGTATGTGGGGAGCAATGACCTCACGGACTTTTTTAGTTATTACAAGATGGTATGCATTCTTGTATGTGCTGTTCTGGCGCTTGTGTTCCTGCTTTTCAGGCTTGCGACGCAGTCGCTTGCAATCAGGTATTCGTATATATATATTCCGCTTGCGGTATATGCACTTTGCGTTATACTTTCGTATGCGATGTCGGACTACAAGGATTTTTCGCTTCTCGGATACAACGACCGTTTTGAAGGTACGCTTCCGATACTTGCATATATTGTGATGCTTTTTTATATTATCAATACTGTCAGGGGAGAAAGAGACATAAAGATTCTTCTCGTTGCAATTGCGGTTACAAGTGCTGTTCTTGCACTCCTGGGTATCAGCCAGGCTGCGGACCACGACTTTTTCAGAACTGCGCTCGGCCAGAAGCTTCTGATGCCGAATGCCGCAACTCCTGACGGTTCTACCGTCTATGAACAGATCGACAATGCAGCTGCACAGGGAAAGCAGCTTCTTTCGTTTACATTCCAGAACAGGGAAATTTATCAGACTGTTTACAATATCAACTATGTATCGTTTTATCTGACATTGCTTGTTCCGACCTTTGGCATGCTTTTTATCATGCTTTTGTCAAAACTGAAGGAAACCGCAGAGAAAAAGAAAACTGTTTTGAAAGCGGCAGTGCTGGCACTTCTTTTCGGACTTCTCGTTTTCAACCTGATAGGCTCCGCTTCTTCGGGCGGTTATATGGGTATGGCATTTGCGGTTCTTCTTGCGATTATTATTGCAAACAGACGCATAGTTAAATGGATAAAGCCTCTTGCCGTTCTTATCGTTATTACACTTATTGTAGGTGGTATTACATATGACAGATGGAGCAGTGAGCTCGGAATTGCCTTTGATGGGCTTACAACAGAGGCCTCTGAGACTGAAGAGCCTGCGGCAGCTTCGCAGGACGGCGCGGGAAGCGGAGCAGAAGCCGCTTCAACCGGTGATGCAGCCGGCACATCAGATGCGGCTGCAGAAAAGATCCTTGCGGATAACGGCGGAGACCAAAATATTTCGGACCAGCTTGATGCTCTTGCGGCCGATGTTGCCGCAAAACAGGGAAAGGACGTTGCAGAGGTCCGCGCAATGCTTCAGGAGCAGCTTGAAAAGCAGCAGGAGGATGATACCGAAAGTGCTGTTGACGGACACGGAAAGGTGGATTATATCGTTACGGACAGAAACGATGTCAATATCAGTTATCTCGGCGAAGTAGTCAAATTCACCACGATTCCGGATTCCCCGACTTCCGTTTATGTTCATGACGGCGACGGTAATTCCCTTGAGCTTGTCCCTACGAATGTTTCACCGATTTACAAGGTCAACGATCCGCGTTTTGAGTTTATAACTGTTCGTCCTGCGCAGGATGAAAGCAACAAACAGCATTACATCATCATCGGAACGGCGGGCGATGAATGGCCGTTCCTTGTATCTGAAGACGGCGTGAAATACGTAAATGCCTTCGGAAAGACATGCAGTCTCAGAAAGGTTGAAGCAGGATGGTTTGCAGACAATCCTTCCTTCGGTTCGGGCCGAGGCTACATCTGGTCAAGAACGTTCCCTCTGATGAAGGATACTGTCCTTCTCGGACACGGCGCCGACACTTACTGCCTCTACTTCCCTCATGACGACTATGTGGGCAAGTATAACAGCGCTGGCTGGGCAAACAATCTGACAATGATTGTCGACAAGCCGCACAACATGTATATGGGCATGTGGGTAGGTACAGGAGGCATCTCTGTAATTGCCTTTGTTGCTATGCTTATCATATACTTCGTTCAGACGGTACGTATTTACTGGAGGAGAAAGTATGAGACCTTTGCCGAATATGCCGGCTTTGGTATTTTCCTCGGAGTTATGGGCTTTGCGGCAACAGGTCTTGTAGACGACTCTACGGTATCTGTAATGCCGATGTTTTACGGGCTTCTCGGAACCGGCATCGCCATCAATATGATGCTGGCAAAGGATATGCCGAAGAAAGAAGGAAAGAAAAAGAACGCAGCCGCAGCATCCGAAGCAGCGGCAGTACCGGCAGCAGGAGCGGAAAACGACACTGCCGCAGAAGAATAGGGCAAAGGAAAAATGGTAAAATACACTCGTATAGCGCTCCTTGTAGTGCTTGATATACTGATTACAAATTTTTCATATATATTTGCGTTTCTTTTGAGATTTGAGTTTCAGATTGATGACTTTTTCATGAGCTGGCTCACCTCATATACTTCAAATGCACTGCAGATCACACTTATAACCGTGATTTCGTTTGCGGTTCTGGGCGTTTATACGACGCTTTGGAGATATGCGGGAAGCGAGGAACTCACAAAGATTGGCTTTGCAACGCTTGTGTCGGTGCTTCTGGTGCTTGCGTATATGCATTTTACCGGCCAGTATATGCCGCGAAGCATTTATATCATAAGCGGTATTATTCTGATGCTTCTTGTGTCGGTAAGCCGCATGCTTTACAGGCACATCAGAACGCTCAGAAATCCGGGAGCTTTTAACAGTTTTGTCCTTTCGGTCGGAAAGCACGAGCTTATCGGAAGCGATGTAAGCAAGGTTATGGTTGTCGGTGCGGGCGAGGCAGGAGCAACAATCATCAATGAAATCCGCCAGCATCCGGAATACGGCAAAAAGGTTGTTGCGGCAATTGACGACAATCCCGAAAAGCAGGGCAAGCAGATTCTCGGCGTGCGCATACTGGGAGGAACAGCCGATATTGAAGTCGTTGCTGAGAAAAAGAAGGTGCGTGAGATTATTATAGCGATACCTTCGGCGGGCAAGAAGACGATTCAGGCGATAGTCAACGAATGCAACAAGACAAACTGCAAGGTAAAAATCCTTCCGGGTCTTATAGACCTTATCAATGACAAGGTGAGCATCAGCAGGCTCAGGGATGTTGATATCGAAGACCTGCTCGGACGCGATCCGGTGCATCTTGACCAGAGTGAGATCAGCATTTATCTGAAGGACCGCGTTGTGCTTGTTTCGGGCGGAGGAGGCTCGATAGGCTCTGAGCTTTGCAGGCAGATTGCGCGTTTCAGACCGAGAAGGCTGATTGCGCTTGATATTTATGAAAACACTCTGTTTGAGCTGGCAAATGAGATGAAAGGCGCTTTCCCGGATCTTGAATTTGAACCGGTTATATGTTCTGTCAGAGATGAGGGAAGGCTTGAACAGGTCTTTGCAAAATATACGCCGCATGTTGTTTTCCATGCTGCGGCGCACAAACACGTTCCGCTGATGGAATTAAATCCAAAGGAAGCAATTGTCAACAATATTATCGGTACAAAGAACATGATAGATATTTCCGAGAAATACGCCGTTTTGAAATTTGTCATGAT
>JAILLO010000039.1 GCA_024693105.1 Clostridia bacterium | reverse complement strand
TCTGTGCAGAGAGTTGATTCCAGGGTATCTCGATGGTATCACAGGAGTGTATCAGACACCGAAGGGATACTATGTGAAGGATGAAGATGTGGAGGAGTTTGACAAGGGATTCCCGCCTAAGGAAAAGCTGAAGCTCCCAGGGCAGTTATTCTGAACCAAAAAGTTACCGGCAGAGGCTGTAATCCTTCTGCCGGCAGCATTTGTTTTGTAGTTATATTGTTATATTCCGGATGAACTCCAGATCCTTTTCCATGGCTTCTTCATCTGAAATATCAAGCCAGTTCTTGCCAGATTTTTTTAATTCTGCCAGATAACCGGGATTATTGAACATACGCTCAATTCGGGCTGTAATGTCATTAGTGGAATACACGTGCAGCGAAGGATCGGCAAAGATATATTTTTTGATGCAGTCTCCTTTTAATTACGCCTGTTCTCTTCCGGGTATTTCTTATAATAGGCCTGCTTGTCCTCGTACATCTGCTCTTCGGCTCGATGACAGATATCTTCGAAATTCGCTGCATCGCCGCATGCTTTACCCAGGGAAGCTATTCTGTAATCAAATGCATCCACCAGTTTTTCCAGAGTTGCGAACTTTTCTTCAAAGGCCTCATGGTTGTCTGCGCACACCACGACAAACTCGTCGCCGCTGATTCTGAAAATCTCCTGTTTCTTATATACCTGATTAAGCACTCCCGCAAAATCCTTTAAAAGCTCGTCTCCGGCAGAGTGACCGAAATGGTCGTTGCAGTATTTCAGCCGGTTTACATCGCAGTATACAACCCCCACGTGGCCATTTTTCTCAAGATTTGTTAATACGTCTTCGTAGGCTCTTCTGTTTAGAAGACCGGTGAGGGCGTCTGTGGTGGATTCGATGTTAAGGTTCTTCTCTTTTTCCTGATGCCGCTTCTCGGAAGAAACCTGCAAAACCACGTATATCATGGTCAGGGAAACGGCCATCCAGGAGTAGATACTGTCTACGAGAATCCAGCCCGTGGCGAAAATCACGATGCAGGCCAGAAGCGGGATAACCAGGTACAACAGAAGGATTATGGAGGACTTGGTGCCCAAGGTCTGTGTTTGGCTATGATGAAGGTGTTAAAAAAGTAGCTGATTAACACTACAATAATCATGTAGGAGTATTCCAGGGGTCCCGATACATATCTTCCGTTTTCGATGCTGAATATCTGTCCCATCAGGCACATAATCAGTACCACCGCTGTGAACATCACCACAGCTGCATTGTTAATCTTGGTGTAAATGGGGGAAATATCACCGTGCTCTTTCACTGTTTCTATGGTATATGCAACCAGCGAACCTGCTGCAGGCACGCAAAGACTTGTTGCTATAACGGTAATTACGTAGTTGATTGTGGAAAGCCCCACCATTCCGTCGAATATATTGCAGAGTACATTGAGTATAAGTGCTGTTATATCCAGCACCAGCATTATTATAAAAACTTTATCCTTGGCTCTTTTCTTGCTTTTCTGGAAAATGCTGCTGATAAGGATAACCAGTAGGAATATCACACTTACAGAATTAATGCCCATTGTGGCCACTGCAGCATAACTGTAATCATTCATTGTGCTTTCCTTTCTTGAAGTAGCTTGGAGTTGATTTCTTAATAATTTTTCTTTATTCTATCAAATGAGTGTATAATGCAACAAGAGTTATTTACAAAATATAAGAAGGTTCCTTTTTTGTTAAGAGATTCTTGAAGCTTATCAAAGGATAGGAGGAAATGACATGGCATCAACAAAAGAGTATCTGGACTTTGTTCTGGAACAATTATCGGGACTGGATGAGATTAATTGTTCTATGTTATTCTTTCAGCAATATACGTAATTATCATTGCGCTGATATGTCATTTTAGAAAAGGGAGGCAAGAGGCATGAGAAGTCTTATAGTTTATTATTCACTTGAAGGAAATACGGAATATGCAGTGAATCGCATAAAGGAAAAGACAGGCTTTGACGAATTAAGACTCGTTCCGAAGAAAGCGTATAAAGACAAGGGTTTTTCCAAATTTGTCTGGGGCGGCAAGAGCGCTTTGATGGGAGAGAAACCGAAACTGGAAAATTATGAAGTTGACCTGGCATCATATGACCGGATTATATTTGGGTTCCCTGTATGGGCAGCTACTTTCACACCGCCGATCAGGACCTTCATATGCGACAATATGGAATTGCTCAAAGGAAAAAAGTTTGCGGCTTTTGCATGTCAGAGCGGTAACGGAGCCGAAAAGGCGTTTGAAAAACTTGCGAATTACATAGGTATTGACGCCTTTGAAACAACAGCGATATTCTTTGATCCAAAGATGCGTCCGGACGGACAGAAAGATGCGGAAATTGATGATTTTGCTGAAAAACTGCTTGGAGATAAATAGATGCAACCAAAAGCTTCTTAATTTTTCCCCGCAGAAAGTATATAATTGACGTACATCACGGAGGTGTACAATTATGGAAAATCGTGTTGCCGTACTGAGTATCATTGTTGAGAATGAATCTGCGGTTACAGAGCTCAACGAGCTGCTTCACCGTTTCGGAAAGTTTATTATCGGACGTATGGGTATTCCTTACAGAGTGAAGAATATCAACATTATCTGTATTGCGATTGATGCTCCGAACAATGAAATTAATTCACTGACCGGCGCACTTGGTCGAATTGACGGGATTACCGCAAAGGCTACGTATTCCAAGGTTTAACACCTGACAAAACAAAATATTATGTCACGCATCCCCTGACACCGAAACTGAAACTTGAGGTGAAAGACAAGATGAAACGGCTGCTGAATAATTCAGATTACAGTAACGCTGTACCTTGTCACAGGTACAGCGTTTTTACATTGTGGCTTTAGCGGCGGTCCGGCGACGTAGGCGCCGGACAAATAACCACCGGCTATGCCGGTGTGGTTAAATAGCTTTAGCTTTAAGTAAATAAAAACTCCTGTTACAATAGTGTAGATTTGCCAATCAC
>JAILLO010000017.1 GCA_024693105.1 Clostridia bacterium | reverse complement strand
CATAAATATTAAATTGTGATAGAATCCCTATGTCAGTTAAATAAGTCAAAAGAGGGAGGAATTTTCTGAATGGGAAAAGTTAATTTAACTGAGCCTGACAGTCAGGGCATCAGATATTATCAGATAGAATCGGAGCCTCTTATTCCGCCGGGAGCAAATGCCCGGGCTTCGGAAGCGGCGGCAGGAAACGCAGCGGGAAATCCGGCAGGAAATGCAGGAGCAAACAATGCGTCCGGAGCTTTTAACGGGGCGGCGGGCACCGCAAACAGTGCATCGGGCAGCGGAGCTTACAGGGAGATCCGCGATGAAGCAAGCGGCAAAAGCAGAACCTTTAACGGCAACAGCGGAAACAGCAACTACGGTGGCGGAAACGCTAATTACGGCGGCGGCAACGGCGGAAACAGCGGAAACAGCAACTACGGCGGAGGAAACTACAGCGGAGGCAACGGCAGCGGCCCGAAGAAAAACACCACAGTAAAAGCTCTTATTATCATCGGGATTGTTCTCTTGATATGTGTCGGCTTTGCCGCATGCGCAAAGCTTGTGACAAGCGCGGTAAGAGATGTTACATACGGGGTTGCGGAGAATCTTACCGGGGCAATTACGGATACAAAGGTTAAAGATACAATCCTTCCGAGTGAACCGTATATCGCAGAACTTCATGTTGACGGAGAAATTTCTTCCTCGACAACAAATCAGTATGGCGTGGATACCGCAGGATATCATCATAAGTGGACACTGAAGCAGATGGATGCACTTATGAAGGACAAGAACTGCAAGGGAATTATTTTCTATATCAATACACCGGGCGGCGCTGTTTATGAAACAGATGAACTTTATCTGAAGATAAAGGAATATCAAGAGAAAACGGGAAATCCGGTCTATGCATATATGGGCTCAATGGCAGCTTCGGGCGGTTATTATATCTCCGCCGCATGCGATACGATTATAGCAAACAGAAACTGCTGGACAGGTTCAATAGGAGTTACGGTCGGAACATATTTTGATTTTTCGGATCTGCTTGCCAATTACGGTGTAAAGACGGTCACTATTGATTCGGGCAAAAACAAATCCATGGGAAGCATGTTTGAAGAAATGACGGACGAACAGCAGGCAATTATGCAAAGTCTGGTCGATGAAGCATATGCACAGTTTGTCGGCATTGTAGCGGATGGAAGAAACATGGAAAAGGAAGATGTCATCGCACTTGCGGACGGTCGTATTTACAGTGCAAAACAGGCACTCAAGCTCGGACTTA
This sequence comes from Clostridia bacterium, assembly GCA_024693105.1. GTDB lineage: Bacteria > Bacillota > Clostridia > Peptostreptococcales > Anaerovoracaceae > JAILLO01. The sequence continues at coordinate 3,860 of JAILLO010000017.1, read as the reverse complement.
TAGATGACATTGCCACATTTGACGAAGCTCTCAAAGCAATGATTGAAGACAATGATCTGAAGGGCTGCGGTCTGCTCGATATTTCCTATTCTCCGGTGTCGGTATTTGATTCGTTGTTTACAAAAGCACTGTCCGGATCTCTTTTGCAGCCTTTGGGAAACAGTGAAGTAAACGCTATTATGGAAATTACGAAGAGCAAAAGCAGCGAGCCTGTCAGCTACATTTGCGAAGCTCTGAAAAATGACAATTAATTTTACTTATATATGACGGCTTAATATTATCAAGAACGTGGAATTTCAGCCAATTCCGCGTTCTTTTTTGTTTATGCGTATTTAAAAATCAAATAATGATGACACAATTATTAAAAACGGCTATTTGTAAAATTCTCTGAATAATTTAAAATTTGAATAAAGGACTGTATAATATTAACATTTTAGCCTCAAAAAAGGAGAAATACACATGATTTATCTTGACAATGCAGCCACGACGCGAAAGAAACCGCAGTGCGTCATAGATGCGGTTGTGCAGGCAATGACTTCCCTCGGAAATGCGGGAAGAGGGGTGCACGAAGCTTCTTTGGGGGCTGCAAGAACTGTTTTTGCGGCAAGGCAGCATCTGGCGGAATTTTTCGGCGCAAAGGAGGCAAATCAGGTTGTTTTTACGATGAATTCCACAGAAAGCCTCAATATTGCCATAAAAGGCCTGATTGAGCCGGGAGACCATGTTATTACAACGAGACTTGAACACAACTCGGTGTTGAGACCGCTTTATCAGCTTGAAGAAAAAGGAACCGAAATCAGCTTTGCAGGGTGTGATGAGTTTGGAAATCCCGTTTATGAGGACTTTGAAAAGCTGATTCGCAGCAATACAAAGGCAATTGTATGTACGCACGGAAGCAATCTGACGGGAAACAGAGTCGATATCGAAAAAGTGGCAGGCATTGCAAAGAAAAACGGTCTGCTTTTCATAGTTGACGCTTCCCAGACCGGAGGTGTTTTCCCGATTGATGTCACAAAAACGGGAATAGATGTTTTGTGTTTTACGGGGCACAAGAGCATGCTCGGACCTCAGGGTACGGGCGGCATGATTGTGCGAAAAGGTCTTGAGATCAGACCGCTGCTTTCGGGCGGCACGGGGGTTCATACCTACAGCAAAACGCAGCCTGAAGAAATGCCGACAAGGCTTGAAGCAGGAACACTTAACGGTCACGGAATTTCGGGACTTTGCGCTGCGGCCGAGTATATAACAAAGACCGGCATGGATGTGATAAGGGCAAAGGAACAAAAGCTGATGTGGCGCTTTTTCGACGGCGTTAAGGAGCTTGACGGCGTCAGGATATACGGCGATTTCAGGGACAGAAATTTCGAAAGATGTCCGATAGTGACAATAAATATAGGTGATTATGATTCTTCGGAGGTCAGCAGTGAACTTTTCGAAGATTATAATATAGCAACACGCCCCGGGGCGCACTGTGCACCTCTTATGCACGAGGCGCTCGGTACCGTGAAGCAGGGCGCTGTGAGATTCAGTTTTTCTTACAGCAACACAGAAGAAGAGGTTGATGCTGCCGTTTCAGCATTGAAGAAAATGATAGAGGAGGGCTAGATATGATTACAGTGGACGCAAGAGGACTTGCATGTCCCCAGCCGGTGATTAACACCAAAAATGCCATCAAAAAACTCAAAGGAGACGAACAGATCAGAGTTCTTGTAGACAACGAAGTGGCCGTTCAGAATCTTTTGAGACTGGCGATGCAGAACAATTTCGAGGCAAAAGGAAATAAACTTGCAGAGTCGGAATTTGAGGTAATTATGAATGCTGTCGCAGGCAGCGGAGGTGATGAGAATACTGCGGGCGAAAACGAACCGGCAATTGTACAGCCAAAAGGTAACAGCGATTTTGTCGTTGTTATTTCTTCAGACCGGATGGGTGAAGGTTCGGAAGAACTCGGAAAGAAGCTTATGAAAGCCTTTGTGTTTGCCGTAACAAAGCAGGAAAAACTTCCAAAGGCCGTACTTTTGTACAATGCAGGCGCAAATCTTTCCTGCGAGGGCTCCGACAGCCTTGAAGATCTGAAGGCTCTTGAAGCTGAAGGAGTTGATATTGCAACATGCGGCACCTGCCTGGATTTTTACGGACTGACGGAAAAGCTGTCTGTCGGCAGAGTCTCAAATATGTATGACATTGTCGAAATCATGGAGAAGGCCGGTCATACAGTCAGACCGTAGAAAAGGTTGAAGGATTGGGAGATTAAATTGTTTGCATAAGAGAGGATAGTGTTTTGAGAAAACGTGAGTTAAGGCTTGTTATCACATTTAATACGACAGCCGACGCAATGGCAATGGAAGCTGCATGCAAAAAGGAAGAAATGCCGGGAAGACTGATTCCCGTTCCTTCCGTTATTTCCGCAGGCTGCGGTCTTGCCTGGAGTACAGATGAATCTTTCAGGGGGGATTTTGAAGTATTTACCGAAAGGAACGGACTTTCCTTTTCGGATATGGTCAGCTGCGTTGTATAGCCTGACTCGTTATCTTTAGGAGGATTGTAAAAATGGAATTAATTAAAAATCTGCCTGCAGTATTTGAAGAGTTTGCTGATGCAAGAAAAAACGCATTTATCAATGTTAAAAATGTCAAAGAATCGGGAATGCCGGTAATCGGTTCGTATTGTACATATTTTCCGACCGAGATTGCAACTGCCGCAGGAGCTGCTTCTGTAAGCCTTTGCTCGACTTCGGGAGAAACTATTCCGGACGCTGAAAAGGACCTGCCGGCAAATTTATGCCCGCTGATCAAGTCCAGCTACGGCTTTGCAAAAACCGATAAGTGTCCGTTCTTCTATTTCAGCGACCTTGTTGTAGGCGAAACAACATGTGACGGCAAAAAGAAAATGTATGAACTTATGTCCGAGTTCAAGGATGTTTTCATTATGGAACTTCCGAATTCACAGAAGGAAACGGCACTTGCTTTTTATAAGACTGAAGTTCTCAGAATGAAAGAATATGTTGAAAAGAAGTTTGGTGTGGAAATTACGGACGAAAAGATCAGAGCCGCAGTAAAGCTCGAAAATGAAATCCGTCTTGCAAAGAAGAGACTTGCAGAGGTTATGAAGCATACTCCGACACCTGTAACGGGACTGAACATGTTTAAGCTTCTCTACGGAAGCACCTTCAAATTTGACAGGGCTGCACTTCCTGCAGAGCTTAACGGCATCGCAGACAAAATCGAAGAAGAATATGCAGCAGGCAAAATGGAAGAAAAGAAGCCTAGAATCATTATCACGGGATGTCCTATCGGCGGCGTTACCGAAAAGGTAATCGAAGCAGTTGAAAATAACGGCGGCGTTGTTGTCGGATTTGAAAACTGTGTAGGCGCAAAGCTTTATGAGAATCTTGTTGATGAAAAGGCTGACGATATCTGGCTCGCTCTGACAAAGCGTTACCTCGACATCGGATGCTCTGTAATGACGCCAAACATGAACAGACCTGTACTTCTCGGCAAAATGATCGACGAATATCAGGCTGACGGCGTTCTTGAAATGACTCTTCAGACATGCCACACCTACAATATCGAGCACAAGAAGATTGAAGCATTCTGCAGAGATCAGAAGAAAAAGCCGTATCTCATGGTTGAGACCGATTATTCAACTGCAGACATCGCACAGCTCAACACAAGAATTGCGGCATTCATTGAAATGATGTAATTACAGTAAATTTTCATGTATTTGCGGAGACAATGGAGACATATGATATGAATTATATCGGAATTGATATTGGTTCCACAGCATCAAAGGTCTGCATCCTTGCTGAGGGTGCAGACCCTGTTTTTCAGGTTCTTCCCACAGGATGGAACAGTAAAATT
>JAILLO010000095.1 GCA_024693105.1 Clostridia bacterium | reverse complement strand
CAGTTTGTGTGCTCAAAATACAGCAACCCGGCGGCAGTCAGGTTGTTTTTTTGTTGGAGCGTGGCAGGAAAAAGATTTTTTTTGCATTTTGCAGACATTGAGAAGGGAGAGAACTGCATTGAATTACAAGATTAACATGACGGGCAGGATACTTGGAATTTTCCTGGTTGTAACCATGATTTTCACCGGAATGTTCAGCCCTCTTGCGGGCAGCATTGATGCATATGCATCGGATTCCCAGAGGACCTATGAAATACCGGGTTACAATGGGACAACGGCTATAGAACCGAAAACTGTAGAAATCAAGGGTAATCCGACGGATACGGCTGTGGGCGAAAAGCTGACGGCTATAGCTAAGGATAAAAACGGAAACATCGTTGAAAACGCCGTGTTCAAATGGTGTTACGACGTGGAGTACGAGGACGAGGAAACTTCTGAAACATATATTGAGTTCGACGGTAATATTGCAGAGACAGGAAGTACTTACACAGTACCGGCAGTATTTGGGACCAATATTATTGCTGTTGGACATTCAATAAGGATTTGGGCAGGTACATCCGGCAGCAATATGACCTCGTCATATAAGGAGTTAAAGATTACAAACCGCGCTCCGAAAAACTATGACACGGACAGCACGAAACCGAATACAGGCAGTGCAGCTAAAGTTGTCAGCGCTATTGTAAACTTTTACGATGGCCAGACGAAGCAGAATCTTTTTGGATACAAGGTATTTGAAGCTGCCAGCGGACTGGCAAAAAGTTTTGGGTACGACTCGCAGGGTGTTCTTGCAAATGCAGAAGCCAATGAAGTAACCATGCTTGATATGCTGGTAGCCATTACCGCGGAATCCCTGGGGCTGGAAGGCGGTGCGACAGAAGAAAACATTGCGGCAGTCAGGGAATTCCTGAAAGTGAACGACTCTGGCTTCATATCTAAGGCTTTTGGTACGGAAAATTCTTGGATTTCCATGCTTATAAACGGTATCATGCCAAATGATGGCACTTTCATCGAAAGTATCGGGGAATACAATCTGGTAGGAGTGGATGCGGCTGTAATTGCTGCAGGGCAGATTCTCAACTACTTCTTCTATCAGGATGCTTCGAATCCTTCAAGGGACAACTTTGGATTCTTTGAAAAAGATGGTGTCAAGGTTACGGAAATCAGCGTACCGCAGGATGAAACCTTCGCACTGACTCTTAAGGGATACAACGTAGGATACAGCTCAAAAAAAGTAGAAAAGATAGCAGAGAATACCAGACCGCTTGATGGTATGCAGCTCGCTGTCATTGAAGATGGCACTTACAACTTTGTGGATATTGCCGGTGCAGTAACGGATACCAACGGCGTTGCAAGCTTATCTTTCTCGCAGAAAGGAACATTCATCCTTTCCGCAAAGACAACAGATAAGAATCCATTGGTTCCGCCATATCTGAAGGTAACGGTTACAAATCCTGTTTCCGATACCGATAAAGCGGCTTTGGTAAGCAATGATAAAAATGCACTGACGTTTGCCGGAATTAAGGGTAAGAACACAGCTGCAGATAACATCACATCCGACCTGGTCCTTGCAACGGCAGGCGCAAGCGGCGGGACAAAGATTACGTGGGCCTCTGACAACGCGACTACAATTACAACAGACGGAAAAGTGGTTCGCCCGTCAGCCGAAGCAGGTGATAAAACCGTAAAACTTACAGCAACTGTTTCTTATGGAAACGTAAAAGAAACAAAAGAATTTAATCTGACAGTAAAGGCTCTTGAAGATTCAGCAAAGGTACTTGAAAACCTCATCAAGGGACTTCCGAAGACTTTGACTCCTGCTGAGTGGAATCGCTCAGGCACTGCAAAGGAAGACACTAACATCATCGCAATGGTGAAGGCAGAAGTGGCTAATAAAAACGCGACAGTAGTTGTGGCAGACACTTGCGTGCCTTCTGCCGGGCAGACTCAGATTGCGGCTGACGGAACTATTACGTACGGAACGGAGAAAGTATCCGATAAAGAAGTAACGTTCACGCTGAAACTCGGCTCTGTGGAAAAGACATATACACCGAAAGTTACAGTAGAAAAGAAACAGGTAACAAAAGAGGATGCGCTGAAAGGCGACTGGCTCACATTTGATTCGTTCAAGGGAAACAATACAGCTATAGACAACATCACAGCTGATATGAAGCTTCCACAAGAAGACAGCGAAGATTATTACACCGAGACGGAATGGACTTCTTCAAATCCTGATGTTATATCCATTAGCAGTTATACAACAAATGGTATGTTTGATGCAAAGGTTATAAGACCTGCGGCAGGAAAGCCTGATGTAGAGGTAACACTGACAGCAACGATTAAACCAGGTTCTTATTGGGAATGGGGTATGGGTCCCGTTGGCCCTGCACCAAATCCGTATTTTTATGAAAAGACTTTTAAACTGACTGTAAAGGCGGCTTCTGCATCGGAAGCTGCGGCGGCACAGGCTCTGGTAGATGAAGCTATAAAGATTGTAAATCTGGATGGTCTTACGAAAGTTAATTCGGATGCTTTGCTTGATTTAAATGCTATAACGTACAATTTTACCGGATTCCCACATAACTGGAATTATCTGAAGTATTATGACGGCTACAAAAAAGACTATGATGTGATTCAGATTAAGTGGACTTGCGAAAATCCGGGAATGGCCAATGAACTTACAACAAGTACAGCCGGCAAAATAACCAGAACAGACAAAGATCAGACAGGCGATATCATTTGTACCTTCACATATAATGGTGCTGCTGCAAGCAAGAGATTTCCTACCAGAATTCTCGCGTGGAAAGATGCAGATGTGAAGGCTCAAAATGAAAATCTTCAAAGGCTGGCAGATGCGCTGACCTTTGATGTACTGAATGAAATAAATACAGCACTTAGCATGCGCACCGAAAAGAATAAGGCGCAGTACGATATCACTACAGGCTTAAACCGAATTGAAGGTATAAAAGTAGCAAGTGATGGCAGTATTAAGTTTAATAAAACTAAGGTCTTATCCGGCGAATTTAATGCCGATATAGAATGGAAAACCAGCGACGATAAAGTACTTCCGTTCAATTACAAGGGTTTTGTTTTGAACAGGCCTGAAAAAAATACGGTTGTTACAATCACTGCAAAACTGACAAGTGCAAGTTTCAAGGATCGTGAAGGTGTTAATCCTGTAGAAAAGTCATTTGCGCTGTGTATTACAGGCACTGACGACACGGCTCTCACGGAGATGCCACCTGAACTTATCCCTGTTCCAAAGGATAACCTTGCAGAAGCAAAGAAGCTGGCCAAGGGCATTTTCGATTACTATGCAGGCAAGGACGACGGCTGGTGGGGCCAGAGTGCAACATTCTGGCAGGCTGTGGCATTTGAAAGCTACAGAAATTCCATCGGCAAGACCGAAGCTGATATCTCTGCAGCTGCAAAGCAGGCATTGATTGACAGCGTAATGGCAGATGCCGAAGCAAACAACGCAGGCGCAAATCCTCTGC
>JAILLO010000094.1 GCA_024693105.1 Clostridia bacterium | reverse complement strand
GAAATTCGAGCATTCCTTCATCCCTCATCCTGCAAAGTTCATTCGACATCGCGCTTCTGTCTACCGAAAGAAAATCCGCAAGCTGCTGACGGTTAAAAGGAATTGTAATGACCGCGCTGCTTTGTTTTTTAGCCTCTTCCGAAAGATACGAAATAAGCTTTTCTCTTGTCGAACGTCTTGATAAATGCCCGAGCTTTTGGACAAGGCCTCTGTTCTTTTCTGATATTGCAAAAAAGAGATTCTGCACGACTAACGTGTGGAAGCGGCACGCGGAAGAACACGTTGTAATGATGCGTTTTACGTCGAAGAAAAAAACGGTGCTGTCCTCCGTTGCTATTACGTCGTTTAACAAGGTTCCGCTTCCCGGTGCGGCATAAGCTTCACCGAAGATTTCCCCTACTCCGATTTTGCCGAGTATACTCCTGTTCCCCCAGTAATCATCCTTTTGAATATGCAGACACCCCTCCGCCAGAACAGTAATGGCATCAAGGTATTCGCCCTGCCTGAGGACATATTCGCCTCTTTTATATGTACGCTGCTTTGCGCCTAGGCAGGAAAGCATTGAGGCGATTTCTTCCTCTCCGACACCTGCGAACAGCCTTGTTTGCTTTAAAACAGAAATATATTTTTCCATAATTTTGCCTTTCTGTTGTAAAAACAACCGATTTGTTTGAAATATCATACTAAAATGCAGATACAAAGTCAAGTTAGCGTCACGGACGCCGACGCAGACGCAGACCCGAGTGCAGGTCCGGACACCGACGCAGACGCAAAAGCAGACCCGAATGCAAACGCAGACGCAGGCACCGAGTGCAGGTTCGGACGCAGACTCAGACTCAAATGCAGACCCGAACTCAGGTATAACTTAATTCAAAGCATATTTGCAAGATCAAATACAACACGGAGGTTAACGCCATGAAAAGAAAAATTATAAAAATCGACGAAGAAAAATGTAACGGATGCGGGGCATGTGTAACGGCATGTCATGAAAACGCGATTCAGCTTGTCAACGGAAAGGCACGCCTTGTACGTGAAGATTACTGCGACGGCCTCGGAGACTGTCTCCCGACCTGCCCTGCAGACGCAATCAGCTTCGAAGAGCGTGAAGCTCCCGCCTATGATGAGGCTGCCGTCCTTGCCGCAAAAGCCAAAGGCACAGAAAAACCGGAAAACGCTCCGGTATTTGCCTGTCCCGGAACACAGCCCGCAAAGCTTCGCCAAAAGCCGGCATTTGCAGGCGAAGCCGGCGTAATTACAAAGAGCAGACTGATGCAATGGCCTGTACAGATAAAGCTTGCACCTCTTAAGGCCCCTTACTTTGACGATGCCGATCTTCTTATCGCGGCTGACTGTACGGCTTATGCGTACGGAAATTTCCACAACGACTTCATACAGGGGCGAATCACGCTTGTCGGCTGCCCAAAGCTTGACAGCGTCGATTATTCCGAAAAGCTCGCCGAAATTCTGAGAAACAATAATATCAGAAGCATCCTGCTTGCGCGTATGGAAGTACCCTGCTGCGGCGGACTTGAATTTGCGGTGAAGCAGGCACTGCAGGCAAGCGGAAAAAACATCCCGCTTCGCGTAGTAACAATCTCAACAGAGGGAGAAATTATCGGCTGAATTATCCGCAGACACGTCTTAGGACAGTCCGATGCTCATCGCCAATCTTTCCCGGGGATGTCTTCGCGTTCCCGGGGATGTCTTCGCGTTCCCGGGGATGTTTTCACGTTCCGGCGATGTCTTCGCGTTCCGGCGATGTTTTCACGTTCCCGGCGATGTTTTCACGTTCCCGGGGATGTTCTCACGTCCCGGCAATGTCTTCGCGAAGGACCGAATGTCTGAATTTTAAGTTTTTTCAGTGTCTTTCGGCACCGGCAGGATAAGATTTAAAAAAAGAAAAAGTTGTTGACATGAAGTGCCGCTGATGGTAATATATTTCTTGCAGTGACCAAGAGGTTGTAGCAATATGGCGGTGTAGCTTAGTTGGCTAGAGCGTCCGGTTCATACCCGGAAGGTCGGTGGTTCGACTCCACTCGCCGCTACCATTGTGGGCGTTTAGCTCAGCTGGGAGAGCACCTGCCTTACAAGCAGGGGGTCATAGGTTCGAGCCCTATAACGCCCACCACACCTTATTTTGGTTCTGCAGGTGGTGTCCGTTTTCGGATGTTATGGTGGGTATCGTCAAGCGGTTAAGACCCAGGGTTGTGGCTCCTGTATACGTGGGTTCGAATCCCACTACCCACCCCATTATTTACATTGATATCGTTGGGGTATCGCCAAGTGGTAAGGCAACGGATTCTGATTCCGTCATCCGCAGGTTCGAATCCTGCTACCCTAGCCAATATATCGCCGGCGATTCCAAACCGGCAATAAGGCGACATAGCCAAGTGGTAAGGCAGAGGTCTGCAAAACCTTTATTCCCCAGTTCAAATCTGGGTGTCGCCTCCATTAAACCTTTGAATCTTTTAAGTTTCAAAGGTTTTTTTATTTTCGGCTATATGATTGTCAATTTTGAGGATGAATTGAAATTTGGGCGGACGGGTTTGATTGATTGGTTTAGTGCACCGGTTTGGTGGATTGGTTTAGTGCACCGGCTTGGTGGATTGGTTTAGTGCACCGACCGTAGAACACCATATCAGCCCTTTGCGTCCCTGACATGAGATATTCTGCAATTTGCTTCGCAAATCGGGACAGGGCTTCAATCGGGAGTATATCCGAAGGCGCAATGTGCAGCGCTGTTTTTGCACAAATATCCTCTTTCTTCTAAAAGAAAAAAAGAGGCTTCGGAAATCTATTCAAATCCGAAACCTCTGCATCAGCCTCTGCATCTTCTTTTGTTATATTGGAAATCACTTCAGCGGTCCGATTTTCCGTCTCCCGTCCGGAGTTCCCGGCAAACATTCGAAGTTCTATACAAAGCAACCGGATTTCCGTCGGCCTTCCGAATTCCCGCGGCGGTCCGATTTTCCGCCTCCCGTCCGGAATTCCCGGCAAACATTCGAATTTCTATACAAAGCAAACGGATTTCCGTCGGCCTTCCGAATTCCCGCGGCATTCCGATTTTCCGTCACCCACCCGGCTTTCCTTCAAAATCTCCTTATCTCAGGTATGAAATATAATCAGCCACAGTCACACGTAAAATATCGTCAAAAGCCGTAAACAGCCTTTTGTATGACCTGCAAAGCGCATTTTCCTTTATTCCCGTAAACATGTTTTCAACCCTGTTAAGAGGACATCCGCCGTAGCAGACCTTGAAATATTTGCACTGCATACAGCCTGTCGGCAAATCCGAGATCTTGCACTTGCCCTTTTCCGCTGTAATTCCAAGCAAATCGTTCAAATCAAGGTTCATTATATTTCCGATATATGCTTCTCCTTTTTCCCTGCATCTTGTGCAAAGATATACATCGCCCTCATAATCGACAACGGGATTCTGTCCGCATGCCGTATCGAAAATACAAAAGCCCGAATGACAGCCTTTGTAATTACTCAGAAGAGCTTCTATAAACTGAACATATACCTTGTTTTCATCATTTTTGTACCATTCGGTCAGAATGCGGCTCAGGAATTCGCCGTAAGCCTCCGCCGAAACAGCATGATGCCCTTTTCCGACAGAATGAAACTGCAGATAATCCGACATTTCTTTCATGCAATTATAAACCGTAATCGGGCTGTTTACATTTCTCTGGTCGATGCACGCTATGACATTTATATGAACACCGCGCTTTTTCAGGAATTCGGCCGCAGGCTTCAGCCGCTTGAATGGCGCGGCCACATCAAACTCCGCAAGGGCCGGCTCCGCAAAGCTTTTCCTTCCGTCTGCAAGAAGACCCACCAGAAAATTATTTTCATAGAAAAAATTCGCCCATTCTTCATTCAGGCCTTCACACTTTGTCACTATTGTATTGACGATTCTTTTGTCTTTTATATGCTTTCGCTGTAATTTTACAGCAGTTTTGAAAAAATCCGGCCCGCATCTGAGGGGCTCATCACCCTGCCAGCTGAAAACTACAGGCTTTTCTCTCCCTGTAGCCCTGTAATTCATCGTTACGACTTCTTCCAGGATTTCCTCACTCATAATACCTGTGTCTGCATACGGCCACACGGTCACAGAAGCGATCCTGCTTTGTGTATTTCTTTCCACTTTTTTCCCCTTAAAAACCCGCAAAAAATAAGATGGGTAAAATCCCATCTTTGATTTTAAACGATATTCTTTTTCTGCTCAAGCACAATCGGCAATATAAAAGAGGTAAAATGCACTTTGCCATAATTGTAACATTTCCACTACAAAAATGTCATTTATACAGGCGTAATTGTGCTTAAAATTTTGTAATTACCTTTGCTTCACAGGACTCGCGAATCATTACTCTTCTGAGTGTTCAGCGCCTCCGCTGTGAAATGCGCCCAGCTGTATCCGGTCATGTATGCACCGGTATACGAATTAATTGTTGTGACGTCTCCGCGGAGGAAATCGTAATAATCACAGTCAAAATAGTCTGTATTAATAAGGAAAAGGTCTTTATTTTTCTTGACAATTTTGTCGGCTTTCTTTTTGCGCAGTGCCTCAAGCATGTCAACCATACAGACCTTCAGATTTTTTCTTGTCTCATCCGGTGTGCATCCCGGCCACAGCACGGCCGCAAGCTCCGCTATCGAAACTGTAACGCCCTTCTTGTGCACAAGATATGCGAGCATTTCTTTCGTTTTCGCTTCCTTAAAAGCAATAGGCGCACCATCGCAGTAAATCTCAAAACGACCAAAAGTCCTTACCTGCACTCTCTTGCAGTAATCCTTCGGGCGGAACTCAAAAACATGCTCGATTTCCTTGGAAATTTCACTTGCCGAAGCAGGCTTCAGAAGATAACCGTTTGCTTTGATTTTGTAGGCCTCAAGAGCATACTCCGAATAAGCCGTAAGAAAAATAATGACGGTCGAGGCACTTACCTCCTTGATTTGCCTTGCAAGTTCAATGCCGGACATACCCGGCATTTCGATATCAAGAAGTGCAACATCAACAATATTTTCTCTGAGATATTTTATTGCAAGCTGAGGATCTGTAAAGCCGGTCACCTCTGTAATTCCAGGTACGGTGCTAAGCTGATATGTTGAATCCTTCAATGCGTATATTTCATCGTCTACAGCTATTGCCTTCATATAAATTCCCCCGTTTTGTATACATCCTTTGTGTATATTTCCATAAAATTTCCGATACCTTTTTACCCGAAAAAAAAATTACCCATTGCATATATTATTCTATATTATTAAATCTTGTGTCAATCCCCAAAGACCATTTTTCAACCATTCTTTAAAAAGACTTTAAGTATTTCAGGCGGCACTTTGTAATAACCTGCTCTCCGGCACTCCCACCCTCTTCATCTGTTTTTAAGTTCTGCGAAACAGCAAAATAGTACCGTTTCAAAATAAAATTTTTTTAAATGCTGTAGCTGTAGCATTGAATTTTAAAATCCGCGACTATATAATTACCATACGATTTTGTAATTTCATATTCTATTATTCCGGAGAACTTTTTCGGGATATCGGGGAAAGGAGACAATTATGCCAAAACAAGCACTGGACAAGTTTTGCCGCATAATCAGGGGCGAGCTTTCTTACACTTCATCAAATCTGGCCGTCAACCTTCTTCTTTCAAGGCTGACGAAGCAGTATAAGCAGGACCCTTCAAGCATGGACAGCTGCATCGAACAATTGAATGAGTTCGCGAAAAAATATGCAGCCTTCATGGAGAAAGAATATCTGGCAGTTAACAACTTATAATTATTTCAGAGTTGGAGGTTAAATATGTTTACAAACCTGAACAAGACAAAAGAAATGATTGCCGAAGGAAAACTTCTGCACATTGCTGCTGACGAATCACTGCTGTCTCAGCTTCCGAAGGGAAACTGGATTGGCGGTACAACGCCTTATTTCATTTCAAACGAAGGCGGAATAAAAACAAAAGAAAAATTATTTGTAACCGAACTCGATATGGCTTCGCATCATAAATTCTGTGTTTATGATACGGAAAATGTCGAAAACGTTCCTTCCGACGCTTTTTCAAACGGTCTTACTTTCCTTCTGATGCCGTTTTCGGCTGAAGTAACCGCAGAGTACTGCAAAAAAGCGCCTTCGATGGATGACCTTCTGATGCATCCTGCAGTCGGCTGGATTACAGGTTTTGATCTTGATGCCGGCGGATGCGCAAAAGTCTTTGACGGTTCAACAGGAACTTCCTATGCGGACAAAGCCGTGGCGCTTCACATCGAACTGCCGGAGGGAAAACTCGCGTCCATAGGAATCGTCAATATCTTTGATGAGGACAATTCCAACGATATTATTGAATTCCCAAAAGACGACCTTGTCATTGAAAAGTGCAGAATTAACGGCAAGGACACCCTGTTCTCCTCATATATTATGGAAAACGGCATAGATACAAAGCTTCCTCTGCAGGCAAACTGCAACGGTTCGCTTCTGAACATTTCCATAAAGGAAATCACTCATGACGGAACAGTATGCCTGTTTGCTCCGGTATTTGCGGACGAAAAATACCGCTTTGCAAAAGCCGTTCCAAACTATGCGGATGCATTCGGAAAGAAGCTTGCGGCGCAGGACAATATCACACCTGTTTTCTCCTGCAACTGCATACTGAATTACCTGTACGGTGAGCTTGAAGGAAAATCGACGCCTCCTTATGAAGGCCCTGTTACTTTCGGTGAAATAGCATATCAGCTGCTGAATCAGACTCTTGTATATGCAGGCGTTCTTTAAGCCGGCGCCTGCTTCAATATGATTTATATTCTGAAATCGCTGTGAAAAAAGCAGCCTCAAAAAACAAATCAGGTCCCTGCGCATTGTGATAAACATTGCGAGGGGCCCTTTCTTTTACTTTATATCCCTGTGTTCAAGAGTAATTCTCCTGCCTTCCGCCCTGCAGCGGTCTGCAAATTCATTTGCCATCGTAACGGAACGGTGCTGTCCGCCCGTGCATCCGAAAGCAATATTCAGGTGGTATTTTCCTTCTTTGATATACGACGGAATCATAAATGATATCAAATCATAAATGCTGTCAAGAAACTTCTTTGCCTCTTCGTGCTTCATGACATATTTGCGCACCTTCTGGCTGTTTCCCGTCAGATTTTTGAGGCTCGGCACATAATACGGATTTGCCACAAACCGCATATCAAAGACGATATCGGCATCAAGCGGAATACCGTGTTTGTATCCGAACGATTTGATATTGACCGTAAAGCTTTCCGGTCTTTTGTTTGTCGTAAAAATATTGTTGATTTCCTGCCTGAGCTGAACTGCCTTCATATTTGAGGTATCGATAATGTAATCGGCCTGCTTGCGGAATTCCTCCAGAGTTTTCATCTCCTTGCGGATACCGTCGATATTTGAAGGAGCATCAGTCGCAAGAGGATGCAGTCTTCTCGTTTCGTTATATCGCCTGATAAGAACTTCAAGCGAAGCCTCAAGGAATACAATTTTGTATTCGATGCCCTTTTTCTTCAGATTGTTCAGGCACTCTATCGTATCGGCAAAAAATTCGCCTCCGCGGATATCAACAACAAAGGCGACCTTTTTAATTTCGCTGCGCTGGCCCGACACAAGGTCTATGAAATTATTTATCAGTGCCGGCGGCATATTGTCTATGCAGTAATAACCAAGATCTTCAAGACAGATAACCGCCTGTGTTTTTCCCGCACCGGAAAGTCCGGTTACAATAACAATATCCACGCTTATTCTCCTTTCAGACAGATTTTAGTCAGATTTCCTTCAGGTTCACTATTCTTTCAAGTTCAAGCCCGGCTTCCACAGCTCTTCCGACGCCGCCCTCGAAGCTTCCCACCCTTGCAGGCACGTGCGCATCGCTGCTGATGATAAATCCGACGTCATATTTCATTGCCGTTTTGATTTCATCGGTTGTAAGATGCGTATGCCAGGTGCTGATTTCCATAAGTGTACCTCGCTCTGCGCAGGCTTTTGCAATCTCATCCATATGCACAGGCCCCTTGTCCCCGGGGTGTGTCAGAATCCTGAGAGGATTCGAATATATCGCCTTTAAATACATTTCTGTATTCTTTTTTCGCTGTTTTTCGCTGTTTCCGAAAGGGGTGTGCGCCCCCACATAATTCGGTATGCAGTAGCTGTGTCTTGTTCCGTAATGATATCCCGCAATGATAAAATCGTAGTCTTCTATCTCTTCGGGCAGAACATCAAGGCCGCTGCCGGTATTCACGATATTTGCCTCAACGCTTAGAAAAATACCGATATCGGGATACTTATGCCTGAGCTCTGTTATTTCTTTTCTCATCACCGGCACACTGCTTCTTTTGATACCGTATGTCAAATGACCCGGACCGTGGTCGCTGATTGCGATTTCACGAAGGCCTTTTTCCGATGCCGCAATTACATTTTCTTCTATAGTACCTTTGCCGTGTGAAAAAACAGTATGCGTGTGATAGTCAAAGGTCATTACAAATTCTCTGCCGTTTACATTCATTTTCTATTCTTTCCCGATAATTCTTACTTCCGGCTCCAGCATAACTCCGAAGCGATCATATACCGTGTTTTGCACAAGTCCCATAAGCTTTGTAATATCCGAGGCCGTGGCATGTCCGTTATTTACGATAAAACCGGCATGAAGCGGCGAAACCTGAGCATCTCCGACAGAAAGGCCCTTCAGCCCGGCGTCCTGGATAAGCTTACCCGCAAAATTGCCCGGCGGCCGCTTAAAAAAGCTTCCCGCGCTCGGAAGCTGTACAGGCTGCTTTGAATTTCGTTTTGCCGCAAGTTCTTTCATTTTTGCAAGGATTTCATCCGGATTTCCGGGCGAAAGTTCAAATTCCGCTTCAAGCACAATCTCCTCGCCTGTCTGAAATCTGCTGTGCCTGTATGAAAAATCCATATTCTTCGGCTGCAGAGTGATAATTTTGCCGTCAGCACTGCGAACCGAGGCAGATTTAACTACCTGCGATATTTCCCCGTCATATGCTCCGGCATTCATGAAAAGCGCGCCTCCCACACTTCCGGGAATCCCGCTTGCAAATTCAAAACCCGTAAGAGAATTTGCCTGTGCTTCTCTTGATACCGAGGAAAGAAGCGCAGCCGCCCCTGCTCTGATTGTGTTTCCCGAAACAGTGATTTTGGAGAAAGCATTTCCAAGCTTGAGAATCAGTCCTTCAAAGCCTCCGTCCCTCACCAGTATATTTGAACCGTTTCCGAGAAAGATATAGTCTGCATCAAATTCCCCGATGCATGAAAAAATATATCCCAGTTCGTCTGTATTTTCTGCGGTTACAAGCACCGAAGCCTTTCCTCCCGCGCGGAACGATGTGAATTCCCTCATGTCCGCATCGCGGAAAATTCTGTCTGATGTAATGTGCTTTTCAAGCGCTTCCGCAAGTCTTTCGTATTTTTCCAAGTTTTTTCTCCTTTTATGAAACCTCCTCGACGAAGTCGACGCAGTCGATCTTTGTCACAAGTTCAAGCATTTCCGAGCGTGTATATTCTTTCGGGAATGTCATGTCGACATGAAAAGCAAGCCCGCCCGGAGTCACCGGCTCGGATTTGCTGAGGTGAGTTTCAAATGTTTCGACTCCAAGAGCGTTGAATTTTTCTCTGAAGCTCTTCATGCTTGCAATCGAGTCGATTTCAACATAAAGATTGAGAACTCTTGAATGGTCGTAAAAATAATGCTCCACTCTGACAAGGACACTAAGAGATACAAATATGAGCACTGCCGTAAGAAGCGCGCCGAAATAGAATCCTATGCCGAGCGCAAGCCCTATGCAGGCTGAAGCCCAAAGCCCCGCCGCAGTTGTAAGTCCTTTGATTTTGTGACGTCCCGTCACTATAATTGTTCCCACGCCGAGAAAACCTACGCCTGTAATTACCTGCGCACCAAGTCTTCCCGGGTCTGCATGGAAGGCAATTTCCTGAACAAGATACTGGTCTGTAAGCATCGCAAGGCAGGCACCGACGCATACAAGGATATGTGTTCTGAAACCTGCGGTATGTCTTGCCGCGCCTCTTTCAAGTCCTATAATACCCCCGAGAATTACCGCAAGTAAAAGCCTGACGGTCGTGGAAATCATATTTATGTTGTAGAAATAATCAGGCAATGCAAAATCCATAGCCATCCCCCCTTGTTTTCGGCTGTGCAAACAGCCTTTCCGATCTTTTCTCTAACAGAAATTCTAATCTTTTCTCTAACAGAAATATTCTACCATACTTTCATTTTTTATGGTAGAATTTAATAAACTTTAAATGTTCCGGGAGGTTGCAATGTTCCGCGAAATCAAAAAAAAGAAACTAATACTCGAAAACCGCAGGCCATACAAAAAAGGTGTCGCCGACGCAATCCGCGAAATGGATTTTCTCGACTGGATTCAGACTTCGCTTCGCATTGACGGAAGCTCACTTTCAAGGGAGCAGGTCCGCGAAATGTTCCTTAACGGTCCTGTTACTTCCGCAACAGTTTTTGAATGTTCACTTATCGAAAATCTGAAGCACCTCATTTCAAAGGCATTTGACATGCAGAGCATGAATCTGAGGGTTACAGACACTGTAATTGCCGAAGCCTACAATATCATTTCTTCCGGCTCGGAGCCCGTACTCAGGCGGGACTGCTCCCCGGTTGCAGGATTCGGACATATTCCGCCGGCGACTGCCGCAATTCCTGAGCAGCTTGACATATTTACTCATTTTATCAACACTTCTCAGGACGAATACTCTTCAAATCCGCTTGAAAAAGCCGCTCAGATTCACAACAGATTCATTGAAATATATCCTTTCCCGAAATGGAACGAAGAACTGGCAAGATTTTTTATGTTTTATTATCTTCTCTGCCGGGGCTATCCCGCATTTATTCTCGGTTTTTCGGGAAGCGAATACACAGCTGCCGTAAAAGCATATCTTGAAAAGAATGATTCTTCTCTCTTTTACGGTGCCATCGAACGCGCTGTTTTCAGCAAACTTGATGCCCTTATGCACCTTACTGCGCCCGAATAGAAATTACGCGGTCCGCAAACACAAAAATATACAAAAATATACGAAAGTATACGAAAATATACGAAAGTATACAAAAATATACGAAAAAACGAACCGCATCACATAAGGTTCGTTTTTTCGCTGTTGTATTGGAATAAATTAAAACTGCATTTCCTTTTCAAGTTTCTCAAGCTGTGCCTTCACGCTTTCAAACGAAGTGCTTCCCTCCGATTTCTTTGCCGCAATGCAGGCCCTGATATCAATATGCTCATAGACATCCTTTTCGAACTTGTCCGAAAAGGACTTAAGCTCCTCAAGCGTCAGCTCTTCGATTGCCTTGCCGTTCTGCTCGCAATAAAGAACTATATTTCCGATGATTTCATGGCAGTCTCTGAACGGAAGTCCCTTTGAAACAAGGTAATCAGCCGCATCAGTCGCGTTCATGAAGCCTGATTTTGCGGCCTTTTCCATCACTTCGCCGTTTACCTTCATCGTTGAAATCATCTCCGTAAAGATTCCTATCGAAGCCTTAAGCGTATCTCCCGCATCAAATACAGGCAGCTTGTCCTCCTGCATATCCTTGTTGTATGCAAGCGGCAGACCTTTCATTATTGTGAGAAGGCTCATAAGATCGCCGTAAACCCTTCCTGTCTTGCCTCTGATAAGCTCTGCCATATCGGGATTCTTTTTCTGAGGCATGATGCTGCTGCCGGTGCTGAAGGAATCGTCCATCGTAATGAAGTGAAATTCCGTCGAACTCCAGATAATAAGCTCTTCGCAGAATCTTGAAAGATGCATTTGCGCCGTTGCGCATGCCGCAAGAAATTCAATTGCAAAATCCCTGTCGCTCACGGCATCCATGGCATTCGGACAGATTCCCGCAAAGCCAAGTTCTTCTGCGAGAAATTTTCTGTCGGTGCTGTATGTGGTGCCTGCAAGCGCTCCGCTTCCCAAAGGAAGCATGTTCATTCTGTCAAAGCAGTCGCTGAACCTTGAAATATCGCGCTTGAACATCTGAGCATATGCAAGAACGTAATATGCAAACGTAACGGGCTGCGCCCTTTGAAGATGCGTATATCCGGGCATAACAGTGTCTGTATGCGCCTTTGCAATCGTATAAAGCGTCTTTTCAAGATTTTTCAGAAGTTCCTTAATATCGCTGATTTCATCCTTCAGATAAAGCCTTATATCAACCGCAACCTGATCGTTTCTGCTCCTTGCCGTATGAAGTCTTTTTCCGGCTTCACCGATGCGTTCGGTCAAAAGACTTTCGATATTCATATGAATATCTTCCTGCTCAATTGTAAACTCAACCTTGCCGGCTTCAATATCCGCAAGAATTCCGAGAAGGCCTTTTTCTATTGCCTCGCAGTCTTCTTTTGTAAGTATATTCTGCTTTGCAAGCATCTTTGCATGGGCAATGCTCCCCGTTATATCCTGCTTGTAAAGTCTCTTGTCAAATTCTATCGAAGCGTTGAATTCATTAGCAGATGAAGTCGCTTCCTTTGAGAACCTTCCTTTCCAAAGCTTCATTTTTCTTTGCTCCTCCCTGTGCGTTCTGTTTCTGGATTGCTCTGATCTTCAGAGGCAGTGAGAACAGATTGATAAATCCTTCGGAATCGCTCTGATTGTATACTTCATCCTTGCTGAAGGTTGCAAATTCCTCACTGTAAAGTGAATTTGGCGACTGTGAAGCTACAGGAACAGCACTTCCTTTATAAAGCTTCATCTTAACTTTTCCGGAAACCTCTTCCTGCGTTGAATCAACAAAAGCGCTGATTGCTGCTCTTAAAGGTGTGAACCAGAGTCCGTCATAAACAAGCTGCGCGAATTTCTGTGAAACGATGTTCTTGTACTGCATTGTGTCTCTGTCAAGAATCAGCTTTTCAAGATCTGCATGTGCCTTGAATAAAATAGTTCCTCCCGGAGTTTCATATACGCCACGTGATTTCATTCCGACAAGTCTGTTTTCTACGATATCGATAGTTCCTACGCCGTTTTCGCTTCCGAGCTTGTTTAAAATTGTAAGCAGCTCAACAGCATCGCATTTCTTTCCGTCAACTGCTACCGGAACGCCCTTTTCAAATTCGATTTCTACATAAGTCGGTTTGTCCGGAGCCTTTTCTGCCGGTACCGAAAGAACATGGATGTCATCAAGATGCTCATTCCATGGATTTTCAAGATTTCCGCCTTCATGGCTGATATGCCAGATATTTTCGTCACGGCTGTAAATCTTTTCTGTTGTCTGCGCAATAGGAATGTTGTGTGCCTTTGCATATGCAATACAGTCCTCACGCGAAGTCAGTTCCCATGTTCTCCACGGAGCTATAATCTTGATTGCAGGATTGAGGGCCTTGATTCCCGTTTCGAAACGAACCTGGTCATTACCTTTTCCGGTGCAGCCGTGTGCAATAATATGAGCGCCTTCCTTTTCCGCAACTTCAACAAGCTTCTGCGCCATAAGCGGTCTTGCCATTGAAGTTCCCAGAAGATAATCATTTTCATATATTGCTCCTGCCTTCAGTGTAGGCCAGATGTAATCTTCTACGAATTCCTTCTGAATATCCAGTACATATGCCTTGCTTGCGCCTGTTGCATAAGCCTTCTTTTCTATAGCGGCGAAATCTTCCTTCTGTCCCGCATTGCAGCAAACTGCAATAACTTCACAATCATAATGCTCCTTGAGCCATGTTACGATAATCGATGTATCGAGTCCGCCCGAATAAGCCAGTACAATCTTTTCCTTTGCCATTTTTTATTCCTCCTTACAACTTTTCAATGGTTTGTGAATATTTTTGGTCATGCATTTTTATGCATGACGATGTATATTTATTTAACAACGTGCTTATTATACACCTGCATTTTGGCAATTGCAACACTTATTCAAATATTTATTCGCGCTTTTTAATATTTTTTCACTAAATAAAATCCCCGCCATGTGCAACGGGTAAAAATACGCCTTTGCCATACCGGGGAAATTATTCTTTTTTGAGGCTCCGAACCTGCCGCAATACCGCCGCCTGTTTCGTGCAATGCCTGTTTCATGCAATGCCTGTTTCGTGCAATGCCTATTTCACAAGAAGCTTTTTAATTGCCGATTCCAGTCCGTCAAGCGTAAGCTCAAACATCGGGAATACTTCGGCAATCGCCTTGAGCGAACGCCAGCCGTATGTCGTATTCCACTGTGATTTGAGAATAGGGTTGAGCCATACCTGTTTTTTGTATCTGCGCTTGAATTTTTTCAGCCAGTCTATGCCAAGTTCATCATTGTAAAGACCGATTATGGCATTTCCGCCCTTTGCATAAAGCTCGTGCTGTGCCATAGATGCGTCTCCTACAAAAATTACTTTGTATTCGCTGTCAAGATTCGAAAGAACCCATTTTGTGTCAATCCAGTCTCCGTTTCTGCAATTTGGATTCAGATACAGATGATCGTAGATGCAGTTATGGAAATAATAAACCTTCAGATCCTTGAAATGGCTTGATTTGCTGACAGCCTGAAACAGTCTGTTGCAAAGCCTGCTGTAAGGCAGCATGGAACCGTCCGAGTCGAACAGCACCAGAAGCTTAATCGTATTTTTCCTCGGCTTGTCAAAAACGAGCTTCAAAAGTCCGCCGTTGTCGCAGGTAGCATCAATGGTCTGATCTATATCAAGCTCCGTCTTTGCGCCTTCAACTCTTGAAGAATACTGTCTCAGCTTGCGGAAAGCCATCTGAAACTGCCTGATATCAAGAATTGTATCCTGCCTGAAATCTTTGAAATTACGTTCACCGGCTACCTGAACGGCCGATTTGTGGCGGCTTGTTCCGCCGACACGAATACCTCTTTCGTGATAACCGCTGTGACCCATTGTGGATGTTCCGCCCGTACCGATCCAGTAATTACCGCCGTCGTGCTTTTCCTTCTGCTCCTCGATTCTTTCACGGAAAGTCTTCAAAAGATCGTCAAGTTCCATCAGGAAGTCGTCAAGCATATTCTTGTCGTTGATATCCTTGACATGCACATCATCGTTGAGCCAGTTCCAGAATTCCTCCGGAAGGTCCTCAGGTGTATGAACATCCTTGAAATATTCGGCAAAGACTGCGTCAAATTTGTCGTAGTCCGCCTCTGTCTTTATCAGAATGCTTCTGCAAAGGTAATAAAAGCCCGTAAGCGACGATTTCGCAAGTCCCTTGTCAAGAGCATCAAGCAGCATCAGCCATTCGTCAAGCGATACCGCAAATTCCCTTTTGCGAAGCAAATAGAAGAAATCCAAAAACACTTCTACCACCTCTTCAAGGAGTAACCCTTTTCCTTAATCTCATACATTACATCGATATCCTGATTCTTCTTCAGAAGAACTCCCACATACGGAATTTCAGCCACGATTCTCTCAACATCCGCGCCGCTGAGCATCAGTGCCTGCAGCCAGTCAAGAAGTTCCGATGTGCTCGGCTTCTTCTGCAGGTCATTCATGCTTCTGATATTGTAGAAGGCTTCCATTGCCTGGTCAAGAAGTCTTGCGTTGACATCGCCGAAGTGAACCTTTACGATTTCCTCCATCTTCTCTCTGTCAGGGAACTCAATATAATGGAAGATACATCTTCTAAGGAATGCGTCCGGCAGTTCCTTTTCAGCATTTGAAGTGATAATAACGATAGGTCTTGTCTTTGTTTTGATGGTTTCCTTTGTCTCGTTGATATAGAATTCCATCTTGTCAAGTTCCCAAAGAAGGTCATTCGGGAATTCAAGGTCTGCCTTGTCGATTTCGTCAATCAGAAGGACAACCTGTTCATCTGAAGAAAATGCTTCGCCGAGCTTTCCGAGCTTAATGTACTTCTTGATATCCGACACATCGCCTTCGCCAAACTGGCTGTCGTAAAGTCTTTGTACAGTATCATAAACGTAAAGACCTTCCTGAGCCTTTGTTGTTGATTTAATGCTCCAGATGATAAGCTTCATGTTCAGTGACTTTGCAATTGCCTCCGCAAGCATAGTCTTTCCCGTTCCCGGTTCGCCCTTGATCAGAAGCGGCTTTTGCAGTGCAATTGATACGTTAACTGCATTTTTCAGTTCTTCTGTAACAACGTAATTGTCACTTCCGGTAAATCTGTTCATCTTGTTTTCCATTTTTTTCTCCTCTTAATAACACATATTCTTTTTTCAGACATTAGAATCTGTTTTGTTCAAAACCGTAAAATACGCTTCCGCCCGCAGGCGTCCGCTCTTCAGCATCAGGCTGCTTTGTAATAATCATCAGCCGGGGAATGCCTTGTTAAAGGATTCGATAATCGCTTTCGCCACAGCATAAGCATACCTTTCGGCATACTCCGATGACTGTATTTTCGAAAGATCCGAAGGATTCGACATAAATGCCCCCTCAACTATGATGGCAGGCATCTGCGTTTTGTTTAATACCGCAAGCTTCGGACTTTCCTTGATACCGCGTTCATTTGTCTGAAGCGCATCGACAAGATACTTTTCCGCAAGCTTTGCGACAGCCTTGCTTTCAATTCCGTAAATATCCTTTTCGGTATCGCCGTATTCGTTTACCTTGCTGTAATAATGAACCTCCGTTCCGTTTGGAGACGAAGATGTATTTGAATTGTTGTGGCATGACACAAACAGCGTTGCCGCTCTTGTATTTGCTTTCTGAGCTCTTTCAAGAAGCGTGTAATATACATCGCCCGACCTTGTCATATATGTAGTGGCACCCGAAGCCTTCAGCCATGCGTTCAGCTTCAGCGCGGCATCAAGATTCGGTGTTTTTTCAAAGCATTCATTTGAGGTGCCTTTGTTTCCTATCGAACCGCAGTCCTTGCCGCCGTGTCCCGCATCAATTACTATCATTTGCTTTTTTGCATTTTCGGTAAGCATCGGAAGAGGTGAAAGCTCCATCGCCGTGAAAACCCCGTTGCCCGAAAGAGTTCCGCTTCCCACACTCGTGCCCGTATTGTCATTATCGTCCGTCAGATCTATCGAAGGATCCGGCTCAGGTCTTGTAATTACGTGCGGCACGGTTTCGTCTCCGCTGTTTTCGTTGTCAGCGGTATTGTCGTCTGCATCCTTGTCGTCTTTTGCTTCATCGGAAGGCTCAACAGCCGGTGCCTTGACTCCAACCGTTCTTGTCGCATCATCCCAGGAAATAGTGCAGCCTATCGACTCTGCCACAAATCTCACCGGAATCATGGTGCTTCCGTAATAATCACCGTCATGGTCTATTATGAGGGCAGGTACATCAAGTGTCTTTGCCTGACCGTTGACGTATGCCGTCTGTGAATTAATCGTAAGGCTGACCTGCGTTTTGTTCAGTGTAATGCCTACCGCCTGCTTTTGCTCATCCCATGTAACAACGCCGCCCATCTTCTCAAAAAGCGCGCGCGCAGGGATAAGTGTACGTTCCTTTATAATTACGGCAGGAACTCCGCTCGGATCGATTTGGACCTTCTGTCCGTCAAGCGTAAGCGAAACCGGATAATCTCTGCAAAAGTCAAGTCCTTCCTTTATGTCTGAATCCGTAAGTCCCACCGCAGCGGAAACCGTAACGGAATTAACCGCAAGAATCAGCATCAGCAGGATGAAAACAAATGCCGGTAATTTTAATCTTTTTCTCATTTTCTGTCCTTCTTTCTCCCATAGTCAATCGTCTTACAGTATACCCCACAAAACGTTTCAAATCAATATACATTCCCCCGAAATCAAGGGTTTCTCTTGTTAAATTCTTGTTAATTTTCTGCCGTTTTCGGGCTTTTTTGCCGTCCTTTTTCCGGGCATTCTTCCCTTCTTCTTCATATTGCCGACGTTTGCGGCAATTTCCATTTAGCAAAATTGTAACAAATTTCGGCAAATTAATTAGTTATTTTTTTCAATAAAATGTAATATTTTTCCTTGTATTCGCACTCATTTTTTTATATAATCTTAACATGTTTTTTCTTTCCGAAAAGACATTTTGGCCTTAAAGCAATGCCGTTTTTTCGGCATTACTCATCTTATTAAAAGGAGAGAATATATGAAAGTAATTATCGCAAAAGACTATGCTGAAGTCAGCAAACTTGCTGCTGACGTAGTGGAAAAGGTTGTACGTGAAAATCCAACCTGTACTCTCGGACTTGCTACAGGCTCAAGCCCTGTTGGCATGTACAAAGAACTGGCACGCCGTTGCAAGGAGGAAAATCTTGATTTCTCAAAGATTCATTCCGTAAACCTTGACGAGTATGTTGGACTTGACGGAACACACGACCAGTCATACCGTTATTTCATGGACTCAAATCTCTTTGACCACATCAATATCGACAAGGCAAACACATATGTTGCAAAGGGTGTCGGAAATGTTGATGATAACCTTAAGGAATTCAACGAAGTTCTTGACAAGGCAGATATTGCCCTTCAGGTTCTCGGTGTTGGTCCTGATGGCCATCTCGGATTTAATGAACCGGGCGAATTCCTTCATGACAAGGCTCATAAGGAAGTTCTTGACGAAAGCACAATCGATGCAAATGCACGTTTCTTTGCTTCACGCGACGATGTTCCCCGTTATGCCGTTACAATGGGTATGGGAAACATCATGCGTGCACAGAAGCTTCTGATGGTTGTAAGCGGAAACAAGCAGGATGCAATGAAGCAGCTTCTTATGACAGAAAAAATTGACACTAAGTGCCCTGCTACATTCCTTCGCGCACACCGCGACGTAGTGGTTGTTCTCGAAAAGGCTCTGGCAGACGAAATCGGATACAAGGGCTGATAAGCCCCCGAAAATCAGACTTTACCGAAAAAATTCCTCTTAATAAATGATTTTGGGTTGTATGCATTTTTAGGTTTTGTATGCAGGTTATTACCTGAAATTTAAAACCGGCAGAAATAAATCCGTCCGTAACCCGGTCGGATTATTTCTGTCGGTTTTGCTATTTTTGATTCTGTTTTGTCTTTTATTCCTATTTTTATCTTTTGATTTTGTTTTTATTTTTCTTCCTTTCCCTTCGGTTTTTCAGCCCGGCACTTTCGTCCGATGCTTTTGCCCGGCCCTTTTGCCTGATATTTTCGTCCGATGTTTTCGTCCGGTCCTTTCGCCTGATGCTTTCGTCCGGTCCTTTCGCCTGATGCTTTCTCTTTATCTTCCCGCCAGCCTTTTTCCGAGGATTACCCCGGCGCAGCAAAGTATGCAGCTTGCCGCCGCATAAAGAATCCCAAGAAGATATTTGTTATTCTCAAACAACGTAACAGTTTCAAGAGAAAAAGTTGAAAATGTTGTAAATCCTCCGCAAAATCCGACTTTTGCAAACGGACTCACCCATGCCGGAACAGACTCGTCCTTTTCGAACATTCCCACCAGAAAGCCTATAATTACAGCTCCGGCAAGATTTATTAAAAAGGTATGAAAGGGAAAATCCGATTTTAACGGCAGCGGTATAAATCCTGCCGCATATCTTGAAACGGCTCCGAGTGCGCCTCCGAGTCCGACAAACAAAATGTTCATATTAAAATCCTCTTAGTCTTTATTCAGAATCTGCCTCTGC
>JAILLO010000076.1 GCA_024693105.1 Clostridia bacterium | reverse complement strand
TATAACAATAATATTGTTTATAGAAATGATATAAGAAAATTTATCAGCGTTACTAATACAAATGATCAGGCGACTTCTTCAGAAATGAATGTAATCTGTAGAGCTGAGGACTTTTTAGATGTCACTGAGTATGAAGAAAAGTTTTCTGAGAATGAATTAATGAATTTTATGTCTTATTTGGATGAACATCCAATGATGGCTATGAAGAGTGAGGTTGGGCAAAAAATATATAGTTTAATTGATGGTTTTCCAAAGGTGATGGATTTTGACAGAGATAGTTATTACCATTGTAGGGCAAGATTAAAAAATGAAGCGCCTTATGTATGGGAGCAAATGAGAAAAGCACCATATGGTGTAACATATCCAGGTCGATATAATCATGCTGGTCAGGCATATTTTTATTTTTCAGATAGAGTCGATGGTGCTCAAAATGAGATAAAAAAGCATATGCCCAAGGAAGATGAAGAAAAGAAGATTTTACAAACAGTCGAAGTTGGAACAAATACTAGCGCTCGATTAATTGATTTGTCGGAGAAAAATTGGAGAGGTTTAAATACTTTTTTTAAATACATTAGATTTCCATTAAGCAATAATGTTAGTAATCGACCAAGGGAATACTTAATTCCTTCGTTTGTTGCCGAATGCTGCAAAATGGTTGGGATTGATGGTATTAAATATTATGGTGGAAAAAACTATTCGAATTATGTTACCTGGGAAGATGGATATTACGTTTTCAAACGAAATATGTAATCGGTGCACAAATTACAAGGAGAATTAAAGATGACTTTTTTTATTGAAACAACTGACAATAGTGTTAGCGCAATAGACATTGCCGAAATGAATGACTATTCATTAAAAATAGATGCGTTAAACCCGGAAGAATTAATATCAAAGCTTGATAAATACGAGATATCTGATGAGTTATATGCGAGAATAGATGAGTTTTTTAATAAAGACACAGGAGCAGAGTCTTTACTTTCATACAATATTAAGCATTGGGTTAGTAACCGTTCTTTTGGTGAGCTGATAGATATGTATGAAAATGGGGAAATACGTAAGCCAGAGATGCAACGAGAGTTTGTATGGGATGCGCAAAAAAGCTCTAGATTAATTGAGTCTATTCTAATAGGATTGCCTATCCCTCCATTATTCTTCTTGGAAGTTGGAAAAAATGAGTATGAAGTAATTGATGGATATCAGAGACTAGTAACGGTGACAAATTATGTAACTGGAAAGCCATGGGTTGATAATCCCAATACTACAAGAAAAGCAAAAGCGAAATTATCAGGTAATATTTCGGAGGATCTAAAGGGAAAATCTTTTGATGATTTGACGGCTGATCAGCAAAGAATAATAAAAAGAAGCACAATTCCACTTGTAGAATTTAGACAGATAAATCCTGAAAACTCGGATTCAAAATATATGATTTTTGAAAGATTAAATTCGGGTTCAGAAAAACTTAATTCAATGCAGATTAGAAAATCCCTTGCATATGGTCCTTTTATAAAGTCTTTGTATGAGCATGCAAACAAATGTGATGAGTTGAGAAAGCTTTATTCTGTTGCAATGCAGAAAAAGGATGCTCACGTTGAGGCCCTTTTAAGAGTGTATGCTATGTCAGAAATTTATTATAACAAGGCAAAGTGTGATAAGAATGGTCTCAATAAAATTTTAAATTCTTTTTGTGAAGAACATAAGAAGGACGAAATAACACCGGATTTTGCAAATAAAGTTGATAGGGCTATCACAGAGTTAAAGCAAATTTTTCCTGAAAAGAATCTGTTTAAGCGTGTGGTAATCGATATTACTGGTAAAGCATTATATACAGGTAATTTTAATGTCTGCATTCTAGAAGCTATGGTTGGTGTATATATAAGAAAAATGGATGCTCTGGAAACTATGAATAAAGAAATGATACGAGGACGATACGAAAAGAAGATGGCTGAATTAGTAATAAGTGCTATTGCAAAAGGTGAGGAAAATCCATTCAGTACTAGTACAGGAACAAAAGAAGCTATTATAAGAAGATTTCAGATATGTGAGGAAATAATAGGATAAAATAATGCTTATATTTGAGTTTGATACAGATGATAGAATGGCGCAATTAGAAAAGAGCAAATCTTATGTTGAGCTTATAAATGATGGATTTTCGGATAAAAGAAGCGATTTTAGAAGTTTCGCATCTGATATAGAGATTGATTTTGATGCATTAGAAACATGTTGCAAATGTTTCGAACATAATCTTTTAATTGATGCTTATACATATTCTGAACAGCTAATTAAGAATATGTATTATGAATTATTAGAAAAAGGTCGTTCGCGAAATAAGTATGTTGAAACATTTATAGGTAGAAAGATTCCTCAAGGAAGTTTTTCGCCTGATGTTAAATATAACAGTATCGAAAAGGGAATAAAAAGCGATTTAATGCCTTCTTTTAGATTTACAATTTCTGAGGGCCGTGATCAGATAAAAACCTATGATGAATTAATACAATCAAGGCATACGTATGCTCACAGGGGAGAATTTATGTTTTCAAATGAGTATATTGATGTCATAGAAGCAGAAAAATACATTACAAAAGAGATTGAGATGATTGTGAGCAAGCCAGTAGAGTTTAGGGTTGAATATCAAACTAGAACAAGCGAACTGGTAGAAAATGTAAATGAAGTTGCAAATAAGATTAATAACTATAAGAAAAATAAGCATCCTGAATCAAAAAAGAAAATTCAAGAGTCTATAAAAGATTTAAAGCGTGAAATCCGCGGATATATTAAAGATTATGACTTTCATTTGAAAGATATATCTTTGTTAAAGGGGACATACAATATGCTAAGCGACTTTTCACGGCAAGATTTGCGAAAGTGGAGTGAGACTTGTGATTTGGTTTTACAATTACAGTCAACTATGGAAGATGAGCGCATCAGGAAGAAAAGTCGATGGCCAGTTTACAAGAATGTTATCTAAACAATTAAATCAAGCAAATGTCCATTATTTATTATCGTGGCAAGATTGTCGGTGGAATATATGATGATCGCTTTCTGGGGAAGAATGTGAAAGCTGCATCAGAATTGATGCCGGATGCATCATTGGAACTTCCATATGAGGGCACAAAGGAAATGCTTCTGGTGGATGATATTGATAATAAGAGCTTTTTGAAGGAGCTTTTAGAAGTGCTACGAAATTTGGAATCAACGAGCTATCCTTGTGAATGCCGTTACGACGTTTGCGCAATTTTTTAATCATAACCGATTACCTGTCCAAACAGCCAATCGGTCATTTCTTTATATCTTATAAAATTCTGAAAAAGCAATATTGTATAGGCAGGAGCACTTTTTGAGCAAATTAAGACATGGATTTGAGGGTGGTTCGAAGAAAAAAAGAAGGAGGCAGTACCAAAATTAGGAATCTTTAATAAATTTTTAAAATGAATATATTTGAAAAAAATGTTGAAAACAGCGGAGATATAAGGCGGCAGACACCTAAATATCCTAAAAAATGGATAAATTTAATCACTGCCGCCACTTTACATTTTTTGATAATCGTTTATAATTATCAATGATACCACAAAATTGTACAATAGGGGAAAAGGTCGATTATTTCTAAAAGGGAAAAAAAGGCTTTTCCTTCGGAAACAGGGAGGTTGTGCAGTTGAGTTATGTTTGGGCAGTCTTAGCGGGCATAATATACGGCGGAGGAGTGGGTTTTCTCAAATACCTGCTGCTGTGGCGCAGGGTTTTTCATCCGAAAGAGGGAACGACAGTTACTTCGAAGGCCGTAGTTTCAAGAATGATTATCAGTTTTATTGTCAATGCGGCTACTCTGGTTGCCGTATATCTTGTAAGAAATATTATCCCGTTTGATTTTGTCGCATTTGCAATTGCAACGGCAATTGCACTGAGTCTTGCAGGCAAAGCATTTTCCATACACAAAGTTTATCAGCTGGATCATGTTGAAAAATGATGCGTGGGAAAATGGAAATTATATATCTAGAATATGTGATTAATCAAATGCCGAAGGAGGTTAGCGTATGGAAGCATTAAATTCGATTGGCATTACCAGCCCGATGATTACAAGTACGGTGATTACGATATTTATCTGCGCCGTTGTTATTATCGCGGGCCGGAACATGACCATGATTCCAACCGGTCTTCAAAATGTGGTTGAAGTGGTAGTTGAAAAACTGCATGCCTTTTTTGTGGACCTGATGGGCGAATATGCGGGCAGGAAATATTTCCCGATTGTTGCAACATTCTTTATTTACATATTGATTTGTAACTATTCCGGTCTTATTCCTCTTGCGGGGCATCTGCCGGGTCTGGCGGCACCTACAAGCTCAATCAATTTCCCACTCGGACTTGCGATTGTAGTTTTCTTTGCGGTTCAGATTATCGGTATTCGCGAGAATCATGGCATCAGTTATTACAAGCACCTGTTCAAGCCGTTTGCATTTATGTTCCCGATTATGCTTCTGGAAGAGTTCGTAAGACCGGTTTCACTGACTTTGCGACTTTACGGAAATATTTTCGGTGAAGAATCTGTTATAAGTGCATTCTTCGGACTTGTACCGCTTGGTATGCCGATTATCATGCAGGCGCTGTCGGTACTTATGGGACTTATTCAGTCTCTGGTATTTGCGCTTCTTGCAGCCATTTATATTTCAGAGGCTGCGGAGCACGGGGCAGAACTTGCGGCGGAAGCCGAGGAAGGAATGAAACAGCTTCCGACAACAAACAACTTATAGCGTATGTATTCAATTCTGCACAATCCCCGAATTTTCGGCAGAATTAATATATTAAGCATGGCCAAAGGCCAAAATGAAAGGAGAAAATAATCATGACAGGAACAATAGTAGCTATCGCAGCAGCATTGGCAATCGGAATTTCCACTTTAGGCCCTGGAATAGGACAGGGTATTGCATCGGCAAAGGCTCTTGAAGGCATGGCTCGCCAGCCTGAAATGGCAGGATTGTTGCGTACAAACATGATTTTGGCGCTTGCGTTCATGGAAGCTATGACTATCTACGGTCTGCTTATCGCTATCATGCTCGTAGGAAAAATCTGATGACCCGTACAAACGTTATCTGACACAATCAGCCCGGAGGTATTCGGGCGGGGATAAGGAGGATTAAGCTATGGTAGAAGCATTGGGACTTAGTATTACGGAAGTCATATTTGCCGTGGTGAACTTTCTGATCCTTGTAGGTGTTCTTGCAAAGTTTCTTTACAAGCCGTTCCTTACGATGCTGGAAAACAGACAGCAGTCAATCAAGGACGCTTTTGACAATGCGGAAGCTGTAAACAGAAGAGCCGACGAAAAGATGGCAAACTATGAAAAGCGTATCGCAAATGCCGAAAAGGAAGCCAGAGAAATAATCAAGAACGCAAAGATAAAAGCCGACACGCAGGCACAGGATATCATAGAAAATGCCAAGGCCGAGGTTGCCGAGATGAAACTCAAGGCAGACAGGGATATCGAAAGAGAAAAGGAAAGAGCTGTTGCCGACATGAAAGAGCAGATTGCAATGCTCGCAATGATGGCAGCCGAGAAAATTCTCGAAAAGGATATCGAAATTGAAGGTCAGGAATTTATCATTGATGATATCATTGAACAGGCAGGTGCATCGAAATGGCAGAATTAGCAGTTGCAATGACCTACGGTGAAGCGTTGTTTCAGGCGGCAAGCGAGCTCGGAAAAAGAGACCTGATACTTGAAGAAGCAAATCAGGTTGTCGAAATTCTGAAAGCGGAGCCTGAACTGCAGGCATTTATCAATACACCGGTAGTGGCACCGGCAGAAAAGAAAAAGGTTCTTGCGAATATTTTCAAAGACGAAATATGTGAAGAACTGCAAAACTACCTTTTTGTCCTTGTTGACAAAGGAAGGGCAAGGTATTTTGCCGACACTATCAAAGTATACAAGGAACTGTTGAACGCGGAAGAAGGAGTCTCCTACGGGAAGATTGTTTCCGTGAAGCCTCTTGCCCAGGAACGACTGGAGCGTTTTGAGGAAGAGACAGGAAAGCTTATCAAGACAAAAGTTAAACTTGAAAATGAAACAGACCCGAGACTTATAGGCGGGGTCAAGATATTTATTGAGGGAAAGATTATCGATGCGTCCATCAGGACAAAGCTTGACAATCTTGCAGAAACTATTTTATAGGAGGGAGGCGAGACCGAATGAGTTTAAGACCTGAAGAAATCAGTGCGGTCATAAAGGAACAAATCAAGGGTTACAAAAATCAGCTTGAAATTTCCGATTTCGGCACAGTTATACAGGTTGGTGACGGTATTGCCAGAGTTTACGGTTTGGAGAAATGCATGGCCGGCGAACTGCTTGAATTTCCGGGTGAAATTTACGGAATGGCTATGAATTTGGAAGAAGACAATGTCGGTACGGTTATTCTCGGTTCCGACAAAACTATCAGAGAGGGCGACATAGTTAAGCCTACAGGCAGAGTCGTTGAAGTTCCGGTCGGTGAAGAAATTATCGGTCGTGTAGTAAATGCTCTGGGACAGCCTATTGACGGCAAAGGTCCTATCAGGGCGGAAGCACACAGACCAATAGAAAATGCGGCACCGGGAGTACTCCAGAGAAAGTCTGTAAACCAGCCTCTTCAGACCGGTATCAAGGCAATTGACTCAATGATACCTATTGGAAAAGGACAGCGTGAGCTTATTATCGGCGACAGACAGACCGGAAAGACAGCAATCGCTATCGATACAATTATCAATCAGAAGGGCAAGGATGTTATCTGTATCTATGTTGCAATAGGACAGAAAAAATCCACAGTTGCACAGCTGGTACAGTCTCTTGAAGACAAGGGCGCAATGGACTATACCATTGTTGTATCGGCAACGGCAAGTGAAGTTGCACCTCTTCAGTACATTGCTCCTTATGCGGGCTGCGCTATCGGAGAACATTTCATGTATCAGGGCAGACATGTTCTGATTGTATATGATGACCTCTCAAAGCATGCCGTTGCTTATCGCGCAATGTCATTGCTGCTCAGAAGACCACCGGGAAGAGAAGCTTTTCCGGGCGATGTATTCTATCTGCATTCAAGACTTCTCGAAAGAGCTGCAAAGCTTTCGGATGCACTCGGAGGAGGTTCCATTACGGCGCTTCCTATTATTGAAACACAGGCAGGAGACGTTTCGGCATATATTCCGACCAATGTTATTTCCATTACAGACGGTCAGATATTCCTTGAAACAGAGCTCTTCTTTACAGGTCAGCGACCTGCTGTAAATGCCGGTATTTCAGTATCCCGTGTAGGAGGAAATGCGCAGATTAAAGCCATGAAAAAGGTTGCCAGCAAGGTTAAGCTTGAGCTTGCTCAGTACAGAGAACTTGCAAGCTTTTCACAGTTTGGTTCCGATGTTGACAAGGATACAAAGGACAGACTGGATCACGGCCGTATCCTTATGGAAGTGCTGAAGCAGGGTCAGTACAGCCCTATTCCGGTAGAGAATCAGGTTATGATTATCTATGCGGCAGTAAACCACCATTTGGCAGATATACCTGTAGAAGATATTAAGGCCTTCGAGAAAGAATTCTTTGCTTTCATGGAGACACAGCATCCGAAGATCGGAAAAGATATCGCAGAAAGCGGTCAGCTCACCGATGAAAATGAGGAAGCTCTTGTCAGGGCAATTGAAGAATTCAAGAAGAGCAGAGATTCCTACATCTAAATTTATTTATGAGAGAGAATGCGCTTTTACCCGGCGGCAGTCTCAGAAGAAATACAAGAGAGGGGTGAGTATATGGCAGCAGCAAATATGCAGGATATTAAACGCCGCATCAAAAGCGTTAACAGCACAGAGCATATTACAAGTGCGATGAAGCTTGTTTCTGCATCAAAGCTTAGAAAAGCCAAAGCCACCTTTGAAAGAACTACTGAATACTTCCACTATATTACGGAATCTATCGCAGAAATTGCAAACAGTTCCTCCGATATTCCGGAGAGGTATCTGCTTGGAAACCGCGAAATAGTCAATACCTGTTACATCATAGTGACGAGCTGCAAGGGCCTTTGCGGAGGTTTTAACAGCAACGTTATCAAGGAAGCGGAACCGCTTCTGAGAAATGACTCGCAGAAACCGATTATTGTAGCGGTCGGAAGCAAGGGAAAGGAATACTTCGAAAAGCGGGGTTATGAAATCTACAGTGATTATCTTGCACCGCCCGAAAATATTTCATTCCTTGAAACACGGGAAATCAGCAAGCCTATCATTGATATGTACAATTCAGGTGAAATAGATGAAGTCGTGCTTATTTATACTTCATTTGTAAGCTCCATGGAACAGGCGGTAAAGGTCGAAAGACTTCTGCCTTTTGAAATAGACAATGACCCTGAAGTTATGAAAATCGAGAAGCAGGTTGATTATGAGCCATCCGTTGAAGAAGTATTCAACTATCTTGTACCGAAATACGTTGAAATAAAGGTATACGGTGCAGTAGTAGAGTCGGCAACATGTGAGCATGCCGCAAGACGTACGGCCATGGAAAACGCAACAGACAATGCCAGAGAGATGCTCTCGAATCTGTCGTTATTCTATAATCGTGCGAGACAGGCTGCAATTACAAATGAAATTATCGAAATTGTTGCGGGCTCGGAGGCTCAGGATTAAGAAAAGCAAAATAGCACAGGAGGTGTTAAGAATTGAATAAAGGAATAATACACCAGATTGTTGGGCCTGTTATCGACGTCAAATTCAATGCTGACGAAATGCCGGAACTGATGAATGCTATAGAGATTACCTTGAATGGAAGACGCATAGTTGCAGAGGTGGCACAGCACAAAGGAGACGATGTAGTCAGATGCATCTCGTTGTCTTCAACCGACGGACTTACAAGAGGCATGGAAGCTCTGGATACGGGTGCTCCTATCAGTGTTCCTGTAGGGAAGGAAGTTCTGGGCAGACTTTTCAACGTTATCGGTGAAACGATCGATGAAAAGGGACCGGTTGAAACTGAACTGCGTTCAGCCATTCACAAGGCAGCTCCAAGCTTCGAGGAACAGGATACAACATCACAAATATTTGAAACAGGTATCAAGGTTATCGACCTGATCGCTCCATACACAAGAGGCGGAAAGGTAGGACTTTTCGGAGGCGCAGGTGTAGGCAAGACGGTTCTGATTCAGGAACTTATTGCAAACATCGCAAAGGAACACGGCGGTATTTCGGTATTTGCCGGAGTAGGTGAGCGTACAAGAGAAGGAAATGACCTTTATTACGAAATGATTGAATCGGGTGTAATAAACAAGACGGCCATGGTTTTCGGCCAGATGAACGAACCACCCGGAGCACGTATGAGAGTAGCTCTTTCAGGACTTACAATGGCTGAGTACTTCAGAGATGTTGAGGGACAGGATGTACTTCTGTTTATCGACAATATCTTCAGATTTACCCAGGCAGGCTCGGAAGTATCGGCACTGCTTGGCCGTGTACCTTCGGCAGTAGGTTATCAGCCTACACTGGCAACTGAAATGGGTGCTCTGCAGGAGCGTATCACGTCAACAAAGAAGGGTTCCATCACATCCGTACAGGCAGTTTATGTACCTGCGGATGACCTGACAGACCCGGCTCCTGCTACTACATTCGCACATCTGGATGCAACAACGGTACTGTCCCGTGCAATCACGGAGCTTGGTATTTACCCGGCAGTAGATCCGCTTGAATCAACTTCAAGAATTATGGATCCGCTTATCATCGGTGAAGAGCATTACAATACCGCAAGAGGCGTTCAGGAAGTTCTCCAAAGATACAAGGATCTGCAGGATATTATCGCTATCCTTGGTATGGACGAACTCGGCGATTCAGACAAACTGGTAGTTAACAGAGCAAGAAAGATTCAAAGATTCTTATCTCAGCCGTTCAGCGTGGCTGCACAGTTCACCGGTATGGAAGGAAAATATTTACCACTGAAGGAAACTGTACGAGGCTTCAAGGAAATTCTTGAAGGAAAGCACGACCAGATTCCTGAGTCAATGTTCCTCTTTGCAGGAGGTATAGACGAAGTGGTAGAAAGGTATAACAAGAGCAATGGCTAAGAGCGTACAACTTGAGGTTATAACACCTGAAAAATTATTCTATAAGGGTGAAATTGAACTGGTTATAGTCAGAACGCTGACAGGCGATGAGGGCTTCATGGCAAATCATGCATGGGCCTGCAAGCTTCTTGATATAGGCGAAATGTGGATCCGTGAAAAAGGCAAGGAGGAATTTCGAATTGCAGCACTGGCCAACGGCTATATTGATGTAAAGGACAGCATTATTATCTATACTGATGCGGCAGAATGGCAGGAAGAAATTGACGCAGGCAGAGCCGCAGAGAAGAAAGCGGCCATGGAAGCATGGCTGAACCAGAATCTCGCCGGGGAAGCAGACCCGAACGAGATTGCAAGGGCAAAAATCAGTATAGCGAAGCAGGCAACGCGTATGAATGTCGCCGCAGGAGGCGCACGTCGCAAAAGATAAGAAATTATCAATTTAATGAAAAAATCAAAGAGGAAATTTCAGGCATGATGCCCGGAGTTTCCTCTTTCTTATTATATTTAGAGCAAAGCGGGACTGCGTTGCTGTAGCGCGGTGAAGTATATTTATTCACAATCCCGACTAAAAATTATCGGAATATTGCATGAAATGGCAAAATTTTCTTGAGAATTGCCAAAATAGTTGTGTTACAAAACAATTTTTTTTAAATTTATTGTTGAAATGTATATTCAATGGTGCTATTATCTCTATTAAAAGTACGTTATATTTATTAAATCAATGTATATAAATTCTAAATTTTCAGTCACCGGCTGTGGCTGTGGGTGGCAAATCCGCAGAAGAAACCGAACCCCAAAGAGTGTATGACGTACTTATGAATATACTAAAGAAAGAAAGTGATAAATATGGGAGCACTTCTTGAAGCTGCCCAAAATATGTTTGATGAATGTGTTCAGATAAGAAGGACAATTCATCAAAACCCGGAAATAGGAAGAAATGAAATTAAAACGTCCGCGCTCATCAGAGAAAAACTAAAAGAATACGGTGTGGACAGTATAGATTCCCCGGTGCCGACTGCTGTTGTTGCACTTATAAAAGGAACAGCAAAGGGAAATGGGGACAGGTGTGTGGCTCTTCGTGCGGATATAGACGCACTTCCGATTCAGGAGGAGACAAATGTGCCATACAAAAGTAAGATTCCGGATATGATGCATGCCTGCGGGCATGATATGCATGCGACGATGCTTCTTGGAACGGCAAAACTGCTGTGTGAAAGAAGAAATGAATTTGCCGGAACAATTAAGCTGATTTTTCAGCACAGCGAAGATACGCTTCCGGGAGGAGCAAAAGAACTTGTTGAAAAGGGAGTCATGGAAAATCCTCATGTAGATGCGATTTTTGGCATGCATGTTTCGCCTCAGGAAGGGGAAGTCGGAAGGGTGCAGTTTCATGAAGGCCCGGTTTCAACTTCTGTTGACCTTTTTGATGTAACGGTAAACGGTGTAGGCGGACATGGTTCAACGCCGCATCTTACAAAGGATCCTATTCTTGCAGCTGCTCAGATGGTAGTTCTTCTTCAGCAGATTCAGGCAAGATATGTCGATCCGCTTGAGACGGTTATATTTCCTGTCTGCAGCTTCCACAGCGGTGACGCGCCTAATGTAATCCCGGGACAGGCAAGATTTTCCGGAATTGCAAGAGCATATGTGGATCACATCAGAGATGAAGTTACAAAGCAGGTATTTGACATAGCAAAAGGCATTGAAGCAATGTCGGGTGTTGAAGTTGATATCAATCATTATGAAGGCTATCCCGCATGTTACAACGACCCGCAGCTCACGAAGCTCAACAGGGCGGCAGTCGCAGCAGAGCTTGGCGAGGAAAAGATTGTTGATTTAGAGAGACCTATGTCATTTAGTGAAGATTTCAGTTATTACACAAAAATGACGGGAACGCCGGGCGTATATGTGATGATATCGGCAGGCTATGAGGGAGAACTTCAGCCTCTTCACAATTCAAAAATGCTTCCGGATGAAAAGGTTATGCCATACGGTATTGCAGCTATGTGTGCATCGGCACTGAATTTCATGAAGCAGAAATAAGTGCCGGCCGCGTCAAACGTTTTAGAAAGTCCGGCTGCCTGAAAAAACTTCAGGCGGCATTTCAAAGGTAAAATCCCGGACAGGGTTTTTATAAAAAACGCAAGTTGAAAAAGAAAAGGAGCAAGGAAAAAAATGAGTTATGATTTATGTCTGGCTTTTGTATTATGCGCCATTGC
>JAILLO010000065.1 GCA_024693105.1 Clostridia bacterium | reverse complement strand
ATTTAATGACTCCCGTACCCGCAGCAATCGTATAACTCCATGTTCGGGTATGTGTTCTCTTTGCATGGAGGGCTGTGAGGGTACATGTGAAATAGGGTTGTCGGCCGTTCGTGGAAAAGCAATGGTTTATCCTACAAACACCGGTACAAACCAGATTGCCGGTGAAAAGGACATTC
This sequence comes from Clostridia bacterium, assembly GCA_024693105.1. GTDB lineage: Bacteria > Bacillota > Clostridia > Peptostreptococcales > Anaerovoracaceae > JAILLO01. The sequence goes on along the minus strand of JAILLO010000065.1, from coordinate 5,862 downwards.
CGGTTGACTGGTCTGTTTTCAATATCAGCGGAAGGTGCTTCGGTGCGTCGGGGATTGAAGCCGACAACAATAAGGCCACAATTTTTAACGTAGGCGTAGAGCGCACAGTAGGAAAACGAAATCCAATCAAACTTGCTGTTCCGTTTATGCTTCCGGCGCTTATAAAACTTAACTGGAAGGATTATTTTGCAGCCGCTGCAATGGCGGGAACCATATGTGTCATAGGTGAAGGTTCTCCAAGCAAAGATCCGGGTCTGGTTCTTGAAAACGGCAAAATCAAAAAGTTTGAAAAGCTCAAAGAGATGCTTGATTCATTCCGTAATTATTACAGAGGTTACGGGCAGATTGCAATCCAGTGCAATATAGAAGACGACATGATGGGACTTCCGGAGTATGCAATTCGCGAATGCGCAGCAGAAGCCATCGAATTTAAATTCGGGCAGAGCGCAAAGGGCACACAGCCGGCAAATCGCCTGAATTCCGTCGATGAAGCAAAAGCAAAGAAAAAGGAAGGATTTATTGTTTATCCGGATCCTGAGGATGAAGCAGTCTGTACTGCAGTCGCAAAAGGAAACAGCCCTGTGTTCTGGACTTATGCAAGACTTCCTATGTGGACGGAAGAGACTATTTCGGCTCGTATAGAAGAACTTCGCAAAATGGGCCTTAAACATGTATTTTTCAAAATGGCCGGCTTCGACAGGAAGGACATGGAAAGAGTACTAAGAATCGCCTCGGATCTTGAAGTTGATATGGTAACCTTTGACGGTGCGGGCGGTGGCTCGGGATACAGTCCGGACAAAATGATGAATGAATTCGGCCTTCCTGCAGCATGCATCGAAAGCGCTCTTGTCCCTGTATGTGAACAGCTAAAAGCAGAAGGACGTTATATACCGTCCATCGTAATTACGGGAGGCTTTTCGACAGAAGATCAGGCATATAAGGCATTTGCACTTGGCGCTCCTTATATCAGCGCAGTGGGGCTGTGCCGGGCAACAATGGCGGCGGCCATGGTAGGACAGACTGTAGGAAACGCACTTGCTTCGGGCAGGGTTCCGGCTCATCTTCAGAAATTCGGTTCAACTGCGGAAGAGCTTTTCCTGGAACTTCCCGAACTTAAAGCTCTTTATCCGGGTAAAGAAATTCCTCTCGGTGCGGCGGGTGCATATTCGTATCTGAAGAAGATGCTCTTTGGTGTGCAGCATTTTGCGGCACTTAACCGCAAGTTTGACCTTTCGCTTGCGGGAAGGGAAGACCTGATTCCTCTTACGCAGGATGCCAGAATGCTGCTTGCGGGAACATGGTTCAACTTCTAGGTTCAACTTTTAGTTTGCGCAAAGATTTGTTCAAAAAAATAATCTTGCGCAGAAAATTCATGTAAAAACACAAAAAACGGTTGACAAAAGCATTTGAAATGGTACAATTAACTAAAATGACGGAAAAGTTGTGAAGAAGTCATCAAAAATTAACGGAGATTAAGATCATGAAAAACAGTAACTGTACTGCAAACAAAATCTGGTACTGGTATTACTTTGCTATGAATGATAGTAAGGTCAGTTTGCAGTGCACAGAATTATGATCATAAAACCATGACATAAAAGAGGTGTAGCATAGATTGACCTGTGCGGCACCTCTTTTTTCTTATCTGAATCTGGAAAGTTTTAGCGGAGGAAATAAAAATGATTGTTGTTTTGAAACCAAATGTTGCAAAGGAAAGAAGAGATCAGCTGATTGAGTGGCTTGAAGGTATGGGCCTTAATATTCATGTTTCGACGGGGCAGTATCAGACGGTACTCGGCCTTGTAGGAGATACAAGCAATGTGGACATGAACCTTATAGACAGCCTTGAAATAGTTGATTCCGTGAAACAGGTTTCCGAAGCATTTAAATGCTGCAACAGAAAATTTCATCCCGAAGATACTGTAATTAAAGTCGGAAATGTAAAAATAGGCGGCGGAAATTTCTGCATGATAGCAGGACCTTGTTCTGTTGAATCGGAGGAACAGATTGTAGGTGTTGCGAAGGCAGTTAAAGAGGCGGGGGCAAACCTGCTGCGCGGAGGAGCTTTTAAACCGAGGACATCACCTTACGATTTTCAGGGACTCAAGGGAGAGGGAATTGAACTTCTGAAGACGGCACGCGAAGAGACAGGTCTTCCGATTGTTACGGAAATTATGAGCGTATCCGATCTTGATTTGTTTGAAGATGTTGACGTACTTCAGGTAGGGGCGCGAAATATGCAGAATTTTGACCTTCTGAAGGAACTCGGTCATGTGGGAAAGCCGATACTTCTCAAACGCGGACTTGCAAACACGCTGAAGGAACTTCTTATGAGTGCCGAATATATTATGGCAAGCGGAAACGAAGAAGTCATTCTTTGCGAACGCGGAATACGCACATACAGTGATTACCTGAGAAATACTCTCGATCTTTCCGCAGTTCCGATGCTCCATGAATTGTCACACCTTCCGGTTATTGTAGACCCGAGCCATGCAATAGGAATTGCGCGTATGGTTCCGCCGATGGCCATGGCGGCAACTGCATGCGGCGCCGACGGACTTATGATAGAGGTTCATAACGATCCTCAGCATGCACTTTGTGACGGTGCGCAGTCTTTAAGGCCTGAAGAATATGCAGAGCTTGTAAAAAAAGTAATGGCGGTTCGTGAGGTGTCAAAATGCTGATAGGAATAATAGGACTTGGATTAATCGGAGGATCATTTGCGAAGGCTTACAGTAAAATGGGGCATACTGTTGCAGCTCTTGAAAAAGAAAAGTCGGTGCTTCAGTATGCGATCCTCAAGGATATGATTTCAGCCGAGCTGACAGACGAGACACTCAAAGAATGCGACCTTATTCTTATTTGTACTTACCCGAAAGCGGCCATTGAATTCCTGGAGGAAAAGGGACCTTTGATAGGGACCAAGCCGGTCGTCATAGACTGTTGCGGTACAAAAAGGGTTATTGCGGACAAAGGCATGGAAATTGCTCAAAAGTACGGTTTTACTTATGCCGGCGGCCATCCGATGGCAGGCACGCAGTATTCGGGAGTGAAGTATTCAAAAGAAAATATGTTTAAGGATGCACCGATGGTTATAGTTCCGCCGCGTTATGACGATATAGTTCTTCTTGACAAAATCAAGAAAATGCTTCTTCCTGCGGGATTTTCGCAGATAACGGTTACAACGGCCGAAAAGCACGATGAAGTAATAGCATTTACATCACAGCTTGCGCATGTTGTTTCAAGCGCATATATAAAGAGTCCGACGGCACGGGAACACAGAGGAGTATCGGCCGGAAGCTACAAGGATATGACGCGCGTTGCCTGGCTTAGCCCTGAAATGTGGACACAGCTTTGTATGGATAACCGCGACAATCTGATAAAGGAGACGGATACTCTGATTGAGAACCTGAAGGCCTACAGAAAAGCCCTTTCGGACGGAGATGCCGAGTTGCTCAGGCAACTGTTTGCCGAAGGCAGGGAAATTAAAGAAGAAGTGGACGGAAGCAGCGCGAAAAAATAAATCGCATGCGAAACCGGGATGCGAAAAACCGGCAATCAAAAGACCGGCAATCGAAAAATAAACGCATTAAAAACGTGAAAGAATATAAAGGCCGAAATATTTAAAAGGATGAAATGATTGCCGAAGGAGGAGAAAACAGCGTGAATTATCGTATCAAAGGCGGCTTTAGAAGCGGTGAAGTAACCGCTCCGGCATCAAAATCAATGGCACACAGGCAGCTTATTGCAGCGGCACTTTCAAAAGAAAAATCGACGATTGTATGCAACGGCATTTCAAAGGATATATCCGCCACGGCCGGCTGTCTTCGTTCTCTCGGCTGCAGAATTGAAGAAAAAGAAGGCAGCATTCTGGAAATAACGCCATTCGGCGGTCCGGCAAAAGATATCTGCCATCCTGACTGCAACGAAAGCGGTTCGACCTTGAGATTTCTTCTTCCGGTAGCATGCGCACTTGGCCTTGACTGCATTTTCCATATGGCCGCCGGTCTTGCGGCGCGTCCCATGGAAGAACTGACTGCCGTTTTGACACAGCACGGCAGCGTGATTAAAAAAGCCGGAAACGAGATTTCTTCCCACGGAAAGCTTTTGCCGGGAGAGTATCTGATTCCGGGCAATATATCATCTCAGTATGTATCGGGACTTTTGTTTGCGCTTCCGCTTCTTGACGGAGAAAGCACACTTGAAGTTACAGGCGGCACGGAGTCGCGTGATTACATAATTATGACCGAAAATGTTTTAAAGCAGTCCGGCATACATTTTGAAAAAGAAGACGAAAACAAATACATAATACCCGGGAACCAGTGCTATCATATGAAAGAGACGGCAGTAGTCGAAGCGGACTGGTCAAATGCAGCATTTTTCCTCTGTATGGGGGCTTTGTCGAAAAAGGGTATTACAGTAAAGGGACTTCCCGGCGATTCATTGCAGGGAGATATGCAAATACTGAATATTCTGCGTGACTTCGGTGCAGAGATAGATATTTCCGGTAATGATGTTACAGTGCGGCGCGGCAGCCTTAACGGCATCATAATGGACGCTTCGGCTGTTCCGGATCTTGTTCCTGCAGTCAGCGCTCTTGCATCGGGAGTTGGGGGAACAACAAAAATTGTGAATGCAGGGAGGCTCAGGCTGAAGGAATCCGACAGGCTCAGAACAACTTCCGAAATGCTTAAAAGCCTTGGCGCAGACATCAAAGAAGAGCGTGACGGACTTACAATCTGCGGAAAACAGAGCCTTTCCGGCGGCACGGCAGATGCGGCAAACGATCACAGAATTGCGATGGCAGCAGCTGTTGCGGCCTGTCTCTCAGAAGGAGGCGTATGTGTGAACGGAGCGGAATGTGTCGAAAAATCATATCCGGAATTCTGGAAACACCTTGAAACATTGGAGGTAATCGAATGAGCAGCAGCTACGGTGAAAACATAAGACTTACTATTTTCGGGCAGAGCCATTCTCCGGCAATAGGCATGACGCTTGAGGGGATACCTGCGGGAGAGAAAGTTGATATGGAAGAATTAAACGCCTTTCTTGAAAGAAGGGCACCGGGAAGAAACAACTATTCCACACCCAGAAAGGAAGCGGATATTCCTGAGTTTATTGCAGGAATGTCAGGCGATGTCATATGCGGGGCGCCTGTTACCGCGATTATAAGAAATACGGATACAAGACCTGCCGATTATTCCCGGCTGAAGACGGTACCGCGCCCGGGGCATGCGGATTATACGGCAGAAATCAAATATGCGGGATATCAGGATTTTTCAGGCGGCGGACATTTTTCGGGAAGGCTTACCGCACCGCTTTGTATTGCGGGAGGCATATGCAAACAACTACTTGCAAATGAAGGAATTACAATTATTTCGCGAATTGCCTCAATCGGCGGAATTAAGGATTCGGGCGAACTTAAAGCTTCAACCGCAGAAAAAGAGTTTCCCGTTGTCGATGACATACAGGGCAAACGCATGCTTGAATATATCGGAGAACTGAAGGAAAAAGGAGACTCCGCAGGAGGAATAATAGAATGTGCCGTTATCGGAATTCCGGCAGGGCTGGGCGATCCGATGTTTGACGGAATGGAAAACAGAATTGCGCAGATTGTATTCGGGATTCCCGCGATCAAGGGCGTGGAATTCGGAGCCGGTTTTGAAGCAGCGCAAATGACAGGAAGCACCTGCAACGATCCGTTTTTCATTGATGACGGAAAAGTAAAAACCGTTACAAACAATGCGGGTGGAATTCTCGGAGGAATAACAAACGGGATGCCTGTTGTTTTCAGAGCGGCAGTCAAGCCTACACCGTCTGTTTCAATCCCGCAAAGGAGTGTCAGCCTCGATGAGATGAAAGACA
>JAILLO010000029.1 GCA_024693105.1 Clostridia bacterium | reverse complement strand
GGAGGATTTGAGTCATTCGCCGGATTCCGAAAAGGTGTTGCCCCCTACGCGACCGAATTTCCAATACCCCCACCGGAACCACAACCTCTACGCCGACCTGGGCCAGTTTTCACTCTAATATTGAAGCCTGACGCTGATTCGAATGCAGATGCTGACACCGGATTCTGACGCTGATTCCGGATTCGAGTGCAGATGCTGATTCGAATGCAGATGCTGACACCGAACTCGGACCCAAATTCAGACTCACCCGCCTCCGATTTCCGCACAAAGGGCAGGGTGCAGCCTGAGAAGAGCATTATGACGAGCAGCAGGGATTTCGCCTGAAGTCGAGCTAATGCTTTGACTGAAAAAAAGCTTTGATGAGCGGAGCTCACTGCAAAGTTTTTTTCTCAAAGCATGCGAGATAAGGGCAGAAATCCCCTGCGAGGAATACCGCTCTTTGAAGGCTGCCCCTGCCCTCCCCCTTAAATACGGAAACCCCAAAAACAAAACAGGGACTTCGGATTTTTCATCCAAAGCCCCTGTATCTATAACAGAATTTTATTATCAGAATTTCATTGTAAGCGCAACCTTCTGCTTTTCGTGGTCTATTGAAAGAATCTTCACCTTGACCGTATCCCCTACAGAAACCACATCCATAGGGTGATTGATAAACTTCTTGCTCATCTCGGAAATATGAACAAGTCCGTCATGCTTAACCCCGATATCCACAAAAGCACCGAAATCAACAACATTTCTGACAGTTCCCTGCAATTCCATATCAACCTTCAGATCTTCAAAATTCTTAACATCATTTCTGAAAACCACAGGAGGTGCATCTTCACGAGGGTCTCTTGCAGGTTTTTTCATTTCCTCTACAATATCCTTCAGCGTTATTACACCGATTTCAAGTTCACCCGCCAGCTTTTCAAGACTCTTGCCGAAATTCTCGTTTGCTTTTTTGCTTTTATCGTTTTCCTTTGCAAGCTCCGCAAGCGCGGCAAGCCCTTTTGCCCTTGCCGCAGGCTTTGGCTTTGCAGCTACAGGAAATGCACTGCAAATGCGTTCTTCGATATCACGAATTCCGCCCTTTGAGATTTCCTCGCTGCTTACACCCAGTTTTTTGAGCATAGCCTCTGCAGCCCCGTAGGATTCCGGATGAACAGAAGTGCTGTCAAGCGGATTTTCTCCGCCCGTAATTCTCATAAATCCCGCACACTGGTTAAAAGTCTTTTCTCCCAGCTTCGGAACCTTCATCAGCTGCTTTCTCTCGGTGAACCTGCCGTTTGCCTCTCTGTATGCAACGATATTTTTTGCGATTCCCATATTGATGCCGGCAATATATGAAAGCAGCGACGGAGACGCGGTATTCAGGTCAACGCCGACTCTGTTAACGCAATCCTCGACTACATTTGTCAGAGCCCCTTCAAGAAGCGTCTGATTGATATCATGCTGATACTGCCCGACGCCAATACTCTTTGGCGAAATCTTTACGAGCTCCGCAAGCGGGTCCTGAAGACGCCTTCCAAGTGACATTGCGCCACGCGTAGTTACATCAAGAGTCGGATACTCTTCCGTTGCAAGCTTCGACGCCGAATAAACCGAAGCGCCGGCTTCATTTACAATTGTATAACTTATGTCACTTCCCGTCTTCTTCAGATAATTTGCAACAACCTCCTCGGTCTCTCTTGAACCGGTTCCGTTGCCTATTACTATCGTATTGATGCGATACTTGTCTATCAGTTTTTTCAGCGTCGCCTCGGTTCCCGCAACATCGTTCTTTGGTTCCGTCGGATAAATCGTGCAGTAAGCAAGAAGCTTTCCTGTCTCATTTAAAACCGCAACCTTGCAGCCTGTTCTGTAACCCGGGTCGATACTTATAATTCGCGCTCCCTTTACAGGCGGCACCATAAGAAGCTTCTCGGTATTCTTCGCAAAAACCTTAACGGCATCAGCCTCTGCCCTCTCCGTCAGAAGATTCCTCATTTCTCTTTCGATGGAAGGCGCAATCAGTCTCTTGTATGCATCTGCGATTGTTTCATGAAGCATCTGCGTAAAAATCGACTTTTCATTTGTAATTACACTGCCTGCTATAAGGCCTTCGGTAATTTCCTCAATCGGAGCATTGAGCTTAACCTTGAGTTTCTTTTCTTTCTCACCTCTGTTTATGGCAAGAATTCTGTGATTCGGAATCTTCGCAACAGCCTCCGCATGGCCGTAATACATGTCGTAAACAGTCTTTTCTTCAGGGTCTGCGGCTTCTGTCTCAAGCACTGCCGAGGCATACGTCTTTTCCCTTACTGCCGCTGTAATTTCAGGGTCATCCGAAATTCTCTCCGCAATTATATCAAGTGCGCCTGCAAGCGCCTCCGCTGCATCTTTAACGCCCTTTTCCTCGCTGATATACGCCTCGCCCAGCGCAGCAGGGTCGCCCTCTTCAAGCTCCTGTGCCCATATTACGAGAGATAAAGGTTCAAGGCCCTTTTCCTTCGCCTTTGATGCTCTTGTGGCTTTTTTCTGCTTAAACGGCTTATATAAATCCTCAACTCTTTGAAGAACTTCCGCTTTTTCTATTTCAGCCTTAAGTTCGTCTGTCAGCTTGCCCTGTTCCTCAACGGCTTTGATGACTTCTTCCTTCCTCTTTTCAAGATTTCGGAGGTATGTCAGACGCTCATCAAGGTCTCTTAAGACAACGTCTGTGAGATTTCCCGTAACTTCCTTTCTGTATCTTGCAATAAAAGGAATTGTGTTACCCTCATCAATCAGTTCCACGGTTGCTTCGACCTGCGAAACTCTGATATTAAATTCGCGGGCAAGTTTTTCTGTGATTTCCATTTCGTACCTTTCTGTCTGCTATTCGTCTTTCTGCTTCAGCTTCTCATTAATAAAATAATCTATGTCGCCGTCCATTACCGCCTGAACATTTCCTATTTCGGCATTTGTCCGGTGATCCTTCACAAGTGTGTATGGCTGGAACACATATGAGCGTATCTGACTCCCCCATGTATTCTGGGAAAAATCGCCCTTGAGTTCCTTCAGGTTTTCCTTCTGTTCCTGCTCTGCAAGCTCTGTCAGCTTCGCCTTCAGGAGTTTCATTGCAACCTCCTTGTTCTGAATCTGACTTCGCTCATTCTGACATGTGACAACGATATTTGTCGGCAGATGCGTAATCCTGATCGCCGAATCCGTCTTGTTGACATGCTGTCCGCCCGCACCGCTTGAACGGTAGGTATCGATTCTGATGTCTTCGGGATCTATTTCTACATTGATATCATCGTCAAGCTCCGGCATAACCTCAAGAAGTGCAAACGATGTCTGCCTTTTTCCCTGTGCATTAAACGGAGAAATTCTGACAAGCCTGTGTACTCCCCGTTCGTTTTTCAGATATCCGTAAGCATTTTCTCCCTCTACAATCAGCGTTGCGTTTTTAATTCCCGCCTCGGTATCTCTTTGCAGATCAAGAATCTTAACTTTATATTTCTTCTTTTCGGCCCAGCGCGTATACATGCGCATCAGCATTTCCGCCCAGTCCTGAGCATCAATTCCGCCTGTCCCGGCATGGATTGTAATAATGGCATTGTTCGCATCATACTGCCCGCACAGCAGCGCGCGAAGCTTTAATTCTTCGATTTGCTGCGAGCACTTCTTAAATGAGGCGTTGATTTCTCCCGCCATTTCCTCATCCTGCGCCTCTTCCGCCATTTCTGTCAGTTCCGCAATGTCTTCAAGTTCAGAAGCAGCCTTTTCATACTCGCTGACTTTGTTTTCGATTGACTTCTTCTCTTTCAGCAGCTTTTGTGCCGCATTGTGGTCATCCCAAAACCCGTCACGCGCCGAAATTTCCTCGAGTTCGGCAAGCCTTTTCTTCAACCCCGCAAGGTCAAAGAGACTCACCTGCCTCTTTCAGATTGTTTCTTACCTGGGGCAAATCATACTTAATCTGTTCCAGTAAAATCATCGTCTCACTTCCTTTTCTCTGTAATTATCGTACTTTTTCTCTGCTATTCGGCATTCTTTCCACAGCAGTTTTTGTATTTTTTTCCGCTTCCGCAAGGACACGGGTCGTTTCTTCCGACCTTTGGCTGTGTGCGTCTGACTGTCTCCTGCTTGTGCTCTCTTTGCGGAACAGGTGCGGCACCCGGCATCTGTCCTTCCTGCGGACGGCCCGCACTCTGCCTGCTCTCATCCACATAGTCGTCTTTTCTGCCTTCGCCGCTGCCGATAACCTGCTTTCTTTCGGTTCTTGTCTGAATGGTTACATTGAGGCAGAACCTTACGGTATCTTCCTTGATTGACCCAATCATTACTTCAAACATGTCAAAGCCTTCATGAGCATATGCCGCAGCAGGATCTTGCTGACCGAGGGCTCTGAGATTGATACCGCTCTTGAGCTGGTCCATCGCATCGATATGGTCCATCCATTTATTGTCTACTACACGGAGCAAAATCATGCGTTCAAGCTCACGCATACGCTCTGCGCCTATTTCTTCTTCCTTTTCCGCATACAGTCTGTCGAATTCCGCCAGGACATCTTCCTTGAACTGTTCTTCCGTCAGACTTTCTATCTGCTCCTGCGTATATGGGAAGTCGCTGAACCGCGGACATATTCTTCTGAGTCCGGTAAGCGCCCTGTCAAACTCCCATTCTTCCGCAAACTTCGAAGCAACTGTAATCGGGTCTATAATTTCATCGACAAGATCCGCAATCATGTTCTTGATATGCTCTGTCAGATCCTCTCCGAAAAGGACCCTTCTTCTTTCGTCGTAGATTGTTTCTCTCTGCTTGTTCATGACATTGTCATACTGCAGCACATATTTTCTGACGCTGAAGTTTCTGCCCTCAACCTTTTTCTGCGCGTTTTCTATTGACTTTGTCAGAAGGCCCGCCTCAATTGCATCATCCTCCTGCATTCCGAATTTTGTAATCATGTTCTGGATTCGTTCACCGCCGAACAGTCTCATAAGCTCATCTTCGAGTGAGATGAAGAACTGTGTGCAGCCCGGGTCTCCCTGACGTCCGGAACGACCTCTGAGCTGATTGTCTATACGCCTTGACTCATGACGTTCCGTACCTATGATGCAAAGACCGCCAAGTTCCCTTACCTTGCGCTGTTCTCCCGCTCTTTCCTCTTTGTAATTATCGAGCAGTTCCTTGTATTTTGCTCTTGCGGCAAGAAGCTCCTCATCGTCAGACTGTACAAAACTTGTTGCAAAAGATATTGCTTCATCCGAATACTCAAGACGCTTCATTTCCCTCTTTGCTTCAAAATCGGGATTTCCTCCGAGTATAATGTCGGTACCTCTTCCTGCCATATTTGTCGCAATAGTAACAGCACCGAGTCTTCCGGCTTCAGCTACTATTTCGGCTTCCTTTTCATGCTGCTTTGCATTAAGTACATTGTGCTTAATTCCGCGTTTTTTCAGAAGATCGCTGATGATTTCGGAACGTTCGATTGAAATTGTACCTACAAGCACCGGTTGTCCCGTTTCGTGCCGCTGCGCAATAACCTCTGCAATTGCCTTGAATTTGCCTCTTTCCGTTGCATATACTGAGTCCTCAAGGTCCTGTCTTGCAATCGGCCTGTTTGTAGGAATCACAACAACGTCCATATTGTAAATGTCACGGAATTCATCTTCTTCAGTCTTGGCTGTACCTGTCATTCCCGAAAGCTTCTGATACATACGGAAATAATTCTGAAGTGTAATTGTTGCGAGAGTCTTTGATTCGGAACGTACAAGAACTCCTTCCTTCGCTTCAATTGCCTGATGCAGCCCGTTGCTGTAGCGTCTTCCGAACATAAGTCTGCCGGTGAATTCATCGACAATAACGATTTCGCCGTCCTTGATAATATAATCAACATCCTTCTTCATCAGGTTTCTTGCACGCAATGCCTGCTGAACGTGATGATTGATTTCCATGTTTTCAGGGTCGGAAAAGTTATCTACTCCAAAGAACTTTTCGCACTTTTCAACACCTTCTTCGGTAATTGAAACGGTTTTGTCCTTTTCGTCAATTGTAAAATCTTCCTCTCTTTTGAGGGTGCATACGAATTTATCCGCTGTAGTATAAAGGTCTGTGGATTTTGCGCCCTGGCCCGAGATAATAAGCGGAGTTCTCGCCTCATCGATAAGAATTGAGTCGACTTCGTCTATGATTGCATAATTGAGTTCACGCTGTGTAAGGTCTTTTTCATAATTGACCATATTGTCCCTGAGATAATCAAAGCCGAATTCGTTGTTTGTACCATATGTGATATCCGCTCTGTAAGCAGCCTTGCGTGTCTCATTTGTAATTCCGTGAATTACGCATCCCACGGAAAGTCCAAGGAAAGTATAAAGCTTTCCCATCCACTCGCAGTCACGCTTTGCCAGATAATCATTGACCGTAACAACATGCACGCCATGCCCGTCAAGAGCGTTTAAATATGCAGCAAGTGTTGCAACAAGAGTTTTTCCTTCTCCTGTTTTCATCTCGGCAATGCGCCCCTGATGAAGAACAACGCCGCCTATAAGCTGAACTCTGAAATGCTTCAGTCCAAGTGAACGAAAAGCGCCTTCCCTGCATACCGCAAAAGCCTCCGGCAGAATATCGTCTTTTGTCTCCCCGTTCTTAAGTCTTTCTCTGAATTCGGAGGTTTTCTCCCTAAGTTGTGCATCTGTAAGCTTTTGCATTTCCGAATCGAGTGCCTCGACCCTGTCTACTATCTTTTCAATCTTCTTTACCTCTTTGGCATTAAGGTCGCCAAAGATTTTTTCCATAAAGCCCATTTACTTCGTCCTTCTTTCCCTTAATTTCCGTTTAAAATATAAAAACCTTCGGATGCCGTTCCAAATTGCCGGCGGCATTCCGAGCTCCGTTCGGCATTCAAATACGCAGCTGCCGATTCAGGTACGGTTGCAGTTCCGGCTGCTGCCGGCATACCAATCCGCTGCGAATATCTCTGCCCCGCATTATATCGCGGATATACAGAGTTTATACCCCACCGGAGCCTCTATTCTTCGGCTTCGGACAAATCCTCAACCGCGATTGACAGCTCAACGGCTTTGCGGCCGTCCGACTCTGTTACTGTAACACGCAGAAGCTTTTCGTCCGATGTATATTCAAAGTAGTCACCTTTGACCGGCAGCTTATCAAGTTCAATTGCCGCCCATCCGTTTACAGTTGTCGCATTTATTTCTTCTTCTATATCAAAGAAATCAAGTGTCTTGTCAATATTCGCACTTCCCTGAACAAGATATGTTCCGTCAGGACGCGCAACGATACCTTCGGGAATTATCCTGTCATGCTCATCCCAGATTTCGCCTACAAGTTCCTCGATGATATCTTCCATCGTAACGATTCCCTCTGTGCCGCCGTACTCGTCGACAACTATCGCCATATGAGTTTTTTCACTCTGCATCTTCTTAAGGAGCGCCGCAATCTTGATGGAGCCGGCAACAAATACAACCGGTTTTACATGCGCTTCGATGCCCCTGTCGGAATTTATAACGTAGTTATAAAAATCCTTAATATTGAGAACACCCAAGACAGTGTCAAGATCGTCCCTGTATACCGGCAATCTTGAATAACCGGTTTCCCTGAACATTCTTTCGATTTCGGATTTTTCCGTTGCGATATCTATTGCCTCCATATCAACACGCGGACTCAGAACGTCCCATGCCTCAAGTTCGTTGAATTCAATGGCATTTTGTATCAGCTCGCTCTGTTCGGTGTCAATTCCGCCCTCGGTTTCGGCTTCTTCAACCATTGTAATCAGTTCATCTTCCGTTATTGTCCTCTGCCCCGTCACATTGAAGACCTTCGAAAGAAGAATCTTCCACATCGAAAATATGAAATTGAGCGGCGTAAACAGCACCATGAAAAACGAAAGAACCGGCGCCACAATCATGGCAAATCTTTCCGCGTTTTCTTTTGCAAGGCTTTTCGGAGATATTTCACCGAAAATGAGCACAACTACAGTAATTATAATTGTCGAAATCGTCGGCCCGTACTCCCCGTAAAGCTTTACAAAAAGAAGTGTTGCAACGGCCGTCATTACGATATTTACTATATTGTTTCCGATAAGTATTGTCGAAAGCAGTTTGTCAAACTGTTCCGAAAGGCTCAGCACCAGTGATGCCCTTTTGTTTCCATCGCCCGCAAGATTTTTGATTCTTACCCTGCTCAGAGAAGTAAACGCAGTTTCAGTCGCCGAAAAAAATGCCGACATTATAAGCAGCACAACAATTGCCGCGATGGAAATCATACTGTGAGTGTCCATAAAACAATCTTTCCCCCAGACTTATTTTCAATTTTTTGCTTTTTCCTTATACCCTTTGTAATTATGATATGTTTTCGCATATCGTAATATCTCAGTATACACTTTTTCGGCAAAAAAAGAAAGAGGCACAAGCCTCTTTCTAATGTTTCATTTAGTTTACAAATGCGTTGTAAATAGCCTTTATTGAGGTTTCAAAGTCCTTTCCTTCCACACCTACAATAATATTCATTTCACTCGAGCCCTGGTCAATCATGCGTATATTGACGCCGGCCTCGGCAAGTGCCCCAAACAGCTTTGCAGAAGTTCCCGGTCTTGCCGACATGCCGCAGCCTACAGTTGCGATCAAAGCGATGTTTTCAAAAACATCCATCGTATCAGGCTGGAGCTGCTTCTCGAAATCTTCCATAATTTCATCAAGCCTGCCGTTGATGCTCTTGTTGGACATTACAACGGAAATCGTATCGATTCCGCTTGGCAGATGCTCAAACGAAATATCGTAATCCTCAAGAATTCCAAGAATCTTTCTGACGAAGCCTCGTTCGGAGCTCATCATATTCTTGTATATGGCAAGTACGGTAAAATCCCTGCTTCCGGCAATTCCCGTAATAATCTTCTCATCCCTTACAGGTTCTGCCGTAATCATTGTTCCGGGATCGTCGGGCTTGTTTGTATTTCTGATATTAATAGGAATATCGGCTACTCTTGCGGGATAAATTGCATCCTCATGAAGCACCGAAGCACCCATATATGAAAGTTCCCTGAGTTCCTTATATGAAATGCTGCTGATCGGAAGAGAATCTTTAACGATTTTCGGATCCGCAATAAGGAAGCCCGAAACGTCTGTCCAGTTTTCATATACATCGGCGTTCATTGCGCGTGCTACAAGTGCGCCTGTAATATCGGAGCCGCCTCTTGAGAAGGTCCTTATATTGCCCTCCTCATCGCTTCCGTAAAAGCCGGGAAGCACTGCTTTTTCATGCTTTGCAAGTTCCACGGCAAGAGCTTCGTTTGTTTCGTCCTCAAGGAATCTGCCCTTTTGGTCAAACTTGACAAGGCCTGCCGTATCAACAAAATCAAAGCCGAGAAAAGCCGCAATAATGCGAGCGTTGAGATACTCTCCTCTGCTTGCCATGTAATCTGCCGATGCACCTGCAATCAGGTTTTTCTTTATAGTTTCAAACTCCTCTTCAAGGTTTGTATCCACGCCGAGATTCAGCTGAAGCACTGTATATCTGTCACAAACAACCTGAAAGACCTGCTCATACGGGAGATTGTGCTCCATATGTGTCTTGCAAAGGTAGAGAAGATCCGTAATTTTGCTGTCTCCGTCGTAACGCTTGCCCGGTGCCGAAACCACTATATATTTTCTGTCGGAATCCGACTCGATAATCTGCCTGATTTTCGTCAGCTGAATCTTGTCAGCTACTGATGAACCTCCAAACTTGGCAACTTTTAGCCCCATTTCTTTTTTCCTCCTGTCGGTAATAATATCTTTGAATTATATAATATGTACAGCCTGAATTCAAGTTATTTGTGAAATTCTACGAAAAACCGCCCATATTTTGGTGTTTTTCACATTCGCTCTGCTACTCCACACTCTTTGGGCGGTTCTCTGTTATTCACTCTGTCTTTTCAGCTTTCGGCTTTCGCTTTTTGTATTCGGAAGAATTTAAAGTCCCGCTTCCTTCCTGAGAATTTCAGCCTTGTCAGTATGTTCCCACGGAAGGTCTATGTCTGTTCTTCCGAAGTGACCGTATGCAGCCACCTGTCTGTAAATAGGTCTTCTCAGGTCAAGTTCTTTGATTATTCCCGCAGGTCTGAGGTCGAAATGCTTTTCTACCAGTTCCGCGATCTTGTCATCTGCGATTTTTCCCGTTCCGAAAGTATCAACAAGAATTGAAACAGGCTTTGCAACGCCTATCGCATATGCAAGCTCAATTTCGCACTTGTCAGCAATTCCCGCCGCTACAATGTTCTTTGCCACATATCTTGCCGCATAAGTAGCCGAACGGTCCACCTTTGTAGGGTCCTTTCCGGAAAATGCTCCGCCGCCGTGTCTTGCATATCCGCCGTATGTATCAACGATAATCTTTCTTCCCGTAAGGCCCGAATCGCCGTGAGGTCCGCCGATTACAAAGCGGCCCGTAGGATTGATGAAGTATTTTGTTTCGGCATCAAGGAGCTCTGCCGGAATCACCGGCTTAATAACATTTTCAATGAGGTCGGCTCTTATCTGCTCCTGTGTGGCCTCCGGATCGTGCTGCGTTGAAATCAGCACAGTATCGACTCTCTTAACCTTGTCGCCGTCATATTCAACCGTTACCTGCGTTTTTCCGTCGGGCCTGAGGTATTTAAGCGTACCGTTCTTTCTGACGTCTGTAAGGCGCTTTGCAAGCTTGTGTGCCAGTGAAATCGGCATAGGCATAAGCTCCGGTGTTTCGTTGCAGGCAAAGCCGAACATAATTCCCTGATCTCCCGCACCGATAGTATCAAAGTTGTCAGCCATTGAGCCTTCTTTGTATTCAAGGGCCTTGTCGACACCCATTGCAATATCTCCGGACTGTTCATCGATTGCCGTCAGAACTGCGCAGGTGTTTCCGTCAAATCCGTATTCTCCCTTTGTATATCCGATGTCGCATATAACCTTTCTTACAACCTTCGGAATATCAACATAGCAGCTTGTCGTAATTTCGCCCATTACCATGGCATAGCCTGTGGTTGTCGTAGTCTCGGCAGCTACTCTGCCGTAAGGATCTTTTTCGAAAATGGCATCAAGTATTGCATCCGAAATCTGGTCGCAGATTTTGTCGGGATGTCCTTCTGTTACTGATTCTGATGTAAATAATTTTCTCATAACCTTTTCCTTTCTTTCCGGTCCTTCCGCCAATTTGCGGACATGACCGGCCCGAATGTTAATTGAGTAAATAAAAAACCTCTTCTGAGAAGAGGCCAAATTCATCAATTTCCCTCATCTTTCAGAAAAATCTGCAGGATTTGGCACCTTTCATAAACTGTAACGCTTTGTAATAATTCGGCGTTTCACTTCACACAGGTTGCCGGGCTTCACAGGGCCTTTCCCTCAGCCACTCTTGATAAGGTTTTTTATTTATATGCTAATTATACAGTAGAATGACCGAAAGTCAACAAGACCGTTTTAAAAATTTGTTAAATTGTTTTACATTTGTAATACTATCTCTAAAAATCGATTTTCGCAACCTTGTTTTTTCATTAGAATCAGTTATACTTAGTGTAAGAAAACATCTTTTTCGGAAAAAGATTACTACTAAGAGGTATGCATTTTGAAAAATTATCCATTCACACTTATTAAAGGGGGGCTTGATTCCCCGGACACGACCGGAGAAAAGAAATATATCAGCGGATATATTACAGATACAAGGCTCATGGGTGTTTTTACCGCCCATGTACACTGGCTTTTGGGCGACGGGGAAACCGACTATCATCAGTTCTTTTATGCTGATGCCGAAGAATTCGGCCTCGAATCATACGAAAGCATCACGGGCGACAACCCTGAGCAGCTTGAAGCTCTTGAAGGCTCCCTTCTCGGTGGTCTCGGAGGTTCAAAGGTCAATGTTACCGAAAGAGAATTCTGCTCATTTATAAACCACATGGTCGAGTTTAACAAGGCCCGCAAACAGCCTCTTCCCGACCGTTTTGCCGAATTCTCATTTATGATAGAGCGCAGCGATCTTATTACCGGAAAAGATTATTTTGATTTCGAAGAAAAGCTCTGCTGCCCCATAATGTCTACGCACCATGCCATCAACTATTTTCTCATGCGCTGTGCCGGCAAGGACTTTCAGGGAGCCCGCCATCTGCTTCATCCTGATGCTGCCGGACTTACAGATGAGGAGCTTGACGTTTTTTCGAACACTCCCGCATGCACATTCTGCATGAATACGATAGATTATGACCGCAGCAGCAATACATACACCGAAGACGGGCACCGCCTTACCGAGGCCTTTCTCTGCGAATCGATTCTTGAGCTGAATTCCAAATACCTGCTTACCGTTGCAAGCGTTTCAACCATGGGCAAAAAAATCATCTCCGCAAGCTGCAGCTCCTCGTTTGGTATTTCTTCCGTCGAAGCCGCAATGAAGCTCTCAAAGCCGGAATTTATATCGGTATATGACATACTGATCGGACCGGACGAATTTGACAGGCAGGCCGCAAGTCTTACAATCGATGCCATGATGACTGTTCATCCGAGCGGCAAGCTTTTCATGTTCTTCAACAAAAATAACAACCATGTGGATTCGGATGTATTCAGGCTGAGCGACGATGTCTTCGGCATGTTTTATGTCACAAGTTTCGGTCAGCTCCTGATTTCCTCAAATGAGCTTTCATCAATACGTTCACTTGAGACATCGCTCAAGCACTGCAGTGTTTCAAGAAATGTAGTATCAATCGCAAAATTCGAATTCAAGGATCCCATCATGTACGAATTCATACAGAGTGAATTTGAGGACTTCA
The DNA here is from genome assembly GCA_024693105.1 of Clostridia bacterium. Taxonomy (GTDB): domain Bacteria; phylum Bacillota; class Clostridia; order Peptostreptococcales; family Anaerovoracaceae; genus JAILLO01. The sequence goes on along the minus strand of JAILLO010000029.1, from coordinate 31,039 downwards.
TGGAATTCCTTGACTGCATCAGGGATGACGAGTAATTTCAAATTACCGCCATGGCCGGAATCGAACCGTATTCGGCACGCGGCGGTTACATATACCGTGTTGTATATAGCAGATTACAAAATCATATAATAAAAATACGGAAACGGGAGGCAATTGCCTCCCGTTTCCGTATTTTTAACGCATTGTCTGCTTTTATGTAAGCAGCCTGACCGCATTCCGCTTCACAATAAAAGCATATTCTTATCCTAATATTTGTCGTAATCATCATCGCTGAGTATAATTCTCTGCGAAACTCTGAATCCTCCTTCCATCGGATCCGATGAAAAATGCAGCGAGTCCTCAAATCCGCCTGTTGTAAAATCTTCCGAAGCCTGCGAACCGTATTTACCTCCCGCATTCGTCATTTCAGAATCCGCATTCGCAGAATTACGCGCTTCGGGGCCGCTGCCCTGCAGCGCCGGTCTTTCCGTTCCTTCAATACGGAGTCTCCTTTCGGCATTCTCTTTTATTTTGAAGCTTGCGACCAGATTCTTCATTGCCTCTGCCTGTTTTGAAAGAGCTTCGCTTGCGCTTGCGCTTTCCTCCGAGGTTGAAGATATATTCTGAACAACCTTTGCGACCTGCTCAATTCCCTTATTAATCTGCGCTATATTGCTCGCCTGCTCGTTCGAAGCCCCTGCAATATTTGAAACAAGATTTGACGAATCTTCAATACCCAGTACAATTTTTCCGAGTGCATTTGCGGTATCATTTGCAATTCCCGTACCTGATTGCACATTCCGTATTGAACCCTCGATAAGCTCCGTTGTCTCCTTCACGGCGTCCGCACTCCTTGCAGCAAGATTTCTGACTTCCTCAGCCACAACCGCAAATCCTTTGCCGTGTACTCCTGCCCTTGCAGCTTCCACCGCAGCATTAAGAGCAAGTATATTGGTCTGGAATGCTATATCATCTATAACTTTTATTATATTTGAAATATTTGCCGATGAAGTATTAATATCCGACATTGCCTGCAGCATAGCCTTCATCTGATCATTGCCTGCAACCGCACCGTCTCTCACATTCTTTGACAGACTTTGTGCCTTACCGGCGTCAAGTGCGTTCTGTTTGGTCTGCTCTGCAATAAGCGCGATTGACGCATTGAGTTCTTCCACCGAAGATGCCTGCTCTGTCGCTGCCTGCGAAAGCATCTGACTTCCGTTTGAAACTTCCCTTGCTCCTACAGCAACCTCGTCTGCCGCCTTGTTTATCTGCCCTATTACATCATTGAGAGAATCAAGAATGTTATTGAGCGATTCCTTGATTTCCGTAAAGTCTCCCTTGTAATCCGCAACTACAGACTGGTTCAGGTCACCGCTGCTTATTCCTGCAAGCACTGCCGTTATATCGCTTACATAGCTTCTGATATTCTTCGTTGTATCATCAAGCGCATTGTGTATCCTGTCGAAACTGCTCTTAATGTCTTCTGTCTGCTCATCGCATACAACACCTTCCGGAAGATGCTCCCGGTCAACCTCAATAAGCAGTTTCCCGCTTGCAAACTGCTCCAGGCTGTCTATAAGTGTCGCAACCTCAAAATTCTGATAAGCATTCATTTTCTCTGAGAGAAGCTTGCTTTCTTCTGCCATTTTTGCCGCTTTTACGCTTGCGGTCTCATTTGTCATAATTTCGAGTGCTCCGATAATTTCACCGTTTGCATTGTGGATAGGCACTCCGGTGTGCCCGATATCAATTACATTGCCTCCCGGCCGGCCCACAGTAACATTTGAAGCATTTCTGTCCTCAGCCATGGCCCTTGCGCATACACATTCCTTCGTCCTGCAATCGTCGGAATTCAAGCAGTCATAGCACTTCCGGCCTTCCACGTTTTCCGGCTTTTCAGACAGAATCGTAGCTCCGCGCTGATTCAGGAACTGAATTTCCTGGTGTCTGTTTATAATCATTACAGGTGAAGGAATCTCGTCAATATGTCCCGTAAGTGTATCAAGAGCATGATTTACACCTGCGACAATTCTTTTGTATTTGCCCGTAAACCGGTTCTCGTCTCCTCTTTTTCTGAGTCGTCCCTCCACTGCATTTTCCACCATTTTGTCCGACTCCTCCACAAGGCTGTTGATGGACACAATACACCTGTTAAGTCCGTCGATAATATGACCGTATGCTCCCGGATAATCTATGCCAATTTCTCTGTCGAAATCGCCTGTGCTGATTTCTTCAATCAAATCGGAAGATTTTTCAATTACACCTGCAAGCTTTTCAAATGTCTTGTTGACACCCGAAACTATTGTTCTGTATTCGCCGTTCAATCTTTCGACATCGCCTCTTACGGAAAGGTCCCCGCTTTCGGCAGCTTTTTCCAGCTTGTCGGCTTCTTCAAGCATTGTATTCATTGACGCCCCGATGCTCATAATGCTTTCTGCAAGAATTTCGTATTCTTCAGTGCCTGTCTCTGAAAGCTCGATATCAAACTCCCCTCTTGCAAGAGCCTCTCCTGCCTCTGCAAATCTGTGGATCGGTGCACTGATTTCGTATGAGGTTTTTCTCGAAAAGAGAACAGCTGCGATAATTGCAAGCACTGCAATTACTACTGTTACGGCCATTACGGAAAAGGCTGCCCTTCTGGCCGACTCAAAATCATTTGCCGCATCTGCTTCATTTGCCTCAATAAGTCCCGCAAGACATTTATCCGTAGTGCTTCTGCTTGCGTCAAGCTCTTTGAATTTTGCCGCTGCAGCCGCGCGGTCATTTGACTTCATCGCCTCGGCTATTCCTGCCGCAATCGAGCCTATGTCATCAAGATGCAGCCTGGCTTCTTCATACAGCTTCTTTTCTTTATCCGAAATATCCAGCTCCGAATATTGTGCAAGGTGCTCACTGAGTTCCGTAAACTGTTCTTCCACCTTCGCCAGATTTTCGTTTAAAGATGACGCATCCGACATAGAAAGCATTTTGAAATATATTTCTCTTATTGTGAACATATTTCCCTGCACGTGACGCAGATTTGCCGCCGCCATATATGTTTCGTTATAAAGCGAGCTTGCTTTTTTCTCGATAATAACATTTCCCACAATCGAAAATGCTCCGATAATCAGCGAAAAGATTGTAACCGCAACAAATCCCTTCACGATTTTTGACCTTATGTTTGCCTTATTCACAACTTCATCCCCCTTTACCGTATGAACAATAACTTGCAGTACCTTCCCCCGGTGTGCGTGACAAATATCCCAATATCATTAATCTCAAGCACTTACAGTATACAGTTATATTTCGTAAAAATACTGCTTTTCCGCTACTCTTTAAGCAACCTTTAACTTTGTGACTTTTTCGTGACTTTTTGCTTCGGAGATGTCTTTTCCGCGCCCCTCATAATGCCGCTATTTCCACATTCCAAGCCTTTTTGTATATCCGACAGGTTGCTGCGGAAGCTTTTCTACACATCTTTTGGGGATAAAAACAGATGCTTTAAAGGAAACGAAAACACCGGCCAAAAGCCGGTGTTTTGAAAATCATAAAACTTAATTTTTTTCGTGCTAATTGACTTTTGCTGCGGATCAAACCTTTACAGAGAGATGATCGCAAATCTCCTGAGGTATTTTCTCAAGAGGAAGCTGAGTAGCAACAGCTCCTATATTGTAAGCTACTGCCGGCATACCGTAAACAACACAGGTCTTTTCGTCCTGACCGATTGTATATGCGCCTCCTTCTCTCATCTTGAGAAGGCCCTTTGCTCCGTCGCCGCCCATACCTGTCAGAATAACGCCTACAGACTTCGAACCCTTGACGGTTTCTGCCATGGATGTAAAAAGCACATCAACGGACGGACAATGTCCGCTGACTTTTTCTCCTTTTTCAACACTTACATAATATCCGTTTGGTCCTTTTTTTACACGCATCTGGAAATCTCCCGGTGCAAGAAGAACCCTTCCCGGACGAATCAGGTCATTGTTTTCGGCTTCCTTAACTTCAAGCAGGCATGTCTGATTGAGTCTGTCGGCATACATCCTTGTAAAAACAGGAGGCATATGCTGAACAATTACAATTCCGGGCATTTCTCTCGGCAGATTCTGTACAACACTCAGAACAGCTTCCGTTCCGCCTGTTGAAGCTCCTATGGCAATAACAGTATCGGATATATCCATTCCCTGCCTTGAAACAACTTTGGCTACACTGTAATTCTTCTTGAGACTTCCAACCTTGGCTGTCGAAGCAATCTTAATCTTTATAATAAGTTCATTGATAAATGCAATCGTGCCGCCCGGCTTTGTGAAGTCAGGCTTCGTAACAAAATCAACAGCACCTGCATTTAATGCGTTAAATACATTTTCACCGACAGAACTGACTACAATAACCGGGAGAGGATACTGTGGCATCAGTTTTCTCAAAAATGCAATACCGTCCATTTTTGGCATTTCTACATCGAGCGTAAGAACATCCGGTGACAGCTCAAGTATTTTGTCCCGGGCATCAAACGGATCTGCTGCAGTACCTACGACTTCAATTCCAAAATCCTTTGACAGTTCTTTGGCCAGTGTTTCTCTGAAAAGCAATGAATCGTCCACGATAAGAACCTTTATTTTTTTAGAAACTTTCATTTGCCCACTCTCCTTTGACAAAGTAGCAATATACCGCCGCAGCCTGCATAGCTTTGGCTGATTACCATTCACATTCTACAACAATTTTGCTCCTGTATCAATGCTTTGAGACTACCCTTTGAGAAAATTTAAAACTCTGAACACAATAAAATAGGGGCGCTCCGAGTCGGAGCGCCTCTGTTAAGTGTGTCAGATTTTGTCGTTTTTCATATGTTTTTAATACTTATCGTTGTCAAAATCCTCAAGCATAATCATAGGCTTATCCTCATCGTCCGGTTCAAAGTCCATATCGATATGAGGTGCCGGTTCATTCGGTGACAACAGAGCAGGATTTGGTCCTGCAAGTCTGTTTTCCTCGGCAAGCTTGAATGTTGCAACCATGCGCTTGAGCATTTCTGCCTGACCGTAAAGTTCCTCGGAAGCTGCGGCACTCTGCTGAGAAGTTGCCGAGTTCTGCTGAACAACCTGTGATACCTGCGAAAGGCCCTTGTCAATCTGACTGATACCCGATGCCTGTTCATTTGAAGCATCTGCTATCTTCTTGACAAGCTCTGCGGATTTGTCAATGCCTGCAACGATTTCGTCAAGAGCAACGGCTGTTTCGTTTGCAATGTGCGTACCTTCGCTTACCTTCAGAATTGAGCTCTGAATCATATTTGTAGTATCTGCAGCCGCTTCCGCACTTCTTGCCGCAAGAGTCCTTACTTCTTCGGCTACTACCGCAAAGCCCTTGCCGTGCTCACCTGCTCTTGCCGCCTCAACTGCGGCATTAAGCGCAAGAATGTTTGTCTGGAATGCAATGTCATCAATAACCTTGATAATCTTTGAAATATTGTTCGATGATTCGTTAATTGCCTCCATGGAGTCAAGCATCGACTGCATCTGCTCGTTACCCTTGATAGCACTTTCTTTTGCTTCCTCTGCAAGTGTGCTTGCCTGATTTGCATTAACCGCATTCTGCTTTGTCTGATTTGCAATCTCCGCAATTGAAGCCGTAAGCTGCTGAAGTGCGCTTGCCTGCTCTGTTGAACCTTGCGAAAGAGCCTGGCTTCCGTCGGATACCTGTTTGCTTCCGCCTGTTACCTGCTCAGCCGCATTGTTGATATTTTTCATTATATCGTTCAGCGAGCTTAGGATACTTGTAAGGGAATTTCTGATTTCCACAAAGTCTCCTTCATAGTTGCCGCTGATACTCTGATCCAGATTGCCTTCTCCGATGCCTGCCAGAACGTGCGATATCTCTGAAACAACCGCTTTGATATTTTTGACTGTTCCGTTAAGAGCATCCTTCATTGTAGCATAATCACCCTTGTAATCTGTAGTTATGGTTGCGTTGAGATTTCCGAGTGAAAGCTCTGCAAGGGAAGCCTTTATTTCATTGATAGGTGCAACAATGGCATCCAGAGTCTTGTTGAAGCCTTCCATAACAACCGCAAACTCTCCGCCGTGTCTTGTAATGTCGGCTCTCTTTTCAAGCTGTCCGTTTACTGCGTTGTCTGTCATTGCACGGGCATCCTCAATAAGTGCGTCGATAGCTTCTTTTACAATAACCATATTGGAAGCGATTTCGGAGAACTGTGCGGCAACATCTTCTGTGTACTTATCCGCAGGTTCTATGCTAAGGTCAAAGTCCATATCTCCTGCTGCAAGCTTTTTGAGGTTTTCACTAAACCTTGCAACCTCGCCTCTTGTGTATTCGTCTTTTCTGAGAATACCTGTCAGATCGGTTGAAGCTTCTACATAACCGATAACTTCTCCGTCTGGATCCTTAAGGAAATCGACCGTCATGCGCTCAATACGGTCACCGTCCCTTACAATGCCTTCCTTTTCACCCTGTGCGTTTAAGTTGTCAATAACATCTGAAAGGTTTCCGTAAGCCGTAATTCCGATAACTTCGTTTCTGTTTGCAAACTTGCCGAGAAGGTCTCTTTCAGCAGCAGTATTGATAAGTGTTACCGTCTTGTTCTGATCCGTTACATGAATCGGGCTTGGGATGGCATCGAGAATATCCTGGTACCAGATTGCCTTGTTTCCGACTGCAGCAAGCATTTCGTTGATTTTTTCAATAAGTTCCGCATAAGAGCCGTTGTGGCGCGAAGCATCCGCTCTGATTGTAAAATCATCTGCAAGTGCGCCTGCTGTCAGTGTATTTGCGTCTTCTATAAGCTTTTCGATTGAATTTGTACATGCCATAATCGACTGTCTTGCTTCTTCGTAAAGACCTTTGTCCGGTTCACTCGGAACTTCAGGATGAATACCTCTTCCGAGCGCATCGATAGCAGTGCAGATACTGTGTATTCTGTCTGTCATAATTTCTATGGTTGAACTGAACTCTTCCATAAGTTCTCTGTACGCACCATGGAAAGCTTCGACCTGTATCTTCTTTTCGAAAACTCCTCTTTCCGCATCTTCCGCAACGGCTTTTGCTTCAGCCTGAAGTTCACCGAGAGTTGCGATAACATCACGAAGTGCTATTGATACGCTGTCCTTTTCGGAACGCGGCTCGATGTCAACATTGAAATCGCCTTCCTTGATACTTTCGGCAACCTCTGCCTGTTTTGACATCGCGTCTACAAGCAAAGCGCTGTTTCTTGCAAGCTCAGCAACTTCGTCCTTGCCGTCGTTTTTCGGAATTTCCACATCCGTATCACCTGTCTTCGCTATCTTTTCAAGTGCATTTGACACTGCAACAAGCGGAACCGAAATTGCATTTGCAATGGCAACGCCTGCAACTATTGCAAGTATAACGGCAATTGCCGATGCGGCAATCATTATGGTTCTCGATGCTGAGTATGCTGTCTCATTGTCAGCCATAACCGCTTCCGCTTCCGCATGCTTCATAGCGACAAGCGATGCAATGCTTTCATCTACTGCAATTCTCTTCTTTTCGAAAGCAGACATATACTTTTTGGCGCCATCAAGATTTCCGGCATTCATACAATCATCAATCTCCGCACGTGTTCCCCTGTAGTCCGTGAGATTTGACTGCAACTGATCATACATACCCCTCTGTTCTGAAGAAAGATTCATCTCCCCGATTTCGTTAAGAATGGCTTTGTCTTCGTCAGTCCATGCTGTAATCTCGGAAAGTCTCGACTCAACCAGGCTCTGGTCCGGCTGATACATAAGCTTCATATAATTCATTCCGATATTCAGCAGATTCGACTGTACTATCTGCAATCTCATCGCAGGGTTCGCGCTTTGATCATAAAGTGACGTAATTTCCTTGTCAGCCTGTGCTAATCTCGTAATTCCGAAAATGCCGACTATCAAGGAAAAGATGCCCACAATAACAAAGGCTGTTACCAGTTTCTTCTTCATTTTCATGTTATTTAACATGATGCCCTCCTTTTTTCATACAGAATTTTCTTTCACACCTGTAAACGCTTAATCATAACAAAACCCAATACGGTGCTTTTGCTACTGCAGACTTTCAACAAGTTCAATCTCGTCATTCTTCAAAAGCATCTCGCAGTCAAGCAAAAGCTGAACCTTGTCGCCCGCCTTGCCGATGCCCTTGATATACTTGTTGTCAAAGCCCGTCTTGTTTGCCGGCGGTGCAGCTATGTTTTCGTCCTCAATAGTGAGCACTTCATCAACATTGTCTACAATCAGACCGACTGAAAGTTCGTTGATATCGATGACTATAATGCAGGTACGGTCATTGTACTCTACAGGTTCTTTTCCGAACTTAAGTCTTACATCGATAACAGGAATAATCTTTCCTCTTAAATTGATGATGCCCTTTACATAATCAGGCACCTCAGGTGCAGTTGTAATAGCCTGCATACCGATAATCTCGGTAACGTACTTGATCTCAATGCCGAAAATCTCATCTTTCAGCGAAAAGGTAAGAAATCTACCGTATTGAGTATCTTCTTCTAAAGCCATGTTCCCATCAAATACCTCTGACACAATTCCATCTCCTTTCATATTTGCTCTGCCTGAATCCAAATTGTTTTAAAATTCCCAGCATAACACAAGACAATTATATTCTTTTACATGTGACAAATCTGTGTTGTCTTAATACATTATATAACATTCCTGCATATATTACTTTTAAAAGTTCTTAAAAAAGGCTGAGTTTTCTAAAATAATATTAAAGTCAGACAATGCTTTCTCATATAATTATCGTTCATCTGTGAAAAATCTTTAGCGCATATTTTTTACAAATGCAATCAGGCAAAATCTTTAAAAAAAGGGTGTACAGACATTTACATCTGTACACCTTCTGTCTTTTTTATGCTGACTACATTTCTCTTACAATCCTGTTCAATGACTGAATCTTAACGGAACCGTCCGCCACGTCAAAAAAGACCGTGCGTCCGTAATTTGCTCCCGTATCTTCGGCGATAATAGGAATCTTCAGTGCCGCAAGCACCTGCTTTACCATTTTTACATTTCTTTCGCCAATCTGTCCGATTTTGCTTGACGCCGAAGTCTGGAACATCTGTGCTCCCCCTGCTATTTTTGCAGTCAGACGCGCAGGATTTGCCCCCATCGCCTTCAGCTCGGCATACAAATCCGGCAACGCCGTATCTGCAAACTTCATCCTGTTTGTTTCCACGTTTGCAAACATTGCGCTGTCAGGAAGCATTATATGAGACAGACCCCCGACCTTTGCCTGCTTGTCATACAGGCAAATTCCGACACAGGACCCCAAAGCGTAGGTCACCAGCATCCCGGTGCCTTTTGCCTTTTTGTAGTCAGAAATCCCAACAACCAACTTTTCACTCATAATTCCAGTCCCAATCTTTCCATGATAACCTTAAGTGTTTCCATCTCCGCAAACATTATAATATTGCTGGAAATATCATTTGTTTCTCCGAGAAAGCTTTCTTCAATAAACATAACCTTGTCGCCTATGCTTCCGAATTCAATAATAGGCACGTCCATAAGCGCCCCGACCATATCAATTGCAACCCCCGGTATTGAAACGTTTATGGTCAGTCCCGTCAAGACGGAAAGTGAATTTATGTACGATGCGGAAAGGATATTTCCGACTTCCTTAATTGCAGAAAGCTTCATTTCACTAAGTCCGTTCTCGTCAGTTTCTCCATCATCGTCATGTATCAGAACGTCCATGATATTCTTCGCTTCATCCAGCTTGAGAAGAAACATCATCATACCTCTGGCTTCGCCGAAAAAGTCCACGAGAACGCCGACAGAAAGAGTTTCTGCTCCGCCCAATGCATTTACAGCTTCGTCAAAGCCTGAAATTCTGACTTTCGGAACACTGATATCAACTTTCTCATTTAATATAGTAGCAAGTGCTGTAGCAGCATTTCCCGCGCCTATATTACCAATCTCACGCAATACGTCAATCTGAACGTCGCTTAAATCATCATAACTTTTAAACAAAATCTCACCTCTTGAAATCTTCCCGCCGTCGGCCTAGGCATGTCTTGGGCAGCCTTTTACCCTTACACATGCTCTTGTGAGCGCGGCTATTACATCCGTTTCGTATTGAGCTCTATACAATTCAAGCATTTTGTACTGCTTGCCGGAGTCTGTAGTAACGTATTTAGGCGGCAGTGAATTGAGTGCCAGCGCAAGAATATCATTTGTACAGTTCTTGCAATCGCATACACGCATCCTTCTTACAACCTGAGGAAGAAGTTCTTCTGTCAGTAATTCGGCAAGGTTAAGCAATTTTGATTTGTCTTCAATATTCTCCTGCGTCAACTCAGGCTGAAATTCGAATTCTTCTCCCGGTTTCTGCTCAGGTGCCTTATCTATCTCCATATCAAGTTCCCCCCCTGCAGGTTCATCTGCATCATCCTCGGCCTCTATCTTTTCTACAAGAACCCCCTCCGGAAATTCCTCGGGAGCAGTCTGTTCTTGCTGAGTAAACTCTTCAGGTTCTTCCTGATTTTTCGTAATAAGCTTGAGTACATGCTCTGTCTTATTATTCTTTTTAGTTGCCATCTTTCATTCCTTTCTGGGAAATAATTTCCTTGATAAACTGCCTGTAATCCTTTGCCGAATTGGATTTAGGCGAATATCTGAAAACACTCTGCCCGTGTGCCGGTGCCTCTGCAACTGCCACAGAAGCCCTGATCTTAGTTGTAAAAACCTTCGTCCCCAGTTGTCTTGCTATCATCTGTGCCATTTCTTCGACGTCCTTTGTCAGAGTCCTCCTCGCATCATACTTGTTGAGCAGGATTCCAAGAACCTCTATCTTTGGATTATAGACGCCCTTAACAAGTTCTATCGTTTCCGTCAGCTGGGAAATTCCCAAAAGACTGAGTATTTCCGGAACCATCGGTATGATGAGATAATCCGTCGCCGTATATGCATTTACCGTAAGAATATTGAGTGCCGGCGGCGTGTCTATAATCACAAAATCGTAGTCATCCATTACAGGAGCGATTCCCTTCTTTAACATGAATTCACGCCCTATATTGCTGAATTCGAGTTCCGCTCCGGAAAGGAGTATATTTGCGGGTAATATATCGATGCCGTTATTGGTCTGAATAACATCCTCTATACTCGCCGCGCCCTTCATCAGGTCGTAAACAGTAGGCGCATTTTCCGTTTCTGCCCCAAGACAGAAACCCAGGTTGCCCTGTGGGTCAAGGTCTATTGCCAGAACTTTGTATTTTTTCTCCTGAAGTCCGCTTGCAAGTGCGCTTGCGGTTGAAGTCTTACCGACTCCGCCCTTCTGATTTGTAATTGCTATAACTTTTGCCATAACCCGGTATCTCCTTCTGCCCTTTATTCGATTTCAAGCTCCTTAAGCCTCTGATACTCTATCAGCTGCGCCTTGAAAACAAATTCGCATATGGCTCTTTCGTCCTCAGGTGTGAGATTTACAAAGGAACAGCCGTACCTGTATCTCCATCCGGAGTCCTTAAGTTCCGACCGTCTGAGCACCCTTGCACGAAGTGTCATCCCTGCCTTAACCTGATTCATAAGAATGTCAACAAGCTGGTTCTTGAAAAACGGCCTGTCTGAGAAAAAGCCTATGCCGCCCATGCTCAGATCTTTCGTTTCTATATCGGTATTCTGATACATAATCTTCGCATTCGGACGATTTATTCTGACCTTTATGATCCTTGTTTTGAAACTTGTCCTCACCTTCAGTGAAGAACGCCTTTCCTGCTTTTCATGAGTTTTAATAATTTCTATATTTGCCTGCATCCGTGTCGAAATCGAAACAACAGCATCCATCAGAAGAATACCGTCATCCATATATCCTACTGCCGTGACAAGTGTATCGGCATCTATGCAGTCAAAATCTCTTCCGTGGAGCTGAATTCTGTTAGTCTCTTCATCAAGCCTGACATCTGTGGTAGCCAGAAGAGTTCTTCCTTCAAGGTCAACGAGCTCCATTTTTTTGAATTTTGATATAATTGCAGATTCCAAAGTTTTCCACTCTCCCCGAAAAAATGTTTTCTACAGCGTCTGCTGAATAATTTCTCCTTCTGCCCAGCATACGCGGCATCTCTCAAGACTGTCCAGATTAAATGTGAACAAAGCTTCACCGAAAAAGATTTTTACACCGTGAAACATCTTTCTCTTGCAGACAACCGCACCGATATAATCTACCGTCCAGTTGTGCTGAATTGAAGCGATTTCGGCATTAAGCTCATTCAGCTTCGGCTGTATAAGCTCCATCTGCTTGCTTATAACAAGAAGCTGTTCCTTGTACGGATCGTCATCCGTCTTTATAGGCGAATAGAATTTTTTATATGTCTGCTGAAGCTGCTGAAGCGTACCGTTGAGTTCTTCTCTCTGGTTTTTCAGGCTTATCAGATACTCGGAATCAAGATTCTCCTGACCGAGAATCTCAATCTTTGTTACTTTTTCACGCTCGCTTCCGACGTCCTTTGCGGAAAGTTCTCCCTTAACCTTTGTTTCGCCCCCTACAAGAACGCCTCTGCCGTTACTTATATCAATATTTGCCATGCAGGTAACACGGCTGTCGATAATGTAATCCGCAATTATATCGCCCTGAACATTTACACATGCATTTTCGATATACTTGCAGCGAAGAGTGCCTCCGACATCAACAGTGACGTCACCGCTTTCGCCGTTAATTCCTTTTCCTACCTGAACATCTCCGCCCGCCTCGATATGCGCGCCTTCAACCATGCCTTTTATAACGACGTTTCCGCCCGCTTCAATGCTGTAGCCGGAGCATACATCGCCGTCGATTATAACATCGCCTGTGAATCTTATATTTCCCGTTTTCTGATTTACATCGGTAACAATACGCATAATATCATTTATGTCGATTGTCTGACCCGTAAATCTTACCATACCGTCGCAGTCCGCATACAGTACGGTTTCGTCTTCGTTGAAGGATGTGTTCTTTCCTCTCGGGCTGTGAACCGGTCTGCCCGGTTTCGGCGGCAGTTCTGTTCCGAGAATATCCATTCCCGCTGTTCCTTCGGTCTCCTTTGTAATTGCAGCAAGCATCTGGCCTTCTTTTACCATCTGGAAATAATCCAGGTTTTTGTAATCGATTGTTCCTTCCTGCGGAAGATCCGGCTTGTATTCCGAATCCTTCTTTACAAAAAAGTCTATAAACCCGTCCTTACCGTCCTCTGTCGGGAGTCCTGCGGCGACTTCGATTCTGATGCCGTAAATAGGACGTGCCGCCAGTTTCTCAACTGCGGATTCCTTAATTCCGTACACAATTCCGTTCTCCTTAAGCGCATTCCTCAGATCCGAAATTTCAATTGGCGGAGCATCCGGTGTTCCCTTAACAATTTTAATGTAGCCCTTCATACCATTTCCGTCTATTTCAACTTCAACGGAATGATTGACGGTCTGCTGCTGTTCCTGTTCCGGCTGTCCCGTCTGTCCTGTCTGTTCCGTCTGTAATTTTTCTTCGCTCATGATTTCCTCCTAGAAAAATAATGCAAACACAAAGAAATCTTTTTACACATATCAATTGCAACTTTATCCCTGAATTTCAGTCAGATGGTTTTACTAACGCAGCGAATTAACCGTCTGCTCTATTTCATCTGCTGTAGTCACAACCTTTGCGTTCATTGAAAAAGCTCTGGAAGCTTCAATCATTTTAACCATTTCCGCTGCGATATCTGTCTTTGAATTTTCAAGATAGCCCTGCACCGGCTTAAGATTTTCGACAACCTCAGCCTCTCCGGAAGCATCTGTAAGTGCATATCTGTTGCTGCCTACAGGCATCATCCCGTATGGGTTCGGCATGTCAAAAACACCTATCATGCCCGGCTCAATTTCCTGATCCGCGTCAAGCTCGATGTGACTGCCGTCCGCGTCAAGAACATATTCACCGTTGCCGGTCACAAGAGTCCTTGTATCACCGTCAACAAGCCACTGGAAGTTTCCTGCCCTCGTATAATAAATATTTGCTTCCTCATCCGGTGTTTCTATAGCGAAAAATCCGTCGTTGTCAACTATCGCAAAGTCAAGCTCCGCATCTGTCTTTTGCAGATTGGCTGCCTTGAAATTTGTAGTCACCTGCTGAATTCTTGTACCGTGTCCCGTACTGATCGGCGGAAGTGCTCCGTTGACATTTTCATAAAGAAGCGTCTGAAAATTTGCTTTCTGCGGCTTATAGCCCACAGTCCCCGTATTTGCCATATTATTTGCCACAACATCAAGATTCGACTGCTGTGCAATCAGGCCCGATGCGCCCGAATAAAATCCTCTGATCATCTTTTCTCCTCCTGTCTCAAAATTGCTCTGTCACCGCCCGGTCATTATAAAGGTCATTCCTTTACTCTGCCGGAAAGTTCATCTGTTCCCGGAAGGGAAAATTATGTAATGCTTCCCAGTACTATACTCTGGTCATTAACCTGGTCATACATCTTCAGAACCTGCGTACAGGACTGGAAGCTTCTCTGCGCCTCAATCATTTTTGTGAGCTGCTCGGAAAGTCCTACATTTGACTTTTCGATTTTGCCCTGAATAACGTCGTACTGATCCTCTGCCTGGACGATAAAATCACTGCCGTCCTTTGTAACAAAGAAATCTTCCCCGACTTTTCTGAGTTCTGTATTTTCTTCAACCGTGCCGACAAAAATCTTTGCAAGCTCTTCGCCTTCACTGTCATGAATCATACCGTTCCTGTCAATGGTAATGTCACTTACGGTAAGCTCAATAGGCTCTCCGTCCTCGCTCAGTACCCTGCCGAGGCCCTCAAGTACAAGAAATCCGTCATCGCTTATCGAAAACTGACCGTTTCTTGTAAGAACGTTTCCGTACTTCTCTGTTTCAATCATAAAATATCCCTTGCCGTTTATTGCAACATTTGTAGGTATATCCGTATTTTCAAATGCACCCTGCCCGTAATTAGTATACTCCCCGAGTGTAACGGAAAGAAAAGTTCCCGGACCTATCGGCTGAAGCAAATCACCCTTGTTCAGGTTGCTCATTCTTGAAACGATATGGTCATAAAACGATGTAGTCACCGTATTCTGCGACTTAAAACCCACGGTGGAAATATTGGAAATATTATTTGCCACCACATTCAGTGTTTTCTGCTGCGTCAGCGCGCCGGATGCTGCCGTATAAAAACCTCTGATCATAATTCTGCTCCTTTCGCCTGTTAATACCCCGTCTGCAGTCCCTCCGCCTCAATGAAACCGGAGTTTCCGCTTTTTTAATGATTCTCTGCTGTGGTCCCAAAAGCCGTGCTTTTGGACCGTTTTTTAATTAATATCAATAATCAACAAGTCTTTTTTTCATCTTTACAATCGATGCCGAATGTATCTGTGAAACTCGCGACTCGGTGATTCCCATAACCTCTGCAATTTCTTTAAGTTTTAGATTTTCGTAATAATAAAGTGTAACGACAAGACGCTCTTTTTCATTGAGAAGGTCAATTGCCTCTGCAAGCTTCTCCTTGAGCTCTCCGTAAAGAAGGACACCCTCCGGCGTTTCGTTATCGCTCCTGTTTTCTACAATCGGAGCCGCTACCATCATCTTCTCGTTGATAGCTTCCTCGTACGAAAGAACCATTGAGTTCTGCCTCTGCTCAAGTATTTTCTCAAGACCTGCCGGAGTTATTCCCATATAGTCTGCCAGTTCTTCCTTTGTCGGTTCTTCGCCGGTCTCGGAATAAAGCGCCCCATATGCATCATCAAGCTCCTTTGCAAGATTGCGCTGGTTTCTGGGAACCCAGTCCTGCTTTCTCATAAAGTCGATAACCGCTCCGCGGATTTTTACTGAAGCAAAGGTTTCAAATTTGTTGCCCAGATGCGGGTCGAACTTCTCCACCGCGTCAATAAGCGCAATTATTCCCTGATTAATCATATCATCCATCTGAGCATAATTGCTGTAGCTGCCACGAAAACGCAGCACTATCCGCTTGACCAGATCGGTATATCTGAGAACAAGATCGTTTCTGTCTTCAATGCTGCCCGACTTGAGATACGGTTCCCAAAGCTCTATGTAATTGTTGTCTTCTTCCCTAAGAACTTCTTCCATCTGCCGCTCCTGTTTCGCTTACATTGCGCCCGCCACTTCATTTTTAGGTCTGTGTGCCCGCGACTCCCTATCTGTCGCCTATCTGAACCGCACCTACAGCCTGAATCTGAATATCTGTATCGATTTCGTTGAAAGATAAAACAACGATATTCGGCTGGAACTGATCTATCAGTCTCTTGAAATATAATCTGACTATCGGAGAAGTCAGAATAATCGGTGTCTGAAGAATATCCTTCAGTTTCTCCATCTGGCCTGCCACAGCTTCCACAATTGCCTGGACAGTCTGCGGATCGAGTGTAAGATATGTGCCGTGTTCCGACTTCTTGACTGAATTCAGTATTGCATTTTCGATGTTCTGATCCAGTGTAATTACCTTCAGTGCTGCACCGTCGGTGTACTTTCTGGTAATAGTTCTCTTAAGCTTCTGACGTACATATTCTGTCAGCATGTCGGTATCCTTTACCATGGTTCCCTGATCTCCGACCGCCTCGAGAATGCTTTCCATATCTCTGATAGGAACGCCCTCTTTGAGGAGATTTACAAGTATCTTCTGAAGATCTGCCACGGAAATAACCTTGCCCACAACATCCTCAACAATTGCCTTGTTGTTCTTTTCGACATTTTGCAGAAGCACGTTGATGTCCTGTCTGCTGATAAGCTCGTGGATGTGATGCCTTATAACCTCCGACATATGGGTGACAATTACGGATAATGCGTCAATAACGGTATATCCGTAGATTTCTGCTATTTCTTTTTCGGATTCGGTAATCCATTTGCCCGGTATCTTATATGCCGGTTCAACAGTATCGATACCTTCTATCGGTCCGGTACTGTTACCCGGATCAAGCGCCAGATAATAATCAACAAGCACTTCCCCGCTTGCAACCTCCTCACCGCGTATCTTTATAAGATACTGGTTTGGATTGATCAGGCCGTTGTCACGAAGTCTGACCGTAGGTATAACAACACCCATATCGAGTGCAAACTGCTTTCTGAAAATAACAATTCTTTCAATAAAGCTTCCGCCGCTGCCTTCGTCTACAAGAGGCAGAAGCGAGTAACCGAATTCCATTTCGATGGCTTCAACACCAAGCAGATTGTAGACATTGTCGATGTTTCTGTAAAAATCCGTCTCGCTGATCTGTTCCGGCTGTATCTGCATCTGGTCGGTTTCTTCGGTTTCGGCCTTTTTTTCTTTCTTCCTTTCGGAAGTCAGAAGCATCACTCCAAGAGTGATAAGCACTGCCGAAAGTACAACAATCTGTGCTTTTGGCGATCCCGGAATCACAGCAAGCAGCAGAATTACCGCGCCTGCCATAAGAAGAACCTTAGGCTGGGAGAGGAACTGCTTTTTGACATCCTCATTGAGGTTGCCTTCTGCGGCCGCTCTTGTAACAATCATACCTGTTGCGGTTGAAATCATAAGCGCAGGCAACTGACTGACAAGACCGTCACCTACGGTTGCGATGGAATAAACCGAAAGGACGGTTGAAAAATCCATGCCACCCTGCACCATACCGATAATGGAACCGGCTATAAGATTGATTGCCGCTATAACTATTGATGCTATTGTATCGCCCTTGACGAGCTTTGTAGCTCCGTCCATGGCCCCGTAAAATTCCGACTCTCTTTGAACTCTTTCTCTTCGTGCCTTTGCTTCCTGCTCCGATATAATTCCGGAAGAAAGGTCTGCGTCAATCGCCATCTGTTTTCCCGGCATTGCATCGAGAGTAAATCTTGCCGAAACTTCCGCGATACGCTCAGTACCCTTGGTGATTACGACGAACTGAACAATGATAATTATGAGAAAGACAATGAAGCCAACTACCGCATTTCCCCCGAGAACAAAGCTTCCGAAGGTCTCGATGACTTTCCCCGCATTTCCTCCTTCCGACAAAATAAGACGTGTGGAAGAAATATTAAGTGCCAGCCGCAAAAGAGTAGTAATCAGCAGCATCGAGGGGAAGATTGAAAACTCCAGTGGTCCCCCTATATACATCGTTGTTAAAAGAATGATCAAAGATAGCGCGATGTTGGTAATGAACATGAAGTCCAGTATCGGTGTCGGCAGCGGTATGATGATCAGCGCCACTACGCTTATTACAAATATTACTACCGCATTCTTTAGTAATTTCATTAATCAGCCCTTTTTTCTATCTTAATATCTTTTTGCTTGTATACCCATGCAAGCACTTCGGCAACCGCTCCGTAGAATTCCGTAGGAACATAGCCGTTCACCTCCGTCTCCTTGTAGAGGCTTCTTGCAAGAGGCGGATTTTCCATCATGAGAATATCGTTTTCCTCTGCAACTTTTATAATCCTCTCTGCCACCAAATCCTGGCCCTTTGCCAGAACAATCGGTGCAGGGTCTTTATTCTGATCGTACTTTAGTGCAATTGCAAAATGCGTCGGGTTTCTGACGATTACGTCTGCGCCCGGAACCTGCTGAATCATACGATTCATACTCATCTTACGCTGGCGCTGTCTGATCTGACCCTTTATCAGAGGATCTCCTTCTGTCTGTTTGTATTCGTCCTTGACCTCCTGTTTGGTCATCATCAGCTTTTTCTCGTAGTCATATCTCTGGTATGCCCAGTCAATGACGGCGATGCCGACCGAAAGAACACAGATTTTGATAACCATCGACCAGATGGTATCAAGCATATAGTCTATATTATTACCCAGACTTGCCGAAAGCATGTCCGGTGCAACTTTCAAAAGTCCCGTGATACTGCTGTATATTAAGACGAAAATCACCAGTATCTTTAAAATTGATTTTATAAGCTGAACGATCGACCTGAGCGAAATCATTCGCTTAATGCCCTGCAACAGGTCAATTCTGTTAAACTTGAATTTGATAAGCTCCGGCGAAAAAAGAAACTTTGTCTGAACACCGGATGTGATGATAATCGTAAGCGATATCATCAGAAGAAGCGGAACGGTACATATAAACAGGGTAATTACTATGTTTCTCATAACAACCCCGCATGCGGCAACCGTCAGCACTGTCGTATCTGCTGCAAGCGCAAGCTGGTCCTCATAAACATCAACCAGCTGCAATACAATAAAGCTTCCAAGCTTCATCAGAAGTACGAATCCTACAAGAACCACCGCAACGCTTACTGCATCCTTACTTTGGAAGGTATTACCTTTCTTTCGTTGGTCTTTTCGCTTTTTGGGAGTGGCCTTTTCGGTCTTATTTGCTTCAGCCAAAGCTTATCCCCCCTTTTTGCACATGCTCTTTGAAGCTATACAAGAAATGTTATCATTGTCCGGATATCTTCCATCATAATTTCATTCAGTTTTGAAAGGAATTTTACTATAACCGGAATCAGTGTGAATAAAGCAACAAAGCCCGCAATCATCTTGAGCTGAAGGTTAACTACGAATACGTTGATATTCGGAACCATCTTCATTAGTATGCCGACTGCGACTTCGACCACCACTTCAACCACTATAATCGGTATTGCCAGCTGAACCGCGTAGGTAAACATATTGCCGAACAGTTCAATTGCATATACACCGCATTCTTTACTCAGACCGCTCATTCCTATCGGAATAACGGAATAAGATTTTGAGGCAACCACCATCAGATTCAAATGACTGTCGGTGATAAAAAACAAAAGTGTAAACATAATCGTAACGAGATTACCCGTTACGGAAATGTTTGAATTGCTGGAAGGATCATACATTGTGGCCATACTGTAGCCCATCTGCAAATCCATAACCTCTCCCGCAAGGTGAAAAACCGCCATAAATATGTTCACAACATAGCCTATGGCAAAGCCCACGGCAAATTCTTTCGCCATGGACAAAAAAGTTTCTATAGCAGAATAATCCTGGACGAATACGCCCTGATAAACTGCCGTTGTATTTAATGCAAGACCCAGTGAAAGCCCTATTTTGACAATAACCGGGATGCTTGAACGTCCGAATATCGGATTGAAAAAGACCAGACCCGCCATGCGGCAACAAACAAAGAGGAATATAAGATATGTATTGAAATTGTCAATATAATTCAGTGCCACTTTGATCACCCGCGAAGCTATATGGTGGAAATGACTTCAAATATCCTGTAAACAAAATCCACCATCTGCTGGAGCATCCATCCTCCGAACAGAACCATTACAACACCTATAACCACAAGCTTCGGCACAAAGGTCAGTGTCTGCTCATTAACAGAAGTTGCCGCCTGAAAAACAGCAATAACAAGGCCGACAAGAATACTGAGCACAAGTATCGGTCCTGCTATTTTCAGTCCCGTTAGCACGGCGTCTCTGAAAATTTCCATCAACTCTGATGTTGTCACTTCTTTTCTCCTCCGTCATCGTCAGTTATAAGTCATAACAAGGGTCTTTATCAAAAGCCCCCAGCCGTCAACTACTACAAACAGCATAATCTTGAAAGGCAGTGCTATTGATACCGGCGGCAGCATAATCATTCCCAGAGACATAAGCGTACTTGCCACGACAAGGTCTATAATCAGGAATGGTATATAAATCATGAAGCCGGCCAGGAATGCCCTTTTCAGTTCGCTTGTGATAAAAGCGGGGCAGACAATACTCATAGGAAGCTTGGTTCCTTCGATTTTTTCGAGTTCCTCACTGTCTGCCGAAAGAGTTTTGAACAGTTCCACGTCTTCCTTGGTCGTCTGGTTCAGCATAAATTCCTTGATAGGCTCCGCCGCCTTGTCAAGAAATTCATCAGTCTGAATAATACCGTCGTTGTAAGGCTGCAATGCAACATCATACACCTCGGTAAGAACAGGCTGCATGATAAAAAACGTGACAAACAGAGCCAGCCCCACAAGTACCTGATTAGGCGGAGTGGACTGAGTGCCGAGTGCATTTCGCAGAAAGGAAAATATAATGATAACACGTGCAAAGCAGGTCATCATCAGAAGCAGGAAAGGCGCAAGCGAAATAATGGTAAGAACTACGATAACCCTTACAACATCAGATCCTTCACCGTTTATTGCCACTTGAACCGGAGACTCCGCATATACCCTCGCAAGCGTGAAATTAAATGTCATCATAATTATGCCCGCCGACAGAAGAAACTTCTGCAGAACAGACATCATTCGGTTTTTAGTTCCGGTCATCGTCTTCATCTGCGTTTACCTTTTGCTGAATTACAGTTTTTAATGCTTTGCCAAAGCTCATTTTCTGAATCTCGGCAGCCGTCTTTCGTTCAAACGGAATAGGTGTTTCAAGCTGCTTCATAATCTGAATGTTTGAATCGCTTATGCCTACCATGTACTGCTCGCCATCCAAATCGAGAATAATGATGGAGCCGTTTCTGCTTACCACAAGGCGGTCAACCACTTTCATATGCTTTGCTCCGCCAAATACGCCAACCCTTCGCGCGTACCAGCGGCTTGCATAATAAGCCAGTACTATCACCGCAATCATGGCAATCAGCGCAAACACCACTGAAATCACATCCTGAACCACCGTTTTTTCCTCCTACTGCTCGCCCAGAACGCTCTTAACAGTCTGAATAAGTCTGTCAGGCTTGAACGGCTTAACAATAAAGTCAAGAGCTCCCAGCTTGATAGCTTCAACTACCATTGCCTCCTGGCCCATTGCAGAACACATTACAACCTTTGCAGCCGGATTGGCCTGCTTAATTGCTGTCAGAGTCTGGATTCCGTCCATAACCGGCATTGTGATGTCCAAAAGAACCAGCTCCGGCTTGTGTTCTGTGAACAGAGCCATTGCTTCTTCTCCGTTGCCGGCTTCAATAAAATCTGTGAATCCGGCTTTCTTCAGGTTGTCCTTAACCATCATGCGCATGAATGCCGCATCGTCAACGATTAAAATTTTGCTCATTTCGTACTCCTTTTCTTAAAAAGTGATAATCTCATTCCCGTCAGCTGTTTTTATCTCTATACGGGCGGAACTTCTTTGCTCTTTATAATTTCGGTAATACGTACACTGTAATTGTCATCAACTACAACAACGTCACCTTTTGCTATCAGTCTTCCGTTGGCCATGATGTCTACCTGGTCGCCTGCCTGGCGGTCAAGCTCTACGATATTGCCTTGATAAAGCTCTACAATATCTTTGATTTTCTTTTTGGTCCTTCCAAGTTCGACTGTAAGCTGTATCGGAACCGACATAATCAGTTCCAGATTGTTGCTATTGTCATCATCTGCCGCATCCCCCATTCCGAGAGGTTTGTAGGCGTACGGCGATGCGTCAACCATAGGTTTTGGCGTCACAGGAGCCTGCTGTGGCGGTGCTGCTGCCTGCGGCGGTGCGTAGCCCTGAGGAGGATATCCCGGATAGCCTCCCTGAGGCGGATACGGATAAGGTGGATACGGATACGGAGGATAGCCTCCCTGAGGCGGATATGCTGCCGGATCCGGTACCGGCGGTACTGCTGCAGGTGCCGGCGCAGGTGCCGCTGCAGGTGCCGGCGCAGGTGCAGGTGCCGGCGCAGGTGCAGGCGCTGCCTCAGGCGCAGGCGCTGCCTCAGGTGCAGGCGCTGCTTCAGGTGCAGGCACTGCTTCAGGTGCAGGCGCTGCTGCAGCCGCTTCCGCGTTCATCCCTTCTTCGCCGCCGTCGCTCATCCCAAGGGTCATCTTAACCATTTCTTTTGCAAGCTTTGTCTCAAGTGCACTGATAAATTCACTCTCGACTATGCCTTCCACACTAAGCTGGAATTTAATGCTGACTACAGAATCTCCTTTAATTGAGAACAGTTCTCTTACATTTTTTGTATTTGCCACATCCAGGATTTCCGGAGGTGAAATATTTACCGGTTTTCCCAGAAATGATGCCAGTGCACTTGCTGATGAACCCATCATCTGGTTCATAATTTCGCAGATTGCGCTGGAACTTATCTCATCAAACTCAAAATCATCAGTCTCTTCAATTGAAAGAAGGTGACAAAGGATATGTTTCATATCCGATTCCTTCATCAGAAGAACATTCGAACCGTCAATGCCTTCGACATACTTAATCAGGACGCCGATTACAGGCTCCAGATAAGAAAAATCCAGTGCCTCTATGTCGGTGCTTTCAATCTTTGGCGTAGTAATATTTACTTTTGTGTCAAGCACGGTCGATAAAGCGGTGGCCGCCGAACCCATGCTTATATTCATGATTTCGCCTATGACATCACATTCCATGTCGGTAAGTCTTGATTCCTCATCGATCATAGGGTAGATTCACTTCCTTTCTTGTAGAGTTCTCTTATGGCAACTGCTTTTTTCTTGTTGTGTAATCCCAGTTCACCTCTGAACCAGAGCGAACCCTCAACAAGAAGATCTACCAGTGAATTTTCAGGTTTGTTCAAAAGTATAACGTCCCCAATCTCCAACTTCACCAGTTCCTCCGACATAACCGTCGTGTGCCCTAAAACTGCGGTAACTTCCAAATCGGTTTTGTTGATTTCGTTAATAATCCCTGCCCGTCGCTGTGCTTCTGTCAGCGCATCACCTTTTCGCTGATTTCTTTTGCTCATAAGAGCTTTTTTCTTAAACATTGAGTCCAGCGTAACGGCCGGGATACACAATGTAAGTTTTCCCTGTGTTTCATTTACCAGAATGCTCATAACCACGATAACTACATTTTCGTCTGCGCTTATGCCCTGAAGTATTCTGGAGTTTGTTTCTATTTTCATCAGCCTAGGAGCAATCTCAAGGTGATCTGCCCATACGTTTTTCATAAGGCCTATCATTCCTTTGAAAAGATGCTCTATAAGCGTAATTTCTATTTCCGTGTATTCTCTGTCTTCTTCAATCGGAACTCCCACTCCGCCGAGGAATCTGTCTATTGCCGTAAACCCTATATCCTTGGACATTTCCATGAGCACAAGGTTTTCGTCCATGTCGTCATCCTTTACGTCAAAATCGAGAAGTCCGACAAGTACCGAATCCGGCAGGGCATTGTTGAATTCGTAATACTGCTGTTCCTCAACCTCGACTATTTCCACAAGACAGTATGTTTGAAGCATTCCTGTGATAAACGATGAGACTATTCTGGCATAATTTTCATAAATACTGTAAAGAAGTTTAAGTTGTTCTCTTGTGAAAAGCTTTGGACTTCTGAAGTCGTATTCCTTGACTTTCTTTTGTGCCCCGGCATCCTTGGCAAGCCCTCCGGGAGCTGCGTCCCCTTCGGCTGCCCCGGCGTCACCGTCGCCGGCGGCACCTGCGCCACCTCCTGTCAAGCTGCTAAGGAGCATATCAATTTGGCTTTGCGAAAGAATTTCTGCCATATCAATCTCTCCTGTTTGTGTATAACCTTTCGGTCAGTTACCCGTCTGTTGTGAGTCACGTTACGGGCGTTCCCCTGCCTTTCGCGACTTCTATTGCGAATCTCCGCCTTCTTCGGAGGCCTCAGCTTCTTCAGTGCCTCCGCTTCCGTCCAGCTGTTTGTATATTTCTGCAAGCGCATCCTGAACCTCGTCAGTCTTTGATATAAGAATCTCAACTCTTCTGTTCTGCGCCATATTTTCTTCAGTATCGTTCGGAGCCACCGGTCTGTAGCGTCCAAATCCCGATGCCACCAGTTTTGACGGATCGCTGATATAATTTTCCTCAAGATATTTGAGAACCGCATTTGCTCTGTCTGTGGAGAGAGCCCTGTCATCGGTGGAGCTTCCCGCAGCCTCTGCCGTATGTCCGTCTATCCTATACACCTCTGCCACATTTTCGACCGAAGCCATTGCCGGTGCAAGGTCATCAAGAATTCCTTCGCCCCCCGGTTTGAGCACTGCCTTGTCAGGCTCAAAGAACAAGGTCGAAACAAACCTGATATATACCATATTGTCGGTCTTTGCAACCGCTACGGAAGATTCAAGATTGTTCTCCTGAACATACTGCTGTAAATACTGATAAAGCTGTTCGAGGTCTTCTATTTCCTTAGCATCAACATCGACTGCCGAGCCCATTTTTGCTCCCGGCTTCGTTTCAAGTGTCTCTGCCCTTTCTTCCGTTTCTTCCATGGCAATCTGCTCCAGAGTCTCCGGATCCGCCGTAAACGCTTTTACTAAAAGTCTGTACTTCTCCTCATCAATTGAGGACATCGAATACAGCAAAACGAAGAACACCAGAATCAGAGTAATCATATCGCCGTAGGTTGCAAGCCATGCATCCTTGTTAACTTGTTTCTTGGCCATCTTAATTTCCTCTTCCCTGCACTATCCGGTTTACTCGTCTCCGCCTCCGCCGTCGCCTTTACCCTTTTTCTTTTTGCCGCCTTCACCGCCGCTGATTTCTTTAGGGTCCAGGAAGTTCATAAGTTTTTCCTGAATATATTTCGGATTTTCACCTTCTTTTATGGAAATAACACCTTCGATAATCATTTCCTTCAAAAGAAGTTCCCTCTGCTGCGCAATGGCAAGATGCGTTGACATAGGCGTGAAAAATACGTTTGCAAGAAACGAACCGTAGAAGGTCGTAATCAGGGCAACCGACATGTCGGATCCGAGAGATTCCGCTCCTCCTTCGAGATTCATCGATTTCAGCATGTTGATAAGACCGATAAGCGTACCGAGCATCCCGAATGCCGGTGCAAGAGCCGCTCCCGAATCATAAAAGCTTCTCTCGTCATCATTTCTCTTTTCGATGTATTCGAGCTTCTGGGCAAACCACAGTTTGAGTTTCTCAGGCTCAATAGCATCTACAATAAGCAAAACGCTTTCCTTGAGGAACTGGTCTTCAAACGCATTTGCCTTGTCTTCAAGCGCCAACAGACCTTTCTTTCTTGCTTCTCTGGAAAGTTCCGTAATAATTTCTACATATTCAAGCGAATTGCCGCTTCCTTTTTTGATGATTGCTTTGAAGTGTTTTGGGATATTCAAGAAATACTTGAGTGGGAAAGATGCCAGAAGTACAAAAATCGTACCTCCGATAACTATAAAGAGACTTGTTGGGTCAAAGAAGTTCATCAGATTTCCAAAATCAATCCCATCGCTACCAAAGCTGATTCCAAACAGAATTGCTGCCAGTGCAGCCACAAAACCTATAAGTGTAGTAATTTCCATAATCTACTCCCTATGCTACTGCGCTTTCGCGCCGCTTCCCTGCGTTTCGCACAGTCCCCGCCGTTCCCATATGCGGGGTGCTTCAAAAAATATCACAGACACAGAGTTTCTCCCTAACCTCTGTGAATGCTCCTCTTAAACTGCATAACCATGGATATAACCTCCGCGGCGCTTTCAACTACCACAAAATGCTTTCCATTCAGAAGTGTGATTGTTGTATCGGGCTTTTCCTCGATAGTTTCAATAAGCTCGCAGTTCAAAATGAAAGGCTCGTTACTTTTTTTGCCTAGTCTTGTTAATTTTATCATACTTTGCCTCGCTAATTCCACATAATTTTATAAATAACATTGTTTTCCACGAACGGAGTCAGACCCCGCCGTGGAAAAGCAAATATTAAATTATCTCTTCATGTTTACAAGTTCTTCAAGAATCTGGTCAGATACTGTAATCATCTTTGTGTTAGCCTGGAAACCGCGCTGGCATATAATCATTTCCGTGAATTCGTATGCCAGGTCCACATTTGACATTTCAAGAGCTCCAGCTCTGAGATTTCCTGTTCCGCCTGTTCCCGGTGTTTTAATAACCGCAGTTCCCGAGTTATTTCCCGGCTGGTAGTAGTTTTCTCCGCACTCTGTAAGTCCGCCGTCGTTTGTAAATGTTGCAAGTGCAAGGTGTGCCAGTTTTGTAGGGGTACCGTCTCCGGTTGAAATGTTTCCGATTGAATCAATCATCTTTTTCAGACCTTTTTTGGTTATTGTTGTAGCCATGGTCTCGTTGTCGACATTGAGAGTCAGTTTTCCGGAAGTTCCGCCTGTTGTAGTAGTGGTTCCTGTCTGTACCGGCTCAAATGTCAGCTGACTGAGATCCGACGCCGAATCGGTCCATGTAGCAGTTGCTTCAAGGGTCTCGCCTGCTTTGTTAAATGTCGAAATTGTAATATCCATTGAAGACACTTCGTTCGTTCCGATATTTGTCTTTACGGAAGCGTAATTTGTTCCGTCAAGCGCATATGTTCTTTTTGCTTCGCCAACCTTGATGCTTCCAGAATTACCATCCATTGCCGTTGCACTTACGAGTGTGATTTCAACGGTATATGGTGCAGTACCGCCGTCTGTTGTCGGTACATTGAATGTAAGCGTTGCAACTGTAGGTGTAGTATCATTGTCAAGCGTTACGGATGCTGCCGTAAGCGGAGCTGGCGAAGTTCCGTCAAGCTTTGTGAACTGAAGTTTAAAATCACTTGCGTCTTTTGCCGTTATTGTACTGTCGACATTGTAGGCAACCGTAACGTCACCCTTCATGTCCATGTTTGCAAGATTTTCGGCAGTAGTTGTGCTTTCTATATAAGCAATGCCTTTTGTTTCATCCTTGCTCTTGCTGTTTGTAAAAGAAGTAACTCCCCCGAATTCAATCTCTACCGTGAAATCCGTATATGTAACATCACCGTTTTCGTCAAGTTCTCTGTCCGGAACCTTGTAAGTAAGTGTGACGCTGTCAGGATTTTCTGCCGGGTCGCTTGGATTTGTCGTGCTTCCCAAAGTCAGCGTATCTGCCGAAAGAGTCTTGTCGTTTCCGTCAAGATCCTTGTAAGTAAGTGAGAACATTTCCTTTGTTGCTGCCGTTACATCTTTCACTGCATAGGTGAAGTTCAAATCGCCGTTAACATTGAGAGTATCTCCTCCCGAAGTTCCCGTAATCGACGTAACATTTGCAGGAAGCTTCATCGAAGCTGCTGCTGTTGCCGTAAAAGTAGTCTTTACGTTTGAAATTTCGGTAATATTGACACTTCCTGTAAGCGTGCAGTCTTCGTCGAGTTCTGCAGCACTGTCGATCCAGCTTGTCTGCCCTACGGTAAACTGCTGGTTACCTTCCTTGATTGCGGTAATTTCTCCGCTTGAACCGATTGAAATACTGGTGTATTTGTCCAGATCTTCCACCGGAATTGTTACTTTTGTAAGATTCTGTACCGATGTGGTTCCGTCTGCGTTCAGCTGAGGCTGTCCCGTTTCGTCATCAAGTCTGAAACAAAGTACATAATTTCCGTTTCCGTCAACAAGATTTCCGGAAGCGTCAAAGGACAAAATTCCTACTCTTGTATAGTTTACGGTACCATTGGCATCTTTGACTGCCAGGTACCCTTCTCCGTTGATATATACGTCCATAGCTCTGTCTGTTGTAGAGCTTCCTGCTGTGGTGTGAAGAACGTCAATCGTATTGACCGATGCTCCGTAACCAAGCTGATTGCTGTTGGTTCCTCCCGTAGTCTGTGTTGCTGCCGAAGAACCCTGCAATGTCTGATAAAAAACATCTGCGAATGTTGCTCTGCTCTTCTTAAAACCATAAGTGTTAACGTTTGCGATATTGTTACCGATAACGTTCATTTTTGTCTGGTGAGCCTGCAGTCCCGATACTGCTGAGTACATTGATGCTAACATATTAAATCCCCTTTCTGCGCCTTTACGGAATTTATCTGTCGTTCAAAATTCCATAGCCTCCAGAAGGTCCGGCTATATAAATAAGGCACCGTCGATATTTGTAAATACATTGTCGGCCATACTGTCTTTATCCACAACCGTGACAACCACTTTGTTAGGTGTGTTCACGATGAAAGCAGAATTTTTCATCACTATCAAGGCATCTTTTATACCTTTTTCACTCGCTTTTTCACATGCACTTCCAAGCTTATCAAGTTCACTCTGACCTATTTCGATACTTCTTTGTTCCGTGCGGTATGCCGCATGCTTTGAGAAAGATATCTTGCTTGTTACCTGTTTGTCCAGTATTTCCTGAAAGCTTTCCCCATCGGAAACTGCCTTCTGCGATTTCTGATTTTGTGATACTTCCGTGCTTTTGGATAATCTGTCTGCCTGCCTGATAAAGGCATCGTTTAAATTGTAATTGTTAAAATTTGTCATAGCTTCAACCTCTTTAAAACCCGAATTGGTTTTTATGATTTTGAAATCTGCTGCGCTAAACCTCTCCGTTTCCGCTCAATGCAGGTGCAAGCGCATCAGCAAGTTCTTCGGCTACTTTTTCCGCTGCCTGCTCCATTGCTTTTGCCTGAGGATCCTCTGAATAGGTTCCTGCTTCATAAAGAGCTGCGACATCCGTAACCGGATACTGTTTGCCATCTACAATCACATAATTGTTTCCTTCGTAATACGTAACTCCGTCAATTCTTCCGCGGATAACACTGTTACCGCTTTCATCCTGTTCTGTTCCCTCGCCTGCAGGCACGGTAATGATTGCATCCTTACCTACCATTGTCGAGCTGTAAGTTGCCAGGTTGACCTCGTTGAGGTTCTCCATTGACGATACGAGCGAATTCAACGATTCTATCATGGAAAACTGTGCCAGCTGACTCATATATTCAGTGTTGTCCACTGTATTATACATGTCCTGGTTTTCCAGCTGCGCTACCATCAGGTTGATAAAATCTTCCATGTTCAGTGAATTTGAACCGGTAGACGATGCTTTTGTGCTTGTCGTAAGATTTGTATTTCCTGTGTAGTATATGCCGTCGATTGCCATAATTTCCTCCTTTCCGGACTATACCATATAATCCATTTTTCTCGATCCGTCTCTCATCATGCCGATAAAATCGGTCATATCGGATAAATCTTCGTTCGAATCTATCATCGATGTTATACGATTCTGTCTGTTTTTCTGTGCGTCCTGTCCGTTCTCACGCTGTGCATCGCGATCGAAATTGCCGGTATTCATAGCTGCCGCTTCACTTTCTATCGCTTTTACCGACGAGCCGGAATCAACCGTGATACTTTCAACCTGAACATTCTGAAGGCCAAGGCTTGTAATAAGTCTGTCAACCTGACTTGAAAGAAGCTGATGCGTGCCGGAAAGATGAGACATAATATCAATCATCAGCTTTCCTTCGGAAATTTTCATTTCCACATCAATCGTTCCAAGGTTTTCAGGTTCGAGCTGCATTCTGAAATGCATATCACCCTTCTGCTCAAGACGGCTGACTACTTCGTCCGCTATCTGACTGTAAGGCTGTGCATACCCTGCTGCCTCTTCCTTCTGCGGCTGCACTCCCTGCGCTGCGTCTGCGCCTGAAGAAACCTCTCTCATGGCCGGAGCATTCTGCTGAACCGTTTCGTCAAAATTTTCCACATTCGCTTTGCTGCGAATCGCAGTTTCGTCAAAGTTTCCGCTTTCTGTCGAAATTTCACTTACCCGGGCATTTCCTGCCTCGTGCGAAATAGTGGTGCTGCTGTTTCCCGCAAGAGAGTTCTGTGCTGCCATTTTCTCTGTTTTGCCTGTCTGACCGTTCTGTGCCTCTGTAAGGATGCCGTTGAAGTTTTCTGTACCCTCTGTTTTTACCTGCGTTCCTGCTTCCTGCAGTTTTGCGAGTTCATTTTTGAGGTTTGTGAGAATACCTGTGGTATCATCCGAAGCATTCATGCCTTCAAGTGCCGAAAGAATTCCGGAAACGTCCTTTCCCTCTTTCGCCTGCGTCAGAACAGAATCGGAAATGCTCTGTAAAGTTCCCTGCAGGGTTTGTCTTGCCAGTACTTCCATCAGGCCCGAACCTTCAAAATTCTTCGCTGCGTCGTTTCCGAATAATGCAAACTCCGAAAGATCAAACAGGTTCTTCGTGATGTTTTCCGTGTCACCGCCGTTAATACCCAAAAGCAGATTTTCAAGGCTGTTTTCCGATACGCCCGAGCCGTCGTTGAGGTTCTGAAGCGCGTTTACCAGGCTGTAATTACCAAACATAGCCAGCCCCGACATCCAGTCGGTCATGCTCTGTTCGGAATCATCGTCTGTCGGGAAAAGTGCATTCATCATCATAGTTCCCGGAACCAGCTTTTCGCTGAGAAGGTCATACTGCCATCCGTCAGTCCCGTTTGCAAGAATCAGTTCTGCGATATCCGTACTCATTATATTTTCCGGATTCGCGTCCATCGATGAATCAATCTGACTACATATGCTGTTTTCTGTGTTATCCGAATTTGTGAGTCTGGAAAGCAGTGACTGAAACGATGATGCGTTCTCCGTCGAAA
>JAILLO010000110.1 GCA_024693105.1 Clostridia bacterium | reverse complement strand
TGCAAAAATCAAGCATGAATGGGGGTTAGGGATGGCCTGATAGAGGCCATCCCTAACCATTTTTATGCAAAACATACCAAAACAAAAAGAAAAATGGCTTTGAGAACTAAGTTCTCAAAACCACTTTGTCTACAGTCTGAGGCCGGCGGGCATCAGCCCGCCGGCCTATTTTTGTCTGCGTGCCCGCAGTCACAATCCCGGCCACAGCCACCGGCCACAGACGTAGCCCCCACCAGACCGAAGGAGTTCCAATAACTGAGCCGAAAGCGAAACTTTACTTATGCCGCTCAAAGCAAGTTTTTATGCGCCCTCAGCCTGCGGACCGGCAGCTGCAGCCATTGAAATTTGGCGCTGTAGCAGCTTTTTTTGTACTTTGGAAAAAATATGCATTTGAATTTTTGAAAAAGGCAACCGAATGTTCGAAAAAAGGTTTGCACAATAGCTTTAATAATGATAAAATTTTATCGTACTTTTATGTCGGGAAATGTGACATAAATCATATTAAATATAACCGCAAAAGCTCGAAATGAATTTCGGACGGAGTCTGATACTTCAGAGTCCGGAGCTTGTGAAAGGAGTACTTATGAAACTCAGTGCAGTTGCAATGGCCGAACGTCGAAAGATAATGCTTCAGGCGGCATTCTGCCTCTTTTGCAAAAAAGACATTAACACAGTTACAATGTCTGAAGTAGCAGCGGAAACAGGCTATACACTTCGATCTTTACACCGTTATTTTCGTACTAAGGACAATCTTGTGGCCGAAGTTGCAACATGGACATTTGGCAGCTTCATTGAAAAGCTTCGCAGAGATCGTAGCATCACCGCATCCACCACCGCGGTCGAGGATTACATATACTTTGTCGATGCATTTCTTATTCTTTACAGAGAGCATTATGACCTGCTTCGTTTCAACCAGTTTTTTAACATCTATGTTCGCACGAAAAATGTTGATGCCAAAAGCATGGAATCGTATCAGAAAATGATAATTGCGCTGCGTGAGAATTTTCATGCTTCATATGAAAAACATGACGGGACACTCAGTATGGATTTTCAAGAAGAAGAAATTTTTTCGACAACACTTCATCTTATGCTTGCGGCAGTGACGCGTTATGCTGTCGGTCTGGTCTATCAGGGCGGAAATGACCAGGAACAGGAACTCATAACACTGCGAAATATGCTTATTCAGAGATATACTGTTTAACAGATATTTTGTCCGGCGGTGGCGGCGGAGCTTCGGGAGCAGTTTCGGATATACCGTCAAATACAGTTCCTACTGAAAATTCCGCTCAGATAGTAAAGACCGAAGAAAAGAAGGATGCTGCCGGAAACACTGCAGTAGTTACAACAGATTCAAACGGCAAGCAGGCAGCAGCAGTTACGGTTTCGGCAGAAGCCGCAAAGCAGGCAGCAGCCGAAAACAAGCCTATCGCGCTTCCGGGACCTGAGGTAAAGCCGGTGGCAGACACTGCCAAGGCTACTGCCATCAAGGTATCCTTCCCTGAAGGCACCAAAAAGGCAGAAGTATCTGTTCCTATCAAGGAAGCAACTGATACAACAGTTCTTATGAAGGTAAACGAGGACGGCACCATGACACTGGTTCCAACCAGCGTTGTTTCTGAGGACGGCAAGGGACTTGTTGCAAATCTTGAGGCAGGAAACTACGTTGCAGTAGACAACAAGGTTGAATTTAAAGATGTAAAAGACGGCGCATGGTACGAAAGCGGCGCAAACTTTGCATCATCAAGAGGCCTGATGGAAGGAATGGGCGACGGTACATTCGCACAGAACGCACCTCTTACAAAAGCCCAGACTCAGGCAGTTATCGACAGACTCGGCGGAGTGAGCAAGAGCGAAAGCTGGAACAATGCAGTTGCAAAGTTCGGAAAGACTGAAAAGTGCGACCGTATGACTACACTTTCAATGCTCTATACTGCCTGCAACGCAAATGCTTCCGCTGAGGCAGCAAAGCCAAGTCGTGAAGTTCTTGCAAAGTACAAGGATGCGGCAAGCATTCCTGAGGCATATGTTGATGTATTCTGCTGGGCACTTGAGAAGAATATCATTCAGGGAATGGGTGATGGCACTCTCAATCCGACAGGCAATCTTACAAGAGGCCAGTTCGGACTTTTGCTTGAACGCACAGTAAAGGCAATCAGCCTCTAATTGAATATATAAGCGTTTCACCCCGGCACCGGATATTCGGTGCCGGGGCATTTTGATTTGTGTTGGCCTCTGTTTTGGCTTCCAATTTCAGATACAGATTCGGACGTTGTATTCCGGCTCGGATACGACGCGGCATTCCGGGACGGACGCGGAGGCAGACTCTCTTTATTTCAGCCAAAAGGGCAGGGAACGGTCTGAGAAGGGCATTATGACGGGCAGCGGGGATTTCGACTTCGGGCGAAGTTCCGCCTGCTCGTCATAATGCCCTTTTCAGGTTGCACTCTGTCCTTTGCGCAGAATTAGGGCGGCATCTGCAACTTATACCTCGGATTCCTGCAGTGGTAAAACCCCTTTTGTTTGAATGAATGGAATTAAATGTAAATTTCTCTTGACATTAAAACGGCTGCGATATACAATTTAATTGCTTAGATGGAAATATATGTATTTCCAAAGATGGGCAGTTACATTTTCAAAGAAATTATGACTTGAGATAAGTCTGCAAATAAAAAGTCAAGCAGAATTTGATGAACTTTGAAAATTTTATACAGGTTGAATTTAAGACATCAAAACAAGACCGCCATAGATGCCGGTCTGTGATAGCGAGGGTACTATTGGTTATTCGGATTCATTGTTTTCAAGTGATTCCAGATACTCCTTAACGCGACCGTAGTAGATGCGAATAAACTTATTAGCACCGGCAGTCATGTAGACGTAGTAAGGCTTCCCTTGGGCGCGTTTTTTATCCATGAAGTCGTAGACAGCGTCACCAACAGGAGAACGCTGAATGAGCCCGTCCATGATCTGGAAGAGAGTCTTTCTTAAGTGCGGAGATCCTTTCTTTGAGGTGTGCACACTTTTCTGCACGTATTGTCCGGATTCGTTTTTACCGGGATCCACACCGGCAAATGCTGTCAGAGAACCACGCTTTTCACGAATCGTGTGACATCTCCGATCTCAGCCATAAGCTGGGGACCAAGTGTAGGACCGACACCATTCATATCCATAACAACGGGATACTCTGGGAGCGTGGATGCGATTTCATCCATCTTGGCGCGGAGAAGCTCTACAGTTTCGGATGCGGCGTTAAGAAGATTTACCGCCTGATGAATTATCATTTTGGTCACATCATCCTTCGGAAATACGGCAATAAGGTCTTTAGAGGCATTATAGATGGTCTTGGCCTTGGCTGCACTGAAGTTATAGCCCTTACGACTACACCATTTATGGTAATGCTCCGTAAAGGCATCAAGAGTCCTTCCTGTAACGCAATCGACGTGCCAGTAAGTGTAGACAAAATCCACCCACTTTTGGCTGCCATCAGAGCGTGCAGGACTGTCAAAGAAGTCATTTGCACCAGGGAACGTCTGATCAAGAAGAGCGATGAGGTTGTTCTTCATTGAAGTCTTCTGATCCATGTAGAATCCGAACTGGCGGTTCATTGTTTTGAGTTGGTTACGTGTTTCGTCCATATGACCATACTGCTTCAACTTCGTCCATCGGTCAAGCGTGTACCGGGCGATTTTCTTTGAATCAGCTTTATCGGTCTTGGGAGCACGTAGTGAATCATCGCCAAAGTCTTTGATAAGTACCGGATTAACAGGTCTCACAAAGCGGCCTGCATCTGTCAGCCAGGTTACCAGAGGCTCATAATACCTGGCGTTACATTCCATACGAACGATTTG
>JAILLO010000091.1 GCA_024693105.1 Clostridia bacterium | reverse complement strand
TGTAGGATCAAATCGATTCGGCCATTACGTCATAAAATAGGACTTGCAAAATGTCATAATAGATGACATAATAATTGTCGTAATAGAAGAATAACTTTCGGCTGCACTTTGGTTGCAAAAAGTTGTAAAAAGCAAAAGAATCGATGGAATAAACGTAAAACCACAACAACATATAGCTACAAAAGAAAATCAATCTCACTAGATGTTGATGCTTTTCTAGAGTTCGAATAATCGCAAAAACGCCGGAAACCAGCATAAATACCGGATTTCTGAACTTCCAAAACGGCGTTTGGCAACGTTTTGGCAACATTTTGATTATCTGAATCATTCCATCGAATAACAAAAACAAGAGCTATCTGATTTTGAAAAGTCAGGTAGCTCTTTTTCTATTGGCAAACTGTTGATAACTATTTTCATGATTCATATTGACAATATCCCTTCTGACAGATATAATAACAACGTTATTAATAATCTTGTTATTGAATAAAGAGAGGAAACATGGCAAATCCAGACAAAAGTATTGATCCAAGGATATTACAATCTGCAAAGGAAGAGTTCACAGCAAAACCTTATGAGCAGGTTTCTATTCGTGATATTTGTGGGAGAGCAGGTGTTACGACCGGTGCGTTCTATAATCGTTATAAAGGAAAGGAAGAACTTTTTGACGCGCTCGTTGCTCCCACACTTAATCTAATCGAAGGTTTTACAGGAAAAACCGAGGCAATTACTTATACACGCCTTGAGGAAGATGAACTGCGTAAGATGTGGGAACTGACACCGGAGACACAGGCAAATATCATCAATATGTTTTACGACAATTATGACGGATTCCGGCTTCTTCTGTGTCACGCTTTCGGTACTAAGTACGAGAATTTCCTGCACGACTTTGTTACGGATGTTACCGAAAGATCCTATAAATTTACCCAGGAGGCGCACCGCCGAGGCATGGCTTCTTTTGTTATTGATGAAGAGGAACTTCACATGCTTCTGACGGCATACTATTCCACCATGTTTGAACCGGTCATTCACGGTCTGTCAAGGGAAAAAGCACTGCAACACAGCGAGATGGTTGCAAAACTTTTTAACTGGGCTGCGGTTTTAGGCTTCTGAGGAAGGCTAAAATTTTTGACATTAGGTTAGCTTATGCTAACAGGCGAGGAGGTTTATCACCGTGTTTAAAAAAATCAAACCATATATGGGAGAATATATCAAATATACCTATATGGCTTTAGGCGTCATGTTTGCCGGGCTTATTGCATCTGTTATTCCGTTTTTTATCGTGTACCAGATCATTAACCCTCTGCTTGATGGGATAATTCTGCCTGCAAGTTATTATGTCATCCATGTTGCTACGATCTTAATCTGTGAAATTGCTTATACCATTCTGTATGTACGAGGACTTAAGTTTTCTCATATTTCTGCGTACAACACGCTTAAAAATATACGCATATCCCTTCAGAAAAAATTGGAACGTCAGCCTCTTGGCACGATACAGGATATGGGTAATGGTAAAATCAAAAAGCTGTTCACGGATGATATCGAACAGATCGAGATACTGCTCGCTCACGCTATTCCAGAGGGTATCGCCAATCTTTCCATTGCCTTGATTGCTGTGATCTGCATGTTCTTTGCGGACTGGAAACTGGCGCTCTTATCTTTGGGATCTCTTCCTCTGGGGCTTTTGGCAATGGGAATGATGTTCAAGGCGGGAATGAAAAGGATGAATGCCTATTATGCCGCCTCTGCAAAGATGAATGCGACGATTATTGAATATGTAAACGGTATGGAGGTAGTAAAGGTATTCGGTCGTGACGGAGAATCCTATCAGCGGTATGAAACGGATGTAAAGAACTATCGGGATTTCACGCTTGCATGGTACAAGGTGTGCTGGCCATGGATGGCCATATACAGTGCGATACTCCCCTGCGTGGCGCTTGTGATGCTGCCTGTAGGGACACTGTTCGTTATAAACGGCATATCAACGCTTGCTGACCTGGTACTTGTGTTCTGTCTGTCACTTTCTATAGGAACACCGCTGCTAAAAGCACTTGCTTTCGCCGGAAAGTTTCCGCAGCTTGGATACAAGATTGATGAGCTGGAGAAAGCCATGGACAGCACACCGCTGAAATCAGATGAGCACGCCTTTACGGGAATCTCCCATGATGTTCAGTTTGAGGACATACACTTTGCTTATAAGGATCAGGAAGTTCTTCATGGCGTATCGCTTGAACTTAAGGAGGGTACCCTTACAGCACTCGTTGGCGAGTCGGGCAGCGGGAAATCCACGTTGGCAAAACTGCTTGTGCATTATTATGATCTGAACGGAGGAAGGATCACACTCGGCGGTCAGGATATCACGGATATGAGTATCGAGGCTCTGAATGACAATATTTCCTATGTGTCACAAGAGCAGTTTCTTTTCAATACCACACTCTATGACAACATTTTGATTGGTAACCCTGATGCTAATCGTGAGCAGGTCCTTGCGGCGGCTGAAAAAGCTCAGTGCAACGAGTTCCTTAAACGGCTGCCGGATGGGATCGAAACGATGGCGGGAGATGGAGGGAAACAACTTTCCGGAGGCGAACGTCAGCGTATTTCCCTGGCGAGGGCAATTCTGAAAAATGCACCGGTCATCGTCCTGGACGAGGCGACAGCTTTCATCGATCCGGAGAATGAAGAGAAGATGAATGCGGCGATTGCTGAGATTATCAGAGGAAAAACCGTGCTGGTGATTGCGCATCGGCTGCAGACCATCGTGAATGCCGACAAAATCTGTGTGATGAAGGATGGAGAAATTATCAGCGCAGACACGCATGAAAATCTCCTTAAAGAATGCAAAGAGTATCAAAAACTCTGGAGTAGCAGTGAGGCAAGAGCCAGCTGGCGGATCGGAAACGAGGTGGAAGTATGATTGGAATGATTAAACGTATCCTCGGTGTTTCGGGGAAATACCGCAGCAGAATATATGGGGCGTTTGGCTTTTCGTTTCTGAAAGGTCTCCTGATGAAGGTGCCGATTATTTTGACATATTTTGTCGTCACCACATGGATCGAGGGAACGATCTCAAAGCGGATCGCACTCTACGGTGCAATTGCTCTTGTGACCAGCGTCATCCTGCAGGCGGCATTTCAGTATCTTGCCGACAGGCTGCAGAGCGCTGCGGGATATATGATTTTCGCCGATATGCGCATGAAGCTTGGCGAACATCTGCGCCGTCTGCCGATGGGATATTTTACGGAGGGCAATATCGGTAAAATCAGTTCGGTACTGTCAACAGATATGGTTTTCATTGAAGAAAACTGCATGATGGTACTCGCTGATATGATGAGCTATCTGTTTTCACAAGGCATCATGATTCTGTTCATGTTCATCTTTGACTGGCGGCTTGGCATCGCATCGATTTTGATCACAGGCTGCATGGTGCTGCTTGGAAGAGGAATGATGAAAAATGACCTTGTGCATTCCGAAGAAAAGCAGGAAGCTGCGGAAGTACAGACACAGGCGGTGCTGGACTTTACCGAAGGTATCGGTATTATCAAGACCTATAATCTGCTCGGAGAAAAATCAAAGGAACTGACCGAAAGCTTTGAAACCAATGCCAAAGTCAATCTTGACTTTGAGTTTTCGCACCATCCCTATAAACGGGGAGTGTTTCTTATATATGGTATTGGTACTGCGACCATGCTTGCACTTTCCGCGTTCCTATACCAGGCAGGCTTCATGGACCTGAACTTTTTCTTCGGACTGCTGCTGTGCCTGTTTGATCTGTTCGTACCAATTAAATCCTTCTATGATCAAGAGGCAAGACTTACCGTCATGAGTGCCTGTATGGACAGAATAGAGGATCTCTTTGCAGAAGAAGAGCTTGACGACAGCGGCGTACAAAACTTAAAGGAAGGAAACATCCCGGAAATTGAATATAGAAACGTCACTTTTGCTTACGATAAAAAAGATGTGCTTAAGGACGTCTCTTTCTCGGCAGATAAAGGAACAATGACAGCGTTGGTCGGACCGTCGGGCGGAGGAAAATCCACGATTGCGAGTCTCCTTACTCGTTTCTGGGATGTAAAATCAGGCCAGATATTGCTTCGTGGGATAGATATCCGTAATATTCCTCTTTCCTCGCTTATGGATAACATCAGCGTGGTTTTTCAGAGAGTCTATCTATTCCAGGATACAGTTTATAACAACATTGCTTTGGGGAGGCCCGACGCAAGCAGCGAGGAGGTGGTAGAAGCAGCAAAAAAAGCCCGCTGTTACGACTTTATCATGGAACTGCCGGACGGGTTTGATACGGTGATCGGTGAAGGTGGAGCAAGCCTTTCAGGCGGGCAAGCACAGCGCCTGTCAATCGCAAGGTGCATTCTCAAAGATTCACCGATTGTTATCCTGGACGAGGCCACTGCCAGCGTAGATGCAGATAACGAAAGTTATATCCAACAGGCAATCAGTGAGCTTTGTAAGGGCAAGACATTGCTCGTGATCGCCCACAGACTGAATACCATAGTCGGCGCAGATAATATCATGGTTATCAGGGACGGCAGCATATCCGAATCCGGAACCCATGAAAATCTTATGCAAAAAGGTGGCTTCTACGCTTCCATGGTGAAAAAACGTGCTGTCAGCACAGGATGGACGAATTGAAAATAGGCTGCCACCAAGCGGCTTATGATATATGGTCTTACAACAAAAAAACGAAAAAGGAGTTCGAAACAATGGAAAATAATGCGACAACTCAGAAGAATTCTGAAAAACTGAACGTGCGTGATTATATCACGACAGCAATTTGCTTTGTTCTGCTTTATGTGGTCTTTGCAGTGGTTGGAACGCCCGTTGGAATGTCTGTAGTCGGCAATCTGTTTATCTTTGCAGTATGCGCCATCCTCTGGGGAACAATCTATATGCTCCTCTTTACCAAGGTTAATAAAAAGGGTGTTGCGCTGTTGTTTGGTTTGATTCTCGCTGTGTTGCAGCTGATGAATTTCTGGGCTATTGCGCTTGTTCTTGCAATCGGTGCAGTTGTATCGGAACTTGTCTGGAGAAAGCTCGACAGGCACAAATTTTCAACCATGCTCATTTGCTTTACCATTCAGATCGTTTTCTGGTATCTTGCCCAGGCTTTGCCGCTGATCTTCTTGAAAGATATGTATCTCGCGGCTGTACCAGCCTACGCCGAACTGTATTCCAGCGTTTATGAGCTTTATGTCGGACCGATGTTCTTTGTCGGATTTTTGGCAACTGTCATCGGTTGTATCGCAGGTGGCTTTATCGGCAAGTTACTTCTGAAGAAGCATTTCGAGAAAGCCGGTATTGTTTAAGGATGATGGTGAAGAAGAGAGAATCAATTTTTGACATAGTGGATGAACTTGATCCCCGAATGAAGCTTATCCTGATTGTTGTTTTTACGACATCAAGCTATTTGTCTCAGAATACTGAGGCTTTGCTGTGGAATTATATTCTGATTGTGGGATTGTATCTTGCACGGGGACTGTGGAAGAGCGCCAGAAAAACAGCGATACTTTTTGCGTGCTTTGTAATTCTTGATTTCCTGATTGAATATCTTCCATGGCAAGGTTTCAGGGCGACTCTGGATATAATCGTCTTTTTCCTTCAAAGAATCTCGATTTTCTTTGTTATGTGGAATTGGATGTCTACAAGACTTCGAATCAGTGACCTGACGACAGCTCTGCAGAACATGCACGTTCCTAAAGGTGTGATTATAACGTTGGCTGTTGTGTTTCGTTATTTGCCGACCGTAGGTGATGAGTTCCGCTATATCAGTAATACGATGAAACTGCGTGGGATTGGGCTTACGTTCGGGAATATCGTGAGGCATCCTGCCGCTACCATAGAATACGCTCTTGTGCCTCTGATCATCCGAAGCATGACAGTCGGAGACGAGCTGGCAGCATCGGCAATGACCCGTGGTTTAGACCTGAAATCGAAGCGGACATCCTATCGTGATGTCCGGTTAAGGCTACGTGATGTTCTTGTCACAGCATGCATTGTTGGGATCGCGGCGGTAGGCATTGTCATCAATAATCCGGGAGGAGGTATGTCTCTATGATACAAATTCAGGATGTTTCCTTCCGGTATTCAAATTCAGATGTGCCGGCGCTTAAGAATGTGAATCTGCATATTCAAAAGGGAGAGTTCGTTGTGCTCCTGGGAAGCTCCGGGTGCGGCAAGACCACGATTACGCGCCTTATCAACCGCCTTGTCCCGGAATTCTTCGAGGGGGAAATGAGCGGAAAGGTTTTCATAGACGGACGGGATACCTCAGAACTGATCATTCAGGATCTCACCGGTACCGTGGGCTCTGTTTTCCAGGATCCCCGTTCCCAGTTCTTTTGCACTGATACAACGGCAGAACTGGCATTTTCCTGTGAAAACGCCGGCCTACCAAGAGAAGAGCTTATAAAACGTATTGAAAAGGCGGCAAACGATCTAAACATCACTCATCTCTTAGAACGCAGTATTTTTGAATTGTCCAGCGGGGAAAAACAGTCAATCGCGATCGGATCGGTCTACGCACTGGAACCGAAAATTCTTGTATTGGATGAACCTTCTGCAAATCTGGATTCCTTTGCAACAATGCATCTGATGGAGATTCTGAATGTTCTGAAAAAGCAAGGCTTTACAATTGTTGTTTCCGAGCACCGAATCCATTATCTGAAGGATATTGCGGATCGTGCTATTCTGATCAAAAACGGAGAGATCGTTAAGGAACTTTCGCAGGAACAGTTTCAAAATCTGACCAATAATCAGGCAAATGAAATGGGACTGCGGAGCATAGACCTTCGGCAGATTAAAGCATCCTCCTATCCCGTAGAGGCAGAGGATGATTTCCTTGTATTTAATCATATTGGCTTTGGCTTTGACAAAAAGAGCAGCGTACTGAAAGATGTAGATTTTAAAGCAGGAAAAGGATCAATCGTCGGTATTATAGGCAATAACGGAGTTGGAAAAAGCACGCTGCTGGAAATCGTATGCGGACTACAGAAGGAGCGAGCGGGGCAGATTCTGTTTAATGGTACTCCTCAGAAACCGAAATCCAGAATAAGGGAAACCTTCCTTGTTATGCAAAACAGCGATTGTCAGTTGTTCTCTGAAAGCGTTGAAAATGAGTTGTATCTGGACAACGGCGCAAATGAAGAACAACGTGAAATGGGTCAGGCACTGCTCGGTAAAATGGGACTGACAGAATATTTGAAGCATCATCCGGCGTCGCTCTCCGGAGGGCAAAAACAGAGACTTTGTATTGCTGTCGCCTGCATGAAGAATCCGGATGCTATATGTTTCGATGAGCCGACAAGCGGACTTGATTATGAAAGCATGCTGCGTGTTTCCGCACTTTTACATGAGCTGTCATCGGAGGGGAAGGTTCTTCTGGTTACATCCCATGATTACGAATTCCTCATGGCTACTTGCACGCATATCTGCCATTTGAAAGATGGTAAGACAGCAGATTTTTATCCTGTAAATGAAGTGACAGCCAGGAAAACGTATGATATTCTTTTCGATACGTAGAAGAAGGCCGGATCCTGAATATATTCTACCGCAACGATGTTGCCATGTAGTAACGTATTATTACAGTCAGGATGAAAATGGCAGTAAAGAGAAAAAGAGGTGAATGTCATGAAACATGTCGAGTTAAGCATTGACTTCTTGGCCTTTTGATATATACTATGTATAGAATAGAAGGGGAGGTGATCATTATGATAAAAAACAGAACGAATAATAAAACTGGATATCTAATGAAGACCTCGGTAAATCTTATTTAAAATATTTATGAATTTCAATTGTTTTTACCGTGGATGATTCGCCACGGTATTTTTATGCCATTTTTGCTGA
>JAILLO010000054.1 GCA_024693105.1 Clostridia bacterium | reverse complement strand
AGAATGAACAAAATCGAAACGGCTTTCGGTCTTTGCCTGTTTTCAGTTGTCATAACGGTTTCATTTTTCAAATTAAAAGCTCCAATTTCAATATAAACAGTTTGCGGATTGCAGTCAACCCACACTATATGACGGAATCCGAGTCTGAGTCCGCAGTCCGGGTCAGAACCTGAAATACAAAAACGGATTGTAAGTCGAAGACACCATAAACGCCGTCGAAACAATCAGTCCTGCTGCGGCAATCAGAATCGTCACCGTATTCAGCAGCGTTCCTCTGTTTTTCTCAACGCAAAACAGCCTGAACCTGAGCCACAGGCCACTGACCAGCGACGTGCTGCCAAGTATCGCGATTACAAAGAGAATCATATTCCCACAAAGCAGATAAAGCCCTGTTTCATCGGCGAAGCTGCCGCCTCTTCCGAACATATTGCCGATAAGTTCAAACGCCGTCCCCATATCATCGCATGCGAAAATCACCCAGCTGATTATTACAAAGAACATCGAATATGTGTGGGCAAGCCACGCCGGTGCCTTTTCGAGATACCTGAGCAGAAAGAGCTTTTCAACGACAAGGAGCAAACCGAAATAAAGTCCCCATACGACAAAATTCCAGCTCGCGCCGTGCCACAGCCCCGTAAGCATCCATACGACAAAGATGTTTCTGAGCTGCTTCAAAAGGCCGTGTCTGTTGCCGCCCAGCGGAATGTAAAGATATTCCCTGAACCATGTGCTCAGCGAAATGTGCCACCTGCGCCAGAACTCCGTAATTGATTTTGAGATGTACGGATAGCGGAAATTTTCCGGGAATTCGAAGCCGAACATCCGGCCCAGACCGATTGCCATGTCCGAATAGCCCGAGAAGTCAAAATATATCTGCATAGTGAACGAAAGTGCGCCAAGCCATGCGGTAAGCACGCTCATGCCCGTCCCCGGCTGCATCGTCATCTGCATCGTCATCAGATCCTGCACGCTCTCCCATATGCTGCCCATGTTGTTGGCGATAAGAATCTTTTTTGAAAATCCTGTAATGAACCGCATCGTTCCTTCGGCGAAAAGCTGTGGGTTTTTCGGCCTTATGCTCAGCTGTTCTTCAATTGTTTTTATGCGCACAATCGGGCCCGCTATAAGCTGTGGGAAAAGTGCCACATATGTTCCGAAATCGATAAGATTTTTCTGAAGCTTTACGTTGCCTCTTCTGAGGTCGATTATGTATGAAAGTGCCTGGAAGGTATAAAAAGATATTCCGATTGGCAGAGGAAGCTCAAGCGGCCGAATCAGACAGACATCCGCCCCTGCTGCAAACGAAACGACAGAATTGATGGTGCCGGTGACAAAATCGGCGTATTTAAAGAAGCCCAGCAGCGCAAGATTGAATGCAACCGCAAGGACAAATATAACACCTGTATTTCCGCCTTTTTCCTTAAGGCTGTAAATTTTCCTTCCCGCAGCATAATTGAACAGAATCGATGCAATCATCAAAATGACGTATACCGGTTCTCCCCACGCATAAAAAAACAGGCTTGCAGCAAGCAAAACTGCGTTGCGAAGCCTGCATGGTGCCAGATTGTATACCACAATTACCACAGGTAGGAAGTAAAACAAAAAGCTGATGCTGCTGAATACCATTTGTCTTAGATTTCCTCCAGAATTTTCTCTGCTTTTGAAGAATCACCGCATACTATAAGTATGGTGAATTTTCCCTTCTTTGTAATAACAGGGTCGGCAAGCTTGTCGAGCTCTGCCGGAACATAATCCCTGAAGCTTTCCTTTTGCGACTCAACCCTTTCTTTCATTGCCGCAAGAAGATCCTCCTCACAGCCTTGTGCCGCAACGGCAACGACAACTTCCTCCGCAGTGGCGCCGGTGCTTTCATAAACACTCACGGCACAGACTTTTTCCTC
This sequence comes from Clostridia bacterium, assembly GCA_024693105.1. GTDB lineage: Bacteria > Bacillota > Clostridia > Peptostreptococcales > Anaerovoracaceae > JAILLO01. Next base: position 1,824 of record JAILLO010000054.1, on the reverse strand, counting down.
GTCAAGATTGAAAAGACCGAAAAACAAATCGTCTGAAACCTTTGTCATTTCGTCTTCAAACTCAAGCCCGCTTAAAATGTCCGCTGCCGTCTTGTCTGCCGCCTCTCCGTCAGATACAGCTTCATCCTTGGATTCGTCACCGCTCTTTTTTTCTTCACTTTGAGCTCCGTTTTTGTCTGTTCCCTCACCGTTACTGCTGCTTCCGCATCCGTACAGCATGGATGCCGAAAGTACAAAACAAAATACTAAAATTAATATCAAAACGCCCTTCCGGGCAAATTTATTCGTCCTCATCATGAAATTTTTCCTTCAAGTTTTGCTGCAAGATATTTTGCCCATTTCTGACAATAGGTCTTATTTAAATGTATGCCGTCGCTTGTGGCATCCGGATGCAGATAGCCGTTTTCATCAGCAACACCTGCCGCCGCATTGATATAGAAAATATCCTTCTTTGCGGCCAGATCTATAATGTTGAGATTGTACCAGTAAATCTGAGCGTTGTTGTGCGACGGATCCTTTTCGGAGCGCGCATCCGTAACAGGAAGCACTGCCTGAAGATAAATCTTTGCATCAGGCTGATACTTTTTGACAACATCAATAAGCTGTCCGTATTTTTCGGTGAAAACATTCACAGAATACCAGCCGAGTTCATTCATTCCTTCGCAGAGAAATACCTTGTCGTACTGCTTCTGTGAAAGAACATCGTAGACGCTGATTTCTCTGCCGCCCGAAGTCACTTTTTTGCCTTCGAGAATTTTGTCGACAGTCATCGACTTGCCGCAGTAATAATCGGCGTTTTCAACACCTGCATAAAGCTTGAAGCCTTCCGTCCTTGAATCGCCTATAAAAAGAGTATTGTCAAAAACAGATAAATCTGCTTCTTTCTCCCAAAATTGTTCTGTGTTTTCCTGTTCGCTTTTGCCGTCTGCTTTGTTTGGCGACTGCGCTAAATCTGCCTCTGCCGTGCCTTCTGCCGTCTCTTCGGAAACAGCATCGGATGCATATGTTTCCGCATTCTTTGAAGCAGCATCCTCATCCGATTTTTCAGACTGTTCTTCCTCTGAAACATCGTAATCCGCAGAAGCCGATGCCTCCTCAAACTCCCCTGAAATACCGTAGCCTGCGCCAAAAATCGCAATTGCTGCAAGAGCATATATCGTAACTAATCTGATAGTGTTTCTTTTCATTTTGTCCCGGTCCGTCCCATGAATACTTCTTTTGAAATAACACCTTTTGAAAGCTTCAAAAACAGCATTGAAAAAGTGCTCTTCAGGTTGCCTTAACGTTAATGTTTTCATTAACATTACCTTCGGATTTTCCCGCATGTACTATTATATCATCATACAAAAAAATATCTATCATATTTTATGTTTTTTTGCCGTTTTTCGGCGGCTGTAAATTCATGAATTTTCCGACATTTCTGTGCGCGGCTGCAGGCGGGGAAATGTCCGAAGCAGAGTCCGAAGCTGAGTCCGTGGCAAACTCCGAAGCTGAGTCCGAAGCTGAGTCCGCGTCAGAGTCCGAAGCAGAGTCCGCGGCAGAGTCCGAAGCTGAGTCCGCGTCAGAGTCCGAAGCTGAGTCAGCGGTCCGCGATCTGCATCCGGCCTGGCGCCCGCAAGGCAGAAAAATTCCCGATGTCTGCAGACATCGGGAATTTTGAATCGTTTATATTTGTCCGGGCTTGCTCGGTCTGTCCGGGCCGGGTCTTTTGGTTCATACGGACCGGGCCATTCGAATCTGTTCGGTCCGGGCCGAAATCGTCAGTAGCCGGCGCACTTAATTCTGCTGCTTTTACTCCGTGCTTTCGGCAGGCAGGACAACGCT
>JAILLO010000053.1 GCA_024693105.1 Clostridia bacterium | reverse complement strand
AGATCGATATCAAGATTACGTGTCAACACATGTCTTTTCTCTCCTTCAGGAATCGTGATATTGCCTGCGAATTTAATCTTGTCAACTTTATTACTTTCAACTGCTGCTCTGTAAGAATTTTCATCTGCAACAAGCATTCCTACAGTGCAACCGTCTTCAACATAAGCTGTCGGATCTGCAGTGAAGGTACCGCCCTGGATTTTGATGGTTCCTTCACCTACGCTATTGTTTTTAAAGATTTCTCCGTTTATTGTACCGCTCTTAACAGTAACTGTTGCGGTCGCATCTTCATCCTGGCTGACAACAATCGCTCTCTTGTCGCCGGCATTGCCTGCATTGATTGTTACATTTTCAAGAACTACATCTGCCGGATCTTTGTAAGCGTTAGTGTTTTTGTTGTTTTTAGACCCATTATCACCGACTACAACAGCTGCAGAAATTACATTGTTTCCGTCCTCCCAGCCATTACCTTTCATATAATCACCGTAGTATTGGTTGTTACCATCAAAATCAATCTGCACACCTATGAGGTTTACCTGTCCGGCTCTTGCAAATACGCCTATTCTGTGGCAGGTAATTTTGCATTTTTCCATATTGATAGTTCCCGGCTGGTTAATCATAATTGTCGCATCATCGCCGTCATTATTTTTATAACCGGTGCTCTCAAATTCAGTTTTCTTAAGGTTAATTACAATACCGACTTTCTTTGTTGAGTGATTTGTTCCTACACCATATGTTCCCGCCGTGATTTTTGAATTTTCGATGCTCAGCAAAGCTGAATCCCCGTTAGGGAAAAATCCGGTTCCGTTAGTATTGAGCGTAATATCCTTTGCAATGATACTTGCATCAGCCCAAGCCGAAAATACAGACTTTGTTCCGTTTCCCATCTTTTGAGCTTCGACTGTTCCGTCATGGATACTGATGCTGACACCTGTCGTAGCAACAATTCCACTGCCCGATGTAAGCGTCATGGTGTTCTTGTTCAAGTCAATTTCTAAATCCTTGGTAACGCCTAATGAATGGTCCATTGTAACACGAATGTCTCCATCAAGAGTTATTTTCGAGCACTCATCTTTAACTGCCTGCAAGAAGTCTTTTCCGTTTGAAACTGTAACAGGGCCTCCCTTCTTTAAGATGGTACTCTTTAACAACATAGGTGCCTGATTTTCTCCGCCATCTTCTTCTCCGCCAACTGCCTGCTTAGGTCCTGTCTGCTGAGTAGCTTCTCCTTCGGTTCCGCCTGCCTGCTGTACTGCTACCTGACCGTTTTCACCGCCTGCCTGCTGTACTGCTGCCTGACCGTTTTCACCGCCTACCTGCTGCACAAGTGCTGACTGGCCGTTTTCACCGCCTACCTGCTGTACAGGTGCCGACTGGCCATCTTCACCGTCTACCTGCTGTACAGGTGCCGGTTCATCATCCGCATACACAAAAATTCCTGCCATTGGCATCATACTAAGCATCACAGCCAATGAAAGCGCAATACTTAAAATTCTCATTCTTGCCAAATTCTTCACATTATCCCTCCCTATAACACTAATAAATTTAAAACTTCTTTAATCCCGGTTGTTTCCTAAGTTTTTCAACCGGTAGCTATCTTATAACATATTTGACGTCCTTTTTTTAGTGCATTTTTCAAAAAAAATAGTGTTTTTTAAAAACGCGTCACAAGACTTCTTTTTGTGACAAATTTGTGACTTCTGGTCAAAAAAGTTGTGACTTTCTCTCCCGGGTTTTTTATAACTTTGCTCCCGTTTTATATTGTTTTGCTCTTGCATCTGCAGCATCGCAAAATCTATATGCATAATTTATGTAAAAAACGGAGTGTAACATCAGATTTTTCTGACATCAACTCCGTCTTACATACTGCTGCAAAAATGTTTTGCACCCCGCAACATTACTATATGCCCGTAAATTCCCTTTCGTGCTTATCGAATCCGGGAGCAATCATATTGCATAGGGCGCATCACGCTACCTAAAAGACAATAATATCCTATTATACTTCCTGTGCTTTAAGTTTGTTATAGTCGTCTCTTATTATTTTTTCGACTCTTTCCGAAAGCTGACTCGCTTCTGCCCTGTCCATGTCTTTTGTTTCTATAGGTTCATGAATAATAATGTCAACTCTCTGGCCGGAGCGGATTCTTCCTGTCTCTTCAAAAATCTTGTAGGTCCCGTTAATCGTAATCGGAACTACAGGCACACCTGATTTTGTTGCCAGCCTCAGACTTCCTTTCTTGAACTCCGCAATATCTTTTCCCCTGCTTCTTGTGCCCTCGGGAAATACAACAAGCGAAAAGCCCTGCTTTATGTATTCGATTCCCTCTTCTATCGCACGAAGCGAAGATCTTGCATCGCCTCTTTGAATCATAACGCTTCTGATATCCTTAATCCACTGCCCGTAAAGGGGAATTTTTGCAAGCTCCTCCTTTGCTATAAAACCGGTCTGGAAATTCGTAAGAATGCTCAGGCACACCGGAATATCGGCATATCCCTGGTGATTTGCAACATAAACAACAGGTCCTTCCTTCGGAAGAAATTCTCTTCCCTGCACGCGGACATCGGCATCAAACAGTTTGATGCAGCCGGCGCTCCATGTGGTGCATGCCCCCAGGATGGCTTCTCTTTCTTTTTCAAAATCTCCTCTTTCTCTTGCGGCATATATCTCTCTTTTGTTCGGTCTTAAATATTTAAGTGCGTACACGAGCTTGATAAGCGGTGTAACATTGCCAAGTATTTTCAAAATTACCTCCCGCTGTCCGCGCTCTTTGCTTTGCCGGACAGTCTGTATTTCATCGTTATAACGCAATTATACACAAAATCCTTCAGTATTACAACGAAACGCGCCGCAGGCGGCATACGGTCACGCCCTGTTGTGGAAAGGTCTGTGGAATCCTGTGAATTGTGACCTTTTTTCTGTGGAATTCAAAAAAAGGCCCGGCGAAAATTCAATGCCCGTGCCTCAATGTGCTGTGGAAAAAAGGTTTGATAATTACAAAGAAACAAAAGTATCGACGCCAAAGAGACTGAAATTGCAACAAAAGTTTCGCACCTTTTTTCAACATGCAAAATTTTCGGTTATCCACCGCCGGCATTTTTCTATTATTTTTCAGAAATGCTTTTTTAAGGAATTTTATCTGCGGAAAAATACCCGCGAAAAAATCCGCGGGCATCCTTCTCTTGTTATGATATGTCTAGTCTAAAATTCTTTTTATTATTCTTATGTAAAGGTCCGGCAAAACATCGAAGTTATAAGTCTTGTGAAGTCTTTCGGTGTGTTTGTGAAAATCTTTGCCGTATCCGCCGAGAACAATTCCCGGCACACTGAATTTCTTCAGCTCGTCTGCCGGAAAATCATATATGCGGCCGATTCCGACTATGTTTTCAAACAGTGTCTCAAAATCCATATTTTCGTCAAGACCGGTATAGCTCATGTCCGAAATTCCCATATAGTAGTCCTTGAGTTTCAGATTCTCGCCGTACTTTTCTTTTGCGTACTCAATGATATCGCAAACCGAATCAAGCAGCTTCTTCGTTTTCGGAGCGCTTTTGTCGGGATAAACATCGGGATAAAACGGCGGAATTATCGAAACGATTATGGTCGGGCGTTTATCCTTGTAAAGTTCGTACGTTTTCGCCACAATTCTTACGGCAATTTCCTGAAGCTCCGCGCCTTCCTTTTGCCATGCCGAAACGAGTCCCTTTATGTAATCGTCGTAATTACCTTCATAGCTTTCAAGGACGGAATCGTAAATCTCACGGAAAGTCTTTACACACGGCTTTATCGGATACCTGACAGGTTTTGCGCCGAAGAATTTTTCATACTCGCTGCTTTTTTCATCCATAAAGGCAAGTGATGCCTCAAAGCTTTCCATGGCAACAGCCTTCAGCTTTTCCATCATCTCCTGCGGGTCAAGGCCCACAGTTACAATATTATAATAGGATGCTGTATAAAGCGGCGTTGAAACCGAATAGTTCTTTTTCAGGTCCTGATTCTTAAGGCAGACCGGAGGAGGCGTCACTTCACCGTGAGAAGAACGACAGAACTGCGGATTCATGTGAAGCCTCTTATATACCTCCGCTGCCATCAGGTTCGGATCGATTCCAAGGAAAGGCTCCCCACCGTGAGTCGCTTCCCCGACAAAGAAAAACATCGGCATTACCTTGCCCGAGGATCCGAAATGGATATATCTGTACGGATCGTTTGCCTGGTCCTCCATCATATAGCATTCCGTAAGTAAAAGCGCCTCGTAATCAAGCTTTTTTTCTTCTGCAAATTCATTGAAAAAGGGTACTGCCCCGAGCATTCCCTCGGAATTTGTCTCTTCTCCGCAAACTGCGACATAAAGAAGATTACCGTTCAGTGTTTTTTCCTGCGAAAAATGATTCAGAAGCTCTATGCAAAGTGCATGGCCGAATTTCATGTCCGCAGTTCCCCTTCCGAAAAACCACTGCCCGCTTTCATAATCCTTCCTGCTGTCCTCGTCAAGCGGAAGTTCATTTATCCTCTTTGTAATTTCTTCAACATCGTAGGCAATATCCGCAAGCTGTCCGTATTCATCGGTTTCGACAACGTCATAATGCCCCGTCAGTATCACTGTTTTTCCGCTCTTTGGGCAGCACTGCAGATAAGCTGTAACTATAACCCTCTCAAGAGGATCGTTCTTAAGCGGAACAAGTCTGACATTGTCCGGATTTTCCGCAAAATACGGTATTTCCTTTAATATTTTTTCTATTTCATATGCCCCTTTGATTTCATCGGCTGTGCCCGAAGTGCTCGGTACACGGATTAGCCGAAGCATATTTTCATACATTCTTTTTTTATTAATCACTTTAAAACCTCCCGCGGTTTAAATGTCGATGTTTGCGGCTTTTACGCCTTTTTTCTTTGTATAAATCGAAGAAATTATATAAATAGCAAGATAGCAAGGCGCGCATACAAGTATCCCTGTTCTTTCGCCCGGGTCCATAAGTGTGACAACAAGCATCGCAACAAAAGCGATAATTCCCAGAATCGGTACCAAAGGATATGAAAGAACCTTGTACTTAAGGTTTTCAAGCTTTCCTCCTTCAGCGATAAAGCGCTTTCTGAATCTGTACTGACAGATGCATATTACCGTATACATAAAGATATTTGTTCCGCCGATAAAGTAAACTATGAAAAGATATACCGTATCTTCCGCAACGTATTCGGCAACGATTCCAAGAAGCGCAAAAATCATGCTTACCGCAAGTGCGATATAAGGAACGCCGCTCTTTGTAATTTTTGCGCATGCTTTCGGCGCCTGGTTGAATTTTGCCATTGACCAGAGGTATCTGCTGCATGCATATACAAAATAATTTCCTGATGTGAGCGCCGAACTTAAAACTATGATATTTACAATAAGTGCAGCGCCGTGAAGACCTGCGTTTCTGAGTACGTATACAAACGGGCTTCCCAGAACGCTTGCTTCCTGCCACGGAAGAAGCGCCGCAACTACGGCAATACTTATTACAGTGGCACCGATAAGAATCAAAAGCGTCAGATTGATAACTCTGGGAACCGATTTTTCGTTTTCAACCTCACCTGCCGTTGATGCAACGCATTCTGTTCCCGCATATGCATAAAACGATGTAAGAGCAACAGCACCGATGCCCGCGAAGCCCATAGGAAATGCTCCGCCGTGAGCCGTGTAATTACTGAGTCCCACTGCCGGGCCGCTGCCTGCCGCACCGGTCATAAGAGCAACTCCCGCTATTATAAATGCAACAACAAGGATGACCTTGAGGCTTGATACCCAAAATGAGATATTACCGAAGCTTTTGGCGTTAAAAAGGTTTACGCCGAACAAAACGGCCGAGAATATGACAATCCAAAGCCAAGTCGGAGTCTGAGGAAGGATATCCTTCATGATAATTGCAGAAGCAACTATCTGCGCCGTGATAGTCGCTGCGGCACTGATCCAGTTGACCCATCCGATTGTAAAGCCCATTGCCGGATTGATAAATTCGGTTGAAAACGCCTGCATGCCGCCTGATACCGGCATTGCCGAGAGCATTTCGCCAAGACATGAAGTCATAAGATAAATCATAATTCCGCCGATTATGTATGCAACTACAGCACCGCCGGGGCCTGCGCTTGAAATAACATCACCGGAGCTTAAAAAAAGTCCCGTTCCGATTGTTCCGGCAACGCCGACCATTACAGCCGCTTTTGTTTTCATGGTACGCTTAAGTCCCGTACCTGTCTCCATAACTCTTTGTATGGAAGTTGTTTTTTCGTTCATCTTTTCCTCCTGATTCGTCAGCAGCATCCCGGCTGTGCAATTGCCCTACGGCGCTTTGCATCTGCGGAATGCATCTTAAAATGTGATTTGTATTTCTACACTCTTTTAATATGCATATTCCGTGCCAACTTTATCAGAAACAAAAGACAGGCTGATTTTCAACACTTTTTATAAACATGTCTGTATATTTATGCAGATTTTATTGTTCATTTTTTTGACGGGTAAAAATATTTTTACTCTCTTCCGAGCCTGTAACGGAGCTTCTGCTTTGATATTCCGAGATATTCGGCCGCCGCAGCTTCGTTTTGAAGCTTTTCGAAAACTTCCTTTGCTTTTTCATCCTCCCATTTTTTCAGATATGTCTTAAGGTCGGCTCCGCTCTCTTTGAATTTTTTGTATGCCAAAGCCGCACCGCCTGCATCGTCTTCTGCGGCGGCCTTTTTAAAGCATTCTCCTATATCCGAAAGCTCTATGCGCTCGCCCTCTGCAATATTAAACGCGCCTTCAAGGCAGTTTCTAAGCTCGCGCACATTTCCCGGCCAATCGTGTTTTTCAAAAAAGCTTTCCGCTTCCTTTGAAAGTCCCTTGATATTTTTTCCGAAGATTTCGTTGAAATAATCAATATAATAACCGGTCAGGGTTTTTACATCGCCCTCGCGCATGCAAAGCGGCGGCAGATCGAACATTATGACAGAAAGCCTGAAAAAGAGGTCTTCCCTGAGCTCTTTGCTTTTGAGAAGCTCCCTGACAGGCTGATTGCACGAGGCGATAATCCTGCAGTTTGTGCGCTCCTCCTCATTTGCGCCAAGAGGTCTTATCCTCTTTTCCTCAAGCGCGCGCAGAAGCTTGCCCTGCACAAGAAGCGGCATCGCATTTATTTCATCAAGAAAAATCGTCCCCTCATCTGCCATTTTGAAAAGGCCTTCCTTCTCCTCAGCATCTGTAAAGCTTCCTTTTCTGATTCCGAAAAGTATGCCCTCCATCAGGTTTTCGGGAATCGCTCCGCAGTTAACATAAATAAAAGGTCCTTTCGATCGTTTGCCCGAATTGTGTATAACCCTTGCAAGAAGCTCCTTTCCGGTGCCTGTCTGTCCGGTAATGAAGACCGGCGAATCAAATTTGAAAATTTTCTGCGTCTTTTGCTTCAGCTTCAGCATTTCCGGGCATTCCCCGACGATATTATCAAGCGAAAGGCGTTTTTCCCTCCGGTTTGCCGACTCGTCCGCACTTTCAAAGCGGTCGATTAAAACGTCTGCCTCTTCGTCATAATATATAAATTCTATCGCGCCGATAATTTTTCCTTCTTTTCTGATGCAGAGCGTATTGCTCCTCTGGCGCACATCTCTACCGTTAATGGTCGTGAGGTCCTGAACAATATCAAGTATTTCTTCACCTGTATTGACCGCTATCATCAGAGTGCTGTTTTCTTCGTCAAGATTTTTGTACCAGTCGGTTACCTTCGTCCCGAGCATCTCGCCCGGCCGCATCTTGAAAAAATCATATTCGCCGATCGAAAAATATTCTATTTTCCCTTCATCGTTCACGATCGTTATATCGCGAAATCCGTCTTTAATAACCATAATCAACCTCTGTATCTGTCATAGCGATATTTAAAGAGCTGTTTTGATATCCCCGCAAGCTTCGCCGCCCCGCTCATACTTCCCCCGGCCTCTTTGAGCGCCTGTGTAATTATCAGCTGCTCAAGCGCCTTGGCGTTTTCATCAAGCGAAAGTCTTTCGTTGTATTCAAAATCGTTTGTAATTACACCGCTGTTTTTCTCAACCTCGCGGAGCATATATGAAGGCAGCTCGTTCTTTGTAATTCTGTTACCTTCGGCAAAGGCAAAGGCTCCTTCTATGACATTTTTCAGCTCACGTACATTTCCCGGCCAGGAATATGAATAGAAAATCTTTGCAAGTTCTTCGTCTATCGGCTCAATGCTGTAGTCCATGGCTTTGTTGAAGCGTTCGATAAAACAGTTTGCAAGCAGTTCTATGTCGCTGCCTCTGTCCCTAAGCCTCGGAAGCGTGATATATACAACCGCCAGCCTGTAATAAAGGTCCCTTTTGAACTTTCCTTCTTCAACAAGCTTTGCAAGGTCCTCGTTTGCTGCGGCGATTACTCTTACATTGACATAACGCTCCTTTTCCGAGCCGATTCTTCTGATGCTTTTTGACTCTATCGCCTTGAGAATTTTCACCTGCATTGAAATATCAAGCGAACTGATTTCATCAAGGAAAAGGGTTCCTCCGTTTGCCTGTTCAAAAAGTCCTTCCTTGTCCTGCGCACCGGTAAAGGTTCCCTTTGTCGTCCCAAAGAGCATGCTTTCAAGAAGATTCGCCGGAATTGCGGCGCAGTTTACCGATATAAATTTTCTGAAAAAGCGGCGGCTGCTGTTGTGAAGCGCCTGCGCGACAAGCTCCTTTCCCGTTCCGGTTTCGCCGTAAATCAAAACTGTCGAATCGCTCAGAGCGTACTTTTCAATCTGTGCCTTTACTTTTAATATGCTGCTGTGCCCCGATATTATGTCATCTGTAATATATCTGGTATTGTTTTTTCTGAAGATCAGATGCTCTCTGATACCGTCAAGTGTTCCCACCTGTTCACGGCCGTAATAATAATTTGCGAATTCGAGCGCGGCAACGGGACTGTCTTTATAAAACACAGGATATACGCAGCCTGTTTTTCGCAGGCTTATTCCGTTTGCCGTTTCAAGCTCACTTTCAAAAAAATCAAAGGAAATTCCTTCTCTTGCAGCTCTGAGCGCAGGATATCCCTCATCTGTCCCCTTAAAAATGTCTTTGAGATATTTACCTGTAATATCCTTGAGCTGTCCTCCGAAATAGAGGAAATTTCCCATATCCGAATATAATATCCTTCCTTGCGGATTTATCAGCATCAGGTTTTTGAAGTTGTGAACGTTTATCATCACTTTCCCCCTAAAAAACAAGCCACCCCGCAGGGTGGCTGTAAGGATTACCGAAATCACGGCACCCGAAAAATACGGATCTTATAATTTATCAGATGCCAAGGCCAAAGGTCTTGTAAACTCTTTGCATGGTTTTTTCGGATATTGCATTTGCCTTCTCCGCACCGTCTTTGAGTGCGTCGGTAAGCTCTTTTGAATTTCTGATTTCACCGAATCTTTCTCTGATCGGTGCAAGTGCGTCAACTGTTACTTCGACAAGATCTTTTTTGAATGCTCCGTAACCGCAGCCTTCGTACTTCTTTTCTATATCTTCAACGGCAAGGCCCGAAAAAGCACTGTAGATGTTTAAAAGGTTGCTGATTCCCGGCTTTTCCTCAAGGTCAAAACGAATCGTTCCTTCAGAATCTGTTGTTGCGCTCATAATAGCCTTTTTGATGGCACCGGGCTCATCAAGAAGCGAAATTCTGCTCTTTGGGTTCGGCGCACTCTTGCTCATCTTTGCCGACGGATCGTCAAGCGCCATAATGCGTGCGCCCGACTTCATGAAGCGGCCGTCCGGAACAACAAAGACTTTTTTGTCAAAGCGGTTGTTTATGCGGATTGCAAGGTCTCTGCAAAGCTCGATATGCTGCTTCTGATCGTTTCCCACAGGAACGATATCTGTATCATAAAGAAGAATATCGGCAGCCATAAGAACCGGATATGTGAAAATTCCCGCAGGAGCCGATTCTTTTCCCTTGCTCTTGTCTTTAAACTGAGTCATACGGGAAAGCTCGCCTGTATATGAACTGCAGGTAAGTACCCATGAAAGCTGTGCATGCCCCGGAACCTGTGACTGAACAAATATCGTTGATTTTTTCGGATCAAGACCTACTGCCATATAAAGTGCAGCAACATCAAGAATATGTTTTTTCAGTTCCTTCGGCTCCTGCGGCAGCGTGATTGAATGCATGTCAACTATACAGTATATGCATTCGTTTTCGTCCTGAAGTTCAACAAACTGCTTCAGTGCTCCGAGGTAATTTCCGATATGGATGTTTCCTGTAGGCTGTACGCCTGAAAATACTCTTTTCATTTTTTCCTCCGATTCCGCCTCTTCATGCGAAGAAGCAGGGATTATCTCTCAATCTCCCTGAGAAATTTGCCCTTAATGTTTTTTTCGGCTCTTGAAATGGTCATCTGCGATACACCCATTTCAGCAGCTATTTCCGCCTGCGATTTATTTTTGATAAACCGCTTTTTGAATATTTCTTTTTCCGACTCCGTAAGAGTTTTGAGCGCACTTTCGACAATTTCAACGTATTCAACCTTTGAATATCCCTGCTCCTCAAAGGCCATATACTTTTCAAAAACGCAGTGCTCGCAGTTTTCGCAACAGTCACCGTAGGCCTGATTAAGCGAATATGCGGCATAAGCGCCGCTGCACTCAAGGGTTTCGATAAGCTGCTCCTCCGAAATGTTAAGCGCCTTTGCAAGCTCAGGCACAGTAGGATTTCTCTGAAGGTCATTGAATAGCTGTTCTTTAACCTTCGGGATTTTTATGGCTGTCTCCTTGATTCTTCTCGGAACTCTGACAGTCCACTCCTTATCTCTGAAATACCTTTTGATTTCACCGAGAATTGTCGGTGTCGCAAAGCTTGTAAATTCAAAGCCTTTGGTATAATCAAACCTCTCTACCGCCGAAACAAGAGCCATCGCCGCGACCTGATAAAGATCGTCATACTCCACACCCTTGTTTAAATATTTGCGTATTAATATGTCGACCATGTAAAGATATTCCTCGACAAGTGCATTTCTTTCTTCAATGCTTCTTGTCTTTGCATATCTTTCGAATTTATCGCCGTTTAGCATTTATACTTCACCATACGTATACTTTTGTTTCCGTTTTCGTCTTTCTTAATCTCGACCTTGTCCATAAGAGATTCAATAACAAACAACGACAAATTGCCTTCTCCCGGGCAGTTTGCGCAAGGCTTCTTATCTTTTATTATCTCATATGTTCCGACCTCGTCCACAACAACAATCGTGATTCCGCCGTCCTCAGGTTCACAGGTAACGTTGTAAACTGTGCTGAATCCTTCATGACCGTGGCATGTAACACTTTTGCATGCTTCCGAAACGGCAACCTTAATGTCTTCTATTTCTTCAACGCTGAATCCCACATTTGCTGCAACAGAAGCAATCGCAACCCTGACCATTTTCACATAATCGGGTTTCCCCGGTATTGTAAATTTGATTTGATCCTTCATGAAATCAGTCCTCCGTTGTTTTCATTTCCATCTGCAACGATTCCTGCACTTCCGGTTTTTCGTCGTTTTCGCCGTCTTCGTCATCGTCCTGGATTGCCTTTGCAATGGAAACTATATTGACGTTTTCATCAACCTTCATAATCTTGACACCCTGTGTAACTCTTCCGAGACGAGATACCTCTTTTGCCTTGATGCGGATGATTACACCGTCGGAATTAATCATGAGAACCTCATCCTCATCATCTACAACAAGTGCTCCGACAAGCGCTCCTGCTTTTTTGAATTTTGATTTGTCATAGGTCAGAAGACCCTTGCCGCCTCTTTCCTGTATCTTGTAATCACTTACAGGTGTTCTCTTTCCGAAGCCGTTTTCCGTGACAACCATAAGTTCCTGATCAGGCTGAACAAGCTGCATTGCAACAACTTCATCGTTGCCCTCAAGCTTGATGGCTCTCACGCCGCCGGCAATTCTTCCCATAGGACGCACATCGTCTTCTGAAAAGCATATGCACTTTCCGTTCTTTGTAACGATAATTACATTGTCGCTGCCGCTGCTCTGCTTGATTCCGATAAGCTCGTCGTCATCCTTAAGATTGATGGCAAGAAGACCTGTTTTTCTGTTTGTATCGAAATTGGAAAGCTGGGTTTTCTTGATAATACCGCGCTTTGTAACGGCGATAAGATATTTGTCGTCGCTGAATTCCTTGACAGGAAGGACTGCCGTTATTCTTTCCCTCTGCATCAGGTTCAGGAAGTTAATGGCAGGAACTCCTTTTGCGGTTCTGTTTGCTTCAGGTACTTCATATGCCTTCAGCTTGTGAGCCTTTCCTGTATTTGTGAAGAACATCAGATAATCGTGGGTTGAGGTCATGATGAGATTTCTCACAAAATCGTTTTCTCTTGTGGTAAGTCCCGTAATTCCCTTGCCTCCGCGCTTCTGCGTCTTGTATGTATCGGCCGCAATTCTCTTGATGTATCCAAGATGAGTAAGAGTAATCGCAACTGTTCCTTCTTCAACAAGGTCTGCCTCGTCAATTTCGGAAGTATCGGCTACGATTGAAGTCTTTCTCTCGTCTCCGTATTTTTCCTTAATTTCAAGAAGCTCGTCCTTGACTACTCCCATAAGCATTTTTTCATCTGCAAGAAGCTGATGGAAATAATCGATTTTTTTCAGAAGTTCTTTGTATTCTTCTTCGATTTTTTCTCTTTCGAGACCCTGCAGTCTTGCAAGTCTCATATCAAGAATTGCCTGCGACTGAATATCGGTAAGACCGAATTTTTCAATGAGCTGTTCTTTTGCGTTGTTGTAGCTTTCCCTGATTGTCTTAATAACTGCGTCTATATTGTCAAGCGCAATACGAAGACCTTCAAGTATATGAGCCCTTGCTTCTGCTTTTTTGAGATCGAAGCGGGTTCTTCTTGTAACAACGTCCTTCTGATGCTTGAGATATTCGTCAAGAATTTCATAAAGCGTCAGAACTTTCGGCTTGCCGTCAACTATGGCAAGCATGATCATGCTGATTGTTTCCTGAAGCTGTGTATGCTTAAACAGTCTGTTTAAGGTAATCTGAGGGTTTGCGTCGCGCTTCAGTTCAATAACGACTCTCATACCCTCACGGTTAGATTCGTCTCTTATATCAGATATGCCGTCGAGCTTCTTTTCCTTTACAAGATCGGCAATTCTTTCGATCATCTTTGCCTTGTTAACCTGGTAAGGAATTTCGGTAACGACTATCTGCTGGCGGCCTCTTGAAGCTTCTTCTATAAGAGTTTTGGCTCTTACAAGAATCTTTCCCTGACCTGTTCTGTATGCTTCCTTTGCGCTATTTTTTCCAAGAATAATCGCGCCGGTCGGAAAATCCGGTCCCTTGACGATTTCAATAAGATCTTCAACAGTGCAGTTTTCGTCATCTATCATTTTTACCGCAGCATCAATTACCTCGCAGAGATTGTGAGGCGGGATTGAAGTTGCCATGCCGACTGCTATACCGTTTGAACCGTTGACGAGAAGATTCGGAAATCTTGAAGGAAGAACTACAGGTTCTTTTTCTTCGCCGTCAAAGTTTGGCATAAAATCGACTGTTTCCTTTTCTATGTCACGAAGCATCTGAAGAGCAAAAGGCGTCATTCTTGCTTCTGTGTAACGCATTGCAGCCGCGCCGTCTCCGTCGACAGAACCGAAGTTTCCGTGACCGTCAACAAGCATATATCTGATTGAGAAATCCTGCGCCATTCTTACCATGGCATCATAAATCGAGCTGTCGCCGTGCGGGTGATATTTACCCATTACTTCACCGACAATACGCGCCGATTTTTTGTGCGGTTTGTCAGGTGTAACGCCAAGCTCGCTCATTCCGTAAAGAATTCTTCTGTGAACAGGCTTCATTCCGTCTCTGACATCCGGAAGTGCACGGCCGATGATAACGCTCATTGCGTAATCAATATAGGAATTCTTCATTTCGTCATGTATTTCATGCTGTATTATTTTTGTATCTTCAATGAGATTTTCCATTTCGTGCCTCCTTTCTAAATGTCAAGCTTTGCATATTCTGCGTTTTCTTCTATGAACTTCTTTCTCGGAAGAACCTTGTCGCCCATCAGAGTAGTAAATATTTCATCTGCCGCAGCCGCATTTTCAATAGTTATCTGCACAAGGGTCCTGTTGTTGTAGTCCATTGTAGTCTCCCAAAGCTGGTGATAATCCATCTCACCAAGACCCTTATATCTTTGAACGGAAGGCTTTCCCGATTTTGAGGAAAGACCTGCAAGAAGCTTTTCCTGTTCCTTTTCAGAATAAGTATAATGAACTTCTTTTCCGAGCTTTGTCTGGAAAAGAGGAGGCTGCGCAGCATAAACATAACCTCCCTCAATCAGAGGTGTCATAAATCTGTAGAAGAAGGTAAGAAGCAGAGTTCTTATGTGTGCTCCGTCAACATCGGCATCTGTCATTATAATGATTTTGTGGTATCTGAGCTTTTCTATATTGAATTCGGAGCCGATACCGCATCCGAAGGCCGTAATCATATTCTTAATTTCTTCCGAATTTAAAATCCTGTCAAGCCTTGCTTTTTCAACATTTAAAATCTTACCTCTGAGAGGAAGAATAGCCTGCCTTGCCCTGTCGCGTCCCTGCTTTGCGCTGCCGCCGGCGGAATCTCCCTCGACAAGGAATATTTCCGAACGTGCCGGATCCTTTTCGGAGCAGTCTGAAAGCTTTCCCGGAAGGGAAATCGTATCAAGCGCGCTCTTTCTTCTTGTGAGATCTCTTGCTTTTCTTGCGGCTTCTCTTGCACGGGCAGCCTTTATGCACTTATCGATAATAATTCTTGCCTGCGCCGGATTTTCTTCAAGAAACGCCATGAGATTTTCGTTTGTCGCAGTTTCAACAAATCCTCTCATTTCACTGTTTCCGAGCTTTGTCTTTGTCTGTCCTTCAAACTGAGGATTTGTAAGCTTAACAGAGACAATTGCCGTAAGGCCTTCTCTTACATCGTCACCACTTAACTGCTCGTCACTGTCCTTAAGGATTTTTGCCTTCCTTGCATAATCGTTGAAAACTCTTGTAATTGAAGACTTGAATCCAACAAGGTGGAAACCGCCTTCTGTTGTATTGATATTGTTTGCATAAGAAAGAATAAGCTCCGAATAGCTGTCCGTATACTGAAGCGCAACTTCAACTTCAAGATCTTTTTTCGCAACTTCAAAATAGACAATATCAGGATGAATAGGCTCCTTGTTGGAATTCTGGTGCTTTACAAATTCCTTGATACCGCCTTCGTAATGGAATACTTCTTTTCTCTTCTTTCCTTCTCTTTCGTCGGAAATCGTGATTTTGATACCCTTATTTAAAAATGCCATTTCCCTGAGTCTGTGCTCAAGTGTTGCATAATCAAATTCAACTTCGTCAAAAATTTCGGGATCCGGCCAGAATGTTGTTGTCGAACCTGTCTTTCTTGATTCGCCTACTATCGTAAGAGGTGATGTTGTCTTTCCTCTTGAATATGTCTGCCTGTAGATATTTCCGTTTCTTTTAATTTCAACTTCCATATTTGTTGAAAGAGCATTTACTACAGAAGCACCTACACCGTGAAGACCTCCCGATACCTTGTATCCTCCTCCGCCGAATTTTCCGCCGGCATGAAGAACCGTGTGGATTACTTCAACCGCAGGAAGTCCAAGCTTAGGATGCTTGTCAACAGGCATTCCTCTTCCGTCATCTTCTACCTTGACGGAATTATCGGCCTGAATAGTAACACTTATGTTTTTGCAGTAGCCTGCCAGAGCTTCGTCCACACTGTTGTCCACTATTTCGTAAACAAGATGATGAAGTCCTTTTGCTCCGGTACTTCCTATATACATACCCGGTCTTACTCTGACCGGCTCGAGCCCTTCAAGAACCTGAATCTGTTCGGCATTGTACTGCTGCTTTACATCTTCTGTCATACTAAACCTCTCCTAAATAAATCCAATTCACATTTTATCTTTTGCACGATACACAAAATATTGTATTTTTACATCAAAATATGTGTAATCAGCCACTCATAATTCTATAACAAAATTGGCTTTTTTACAACTTTTTTATACAAAAAGACAAAACAGACTAAAAAAACGTTTTTTCGCGCGCCAGAGGCTTGTTTTTTAGTCTGTAAGTATCTAAAAATATATAGGGTTAACCTTTTGTTTTATATCTGTTTTATTTTTCCTTCCGAAACAATATATTTTTTTCCTCTATTTAGTGATTCCTCCACATCCCCTGGAAGCTCCGTCGCCGAAATAAAAAGCTGCACGTCGCTTAACGAGCTTATGAGGAATTTCTGCCTCTGAGAATCAAGTTCCGATAAAACATCATCAAGAATAAGTATCGCTTTTTCGCCGGTTTCCTCTTCTATAAGTCTTATTTCGGAAAGCTTTATCGAAAGAGCCGCTGTCCTTTGCTGGCCCTGAGAACCGAAATGCCTTATATCTATGCCGTTTATGACTATCTTTATGTCATCCTTATGAGGACCCTTTGAAGTAGTTCTTTGTAATTTGTCATGCTTTCTCTTTTGCTTCAGTTCCTCATAAAAAGCCGCCTGTATCTGCTTCATGCTTCCTTCGGAATTAATGTTTGATTCATAATAAAGAGAAAGATCTTCTTTTTCCTGCGTTATGCTTTTGTGAAGAATGCTGCTGATTACGCTAAGCTTTTCAATAAATGCACGTCTGTAAAATATAAGCTTTGCACCGTATTCGGAAAGCTTAAAATCCCAGACATCAAGCATATCGTCGTTTATATTTTCTTCTTTAAGATAATTATTTCTTTGAAAAAGTGTCTTTTTATAATCGGATAAAGCCGCATAATATGCCGGTTTTATCTGGCAAAGCTCCCTGTCTGTAAATTTTCTTCTCTTTTCAGGTTCGTCTTTTACTATTTTAAGATCGTCGGGAATAAACGAAATAACATAGACATTTTCAAGAAGCTCTGAATTTTTTCTCGCTTTTATGTCGTTTATTTTTATGATTTTGCCGTCTTTTCTGAGTACTATTTCTATTTTTACTTCTTCGTCTTCTTTTACGGCGTTTACTGCAACCTTTGCATATTCCTTTCCGAAAGAAATCATTTCACTGTCTTTTGTGGTTCTGAATGATTTTCCGAGAGAAGTTAAAAATATGCTTTCGAGAAGATTTGTTTTTCCCTGGGCATTCTGCCCGAGTATCATATTTACGTTTTTATCAAATTCAAGATTCAGACTTTCATAATTTCTGAAATCCGAAAGTTCTATATTTTTGATATACATATCTAAATTCTGACAGGTAAAATAAGATATTCAAAAGCATCGCCCTCTGAAGGTCTTATAAGACAAGGCGAAACACTTGTTGTAAGATCCATTACTATTTCTTCGTCGTCAACAACCTTCAAAACATCTATTATATATTTTGAGTTAAAACCTATTTCAAGGTCATTTCCGGCTCTTTCAATACTTACTTCTTCTTTTACGTCACCTTCTTCCGAACGTGAAGTAATAGTCATTGAAGAAGCACCGGTCATAATCTTTATAAGATTGTTTTTTCCTTCCTTTGCAAGTATCGATGCTCTTTCGATACTTTCCATAAGAGCCGTTCTTTTAACCTTTATTCTGCACTTATGATTTCCCGGAACTATATCTTTGTATTTAATGAATTCGCCTTCAAGGAGCCGAAGTACGATCCTGGTGTTTTCTACCAGGATCAAAGCTTTTTTGTTGTTGAGAATAAGAGTTAATTCTTCTTCTCCTTCTATTTCTGAAATGATTTTATTGATATCGTTTAATATTTTTGCTGCTATGATAATCTTTTTCTGTGATGAATTCTTTATCATTTCTCTTGCGATTGCCATTCTGAATCCGTCAAGAGCAACCATATTTATGCTGTTTTCTTCTATTTCGATAAGAACTCCAACTATAATTCCTTTTGATTCATCAATGCTTGCCGCAAAAGATGTCTTTTTTATCATGTCCTTAAACATATCTTTTTCGAATACAAGCTTCTCTGAATCTTCATCCATCTCACCGGTTCCCGGAAACTCATCCTCAGGAAGTCCTGCGATATTAAACTGTGAAGTTTCGTTTTTTATTGTAATCTGTCTGTTTTCCTTTAATTCAATCAGTACTTCTCCGCTTGAAAGCTTTCTTATAATATCGCTGAATAATTTTGCCTGTACAACTGCTTTGCCTGGCTTTATTACATCGACATCTATTTTCTTTTCTATACTTATTTCCATATCAGATGCAGTTAAAGATAATTTTCCGTCTTCTGTTGCATCAAGGAGTATTCCTTTTAAAATAGGAATCGTTGTTCTGTTTGTTACTGCCTTTGAAACTGTGTTTAATGCTTTTGATAATGTCTGCTGAGTACACGTAAATTTCATTTTTAATCCTCCGGAAAAATAATTACGCGAAGCGCATCTGCCTTTATTTTTATATTATTTTATAATAATAATAATAATAAGGGCTGTTGAAACTGTGGATAACATTTATATACGTTGCAATAACTGAGTTTTTTGTTGTTTTTGCTCTGTTTATAAGTATATAATATTTTGCACAATGCCTGTTGAACAATTGTGAATAAATTTAATAAAATTTTAAAATTACTTTTTTTCTTCAAGCCTGTTTTGAATTTCAATAACTGCTTTTTTAAGATTGTCGTCCGTAAGTATTTCTTTTGAAATCTTTTCGTATGCGTGAAGAACAGTAGTGTGATCTCTTCCTCCGAAAGCTTCTCCTATCTTTGGAAGTGAATAATCTGTCATTTCCCTGCAAAGATACATTGCAATCTGCCTTGGATATGCAAGATTTCTTGTTCTTTTTGCGGATTCTATGTCGGCAGGTTTAATATTGTAATATTTACATACTTCTTTTTTGATAAATTCCGCATTAATATTGAAATCCGAATTTGAAAGAATATCTTTAAGAACAATTTTTGCAAGCCTTAAATCTTTTTTCTGATTCATAAGCGCGGAAAAAGCAATAATTCTTGAAAAAGCTCCTTCAAGCTCTCTTATGTTTGTTTTTATTTTTTCGGCAACGAGCTGGATGGCTTCCATAAGATCCTTGTCTACTTCAATATTTTCAAGATCTGCTTTCTTTTCAAGTATTGCAACTCTTGTTTCATAGTCAGGCGCACTTATATCAACGACTATGTTCCACTGCAGCCTTGAACGGAGTCTGTCGTCAAGCTCTGTAAGCTTGTTTGCCGGTCTGTCACTTGATATAACTATCTGTTTGTTTGAATCATGAAGTTCATTGAAGGTATGGAAAAATTCTTTTTGTGTTTCGATTTTTCCTTCAAGGAACTGAATATCGTCGATTAAAAGTACATCTATCTTTCTGTATTTGTTTTTGAATTCTTCAATCTTCTTTTCTTTGAGTGCTTTTATATATTCATTTGTAAACATCTCTGATGATACATAAAGTACATTGAGATTTTTATGATTCTGCAGAATATAATGACCGATTGCATGCATCAGATGAGTTTTTCCAAGGCCTGAACCTCCGTATATAAATAAAGGATTGTAGGCCTGTGCCGGAGCTTCTGCAACAGCAACTGCAGCAGCATGCGCATATTTGTTATTGTCAGCCACGACAAAAGAACCAAAATTGTATTTTGGATTCAGATAATATTCTTCTTTGAATGGCTTTTCAATTTCTTCGTAAGCTTCATCGGTTTTTACAAGAGTTTTTTCCTGTGTAATTCTTATAACTATTGTATATTCACGTCCGTATACGTTTTCAACCGCCTCGCTTAAAAGATGATTGTATCTTTTTTCAAGGGCATCTTTATTCATATCTTTATATACCTGAATATAAAGCTTGCCCTGTTTTTCATCGATACGTTTGAATTCTATGGGTTTAAACCAGGTTTCAAAGCTGATGCTGTTGATTTCCGGTTTTATATATTCCAATACTTCGCTCCATTTTTCTTTTTGAGCATTACTCATAACAATACCTTCTTCTTTTAATTTATTAAGCACGTTCTTATATAATACAAAAAAAGTTATCCACAGGCAAGTACCAATAAATAACAAAAAATATATAAATTTCTGAAGTTATCCACTATCTGTGGAATATATTGTGTAAAAAATAAATGTTCTTACTACATATTGAATAAATTAAAATATTTT
>JAILLO010000035.1 GCA_024693105.1 Clostridia bacterium | reverse complement strand
ATTCGCTATTCGTGAAGGCGGAAGAACAGTAGGATCCGGCGTTGTAACAGCTATCATCGAATAGTTGGCAAAGGATTTGCGTTCAAAACACAAAGAAGCTTAAACACAAAACAGCCCATGTTTTTCATGGGCTGTTTTTTTCAAAGCAAATTTTACAATCATGTTTTAAAAGCGAAAAAAACGGTACAAATTTGCTTCTGAAACTGCATGAAAATGACCAAGAAAAAATTTTATTGATTTACGCAGTTTTGTGACTAATCTGTGACTCTTTCGTGTCATAATGATTTTGCTACAGCGGATGTGGGACAGATATTCAGGAGCATATAGATGGAAAATCAACTTTCAATTATACCAAAGTATTTAATATGCGTTGACGAAGCTTTCAGAGGTCTGATTTCAGGCAGGCTCTTTTGCGGCTGTCTGCCACAGGGGGTTCCGTTTTGTGGAATTGAAGAACTTGTGATTATGATGGACGTGATTATGGACCGCATTGCTTTCCCGCAGTCAACAGTAGACAAGCGCGCTTTCGCCTCGACAAAAAACACAAAAAAGAGGGTTTCAGCGCCTCCGAAGAAGGAGGAATTGCTCGCCATGAGAACATTCAGCCCCGGAGCTGAGCATGGGCGGAAAGCGACATTTACCGTTCAGGTGCAGTTCCGCCAAAATGCGACATGGCAGGGAGTTGTTGAAGGAACGGGTGTACAGCACAGAGAATTTAAAAGCGAACTTGAACTTATGCTTATTCTTGATATGGCATGTGCGGAAGCAGAGGCGATTGCCACAGCAAAATGATTACGGTATCGGGAATGAGAAAAAATTTAAACGATTGGTGATTTGTGTAAGGTATATGTCATTATTTTAGTGAAAAAGTAAGGTTCAATTAGGAATCTTGAGTTTCAGGTAGGAGGTATTTACGTGAAAACATCAGTAGCAGCAACCCGTGCAAGGAATACGGCGACATTTATAGTAGAGATTATGTTTCGTCAGAATTCAAGCTGGCAGGGAACTATAAAGTGGGTAGAAAAGCAGGAAAACTTATATTTTAGAAGTGCTTTGGAATTAATAAAGATTATAGACAGTACGAACGAAGCCGGATATCAGGTCTGCTTTTCTTCGAATAACGCGGAAGAACCCGCACTTATTACTTTGTGATTTTTGACAGAGCCCATACTTGGTATGGGCTCTGTGCTTTTTTTGACCTTAGTACGCTTCACAATATTAAAAAAGTCTCAAAAATAAAAGAGCGGTTATTGATTATAAAAATAATATGATATATAATTACTCTATATCTAAAATGAGTTGTTATAGTGGGGTAGGAAATGAGTAAAGGGCCAAATTTAGAATCACCTATCCAGGTGAACATGCTAGGGACGTTCACTGTCGGATATAAGGGCAGGGTTATTCTTACGGATGAAGGTCGTACAAGGAAAGTATGGAATCTGTTTGCATATCTTATAGCTAACCATTCGCGCCAGCTTGCGGCAACGGAACTTCCTGAACTTCTGTGCAGCGATGAACGAAGCGACGAACCGGCGAAAGCCGTCAAAAATCTGGTTTACAGATTAAGATGCATGATTAGCGACAGCGACTTGCCGGAGGCTGATTATATAGTTCAGAAGGGCGGCATTTACGGATGGAATCCGGAAATTGATCTTGAAATAGATTGTGAAGCTTTCGAAGAAAAATTCAGAGCGGCCCGCAGAGAAATAGACAACGACACTCTTGCAGAGCAGTACTATTTTGATGCCATAGAATATTACAAGGGAGGATTCTTGCCGAGATTCAGATATGAAGAATGGACGGTGACTCCTTCCACCCAGTATCACAGGGATTACATCAACTGTATTAAGTCTCTTTTCGAATTGCTGTCACGCCGGGGCCATTATGAAAAAATGATCCCGATTTGTGAGGAAGCTATTTCATATGACCAGTATGACGAAGAGGTATACAGGATTTATATAGAATGCCTTATTCATATGAACAAGCAGAAGGAGGCATTGAAGGCATATGACACAATTACCGAAAGACTTTACCAGGAAATGGGTGTCAATCCTTCAAAGGAGCTGAAACAGCTTTATCGTAGCATACTCAAGTCAATCAAAAGCGTCGAAACAGACATTATGATTATTAAAGAGGACTTGAATGAACAGGGAAATATTGACGGAACCTATTGCTGTGAATATGAGATTTTCAAGGATATCTACAGATTTGCGGCAAGAGGCGTGGAAAGAACAGGTACTTCCATTTTTATAATGCTTTGTACCATTACAGACCAAAGAGACCAGATACCTTCCGTCGAACATTTGCGGACGGCAATGGACAAGTTGAGAGAAGTTATTCTTGGTGCTCTCAGAAAAGGGGATCTGTTTGCACAGTACAGCAGTACTCAGTATGTTATTATGCTGCCCGGTACTTCATATGAAAACGGTGTAATGGTAGGCAACAGAATTACATCGGCATTCAAAAGACAAAGTTCGAGCAGATATGCGAAGTTGCATTTCAAACTGCAGCCGCTTGATCCGAAAATAGGATAGTTGAGATTTTATGGGGATGGGATATCAAAAAAGGAGATGAGCAAAATGAAAGCAAAAAAATATTTAATATTGGCGCTATGCATAATGCTCGTGTTTGGTTTGTTTACCATGACAGGCTGCGGAAACAGTGCATCATCTGAAAATAGCGGGTCACAGCCTCAAACCGACTCAGGGGAGGTTGACCTAAGCGATTCCATGATTGAGGTGCCTATGTATAATAAGCCTGCGGAGTCATTCATCCTGACACCGGTCGCTTCAGGAACAACAGAATATAAGAACAATAAGGTTACAATTGATGCTTCAAATGTATCACAAGGATATGTCATGATTCTGTATTCCGGATCAAATCCAAAAATCAAGGTTCAGATTTTTAAGAACAAGAATCTTGTATATACATACGATCTCAATGCACGAGGAACATATGAAGTATTCCCTCTTTCGGAAGGTAACGGTACTTATACGGTCAATGTTTATGAGAACATTTCAGGAACAAAGTATTCAAAGGCATTTGGAAGAAGTATTTCAGTAAAACTTGAAAACGAATTCCTTCCTTTCCTTTATCCAAATCAGTATGTTAACTTTAAGGCAGACAGTGCAGTTGTTTCAAAAGCCAGCGAACTTTGCGCAGGTGCAAAAAGCGACCTTGAGGTTGTTGAA
Organism: Clostridia bacterium; assembly: GCA_024693105.1. GTDB lineage: Bacteria > Bacillota > Clostridia > Peptostreptococcales > Anaerovoracaceae > JAILLO01. The sequence goes on along the minus strand of JAILLO010000035.1, from coordinate 9,329 downwards.
AAAACATATGACTGGGTTGTAAAGAACTTTACATATGACAAAAAGAAGGCAGCAACGGTTAAGTCCGGATATCTGCCGAACGTTGATTCTATTCTGGCATCCAAGACAGGAATATGCTTCGACTATGCATCGGTTATGTGCTCAATGCTCAGAAGCCAGAACGTACCTGCAAAGCTGGTAGTCGGATATACAGGTGACCTCTATCATGCATGGATCAATGTATATATTGAAGGCATGGGATGGGTTAAGAATATGATTTTCTTTGATGGTGAACAGTGGCAGCGCATGGATCCTACATTTGCTTCTTCAGGCAAGGAAAGTGAAGCGATTATGAAGTATATAGGCGACAACAAGAATTATCAGGAAAAATACGCATACTGATTTTAATCGATTATTTTGACGACAAATGTCCGGCAGCCGGAGACCAGGCGACTGCCGGACATAATTTGCTTTATTGAATTGTTGAATGGGCGCTGATAGGGAAGCAGGGTTAATAGGGGAGAAGTTTTATGACAGCAAGAGAGTTGTCGGCATTTTGCATGGAAATTGCAATGCTGCTTGATGCGGCAGTTTCGCTGGATGAAGGCATTTATACGATGGCTGCGGATGCGGCAGACAAAGAACAAAAGGAACTACTTGAAAAAATAGCCGGGGAGCTGGAAATCGGAATTCCGTTTCCCGATGCTTTAATTACAACGGAGGCCTTTCCTGACTATGTGATCAATATGGCACGCGTAGGCAGTGAAACAGGTAATCTTGACATAGTGATGAGGTCACTGGCTGAATATTACAGCAAGGAAAGCCAGATGGCACAGTCGATTAAGAGCGCTCTCACCTATCCGATACTTATGGTATTTGTGCTGGTGTTAGTGTTTTTTGTATTGCTCACAAAAGTTATGCCTATATTCGAAAGTATATATGAGCAGGTTGGAACGCAGCTTTCGGACGTTGCCAAATCCGCAATTCATATAGGAGGAATTGTAAGCGGCGCCGCCATTGTTATTATACTTGCTTTGGCCGGCATCGGGATTTTCGCGGCTTTTATGAACAAAAGAGGTCACAATTTTTCATGGGCGGAAAATCTTACGGGATTTGTCCTTGAAAGAAGCGCTATAGCGACTGCAATGTCAAGAAGGCGCTTTGCATCGGCTCTGTCGCTTTCGGTAAAGAGCGGTGTGGATCTGCAAAAGGGACTTGAGATGGCAGAGGCCCTTATTTCGCAGAAGAAGATGAAAGCGGCAGCGGAAAAATGCCTTCAAAGCTTTGAGGAAACGTCCGAGGTCGGAAAGGCACTTGAAGTTTCGGGCATGTTCGCAGGCATGGAGATGCAGTTGATCAAGGTCGGAATCAAAGCCGGAAGACTTGATCTGACTATGGACCGGCTCGCGCAGCGATATGAACAGCAGGCCGACGATGCGATTGATTCGATAATAGGACATTTCGAACCTACGATGGTTGCAGTGCTTGCGGTAGTAGTCGGACTTGTGCTTTTCTCGGTAATGATGCCGCTCATAGGTATTATGTCGTCTATCGGATAGGGGAAAGTCTATGAGAAATTATGTACTATCTATTATTGTGCTTCTGGGGGTTTTAACCCTGATTCTTTCGGGAACCGGGGCGGTTTCTTCAAGAGCCGACGATGAAGGGGCAAAAGTGCTTGAAGATGCCATCAGAAGGACCACGGTACAGTGCTACGCCGTTGAGGGAGCATATCCTCCGTCAGTGGCATATCTTGTTGATAATTACGGGATTCAGATAGACCCCGAAAAATATTATGTTTTTTATGAGGGATTTGCGTCGAATATAATGCCGCAGATTACAGTAGTAAGAGAGAAGGAAAGCGATGAGGAGCTCTAACGGTTCTGGGGGAAGCCATGTAAGTCTTCTCTTTGTTATTTTGCTGTTCTTTATGCTTGCTCTTTGCACGCTGTTTACAATTCTTACAGGTGCAAGAGGCTATGAGAACATGCAGAATCGTTCGGAAACTTTATATAAAGAGCAGACTGCACTTGCCTATATTTCAAATAAAGTCAGACAAAATGATTCTGCGGGCGGTGTGTTTATACAGCATATTGACGGAGAGAATGTCCTTGTTCTGGAGCAGCTTTACGGAACAACGATGTATCACAGCTACGTCTTTTACGACCGCAAGACGGGGACACTCAGAGAACTTTTCTGCGAGAAGGAATCCGAACTCGGACCGTCAAATGCCGATGAGATTTTGGAGTGCGACCCTCTTTCTTTTTCAATGCCGGAGAAGAATCTTTTATGTGTGAAGCTCGAAAGTACAAATCCAAAGCGGCTTTATCTGAACCTCAGATGCGGAAGCGGGGGTGAAGAACTTGAGTGAGCGAAACAGGCTTGACACCGGCAGGCTTATAAGCAGCAGCCAGATGCGCAGTACAAGGAGCAAGGCCCAACTTTTTCTTCTTGAATTTGTACTTGTAGTAATGATGTTTGCCCTTTGTGCTGCAGTATGCGTTTCTGTTTTTGTAAAGGCGGATTCGCTTTCGGAAGATGTGACAGAGCAATCAGAAAGCCTTGCAATCATGCAAAATGCAGCTGAAATTATTAAATCGGCAACTCAGACAGATCCGCAGGAGGCTGAGAAATTCATTGCAAAACAGCTCGGCCTGTCCTTGCTGCCACAGGACGAAGGCAAAGAAGGGAACGCGGATTTTGTTGAATATTTTGATGAAAAATTCCAACGTGTAGAGAGTATCGACAATTGTAAATATACGATGTACGTTGAAATCAGCAGTGATGAGCGCGGCATGCTTACCGCGGCGCTTACCATGAAGGATATTGTGGACGAAAAAGAAACCGGAAGTCTGTTGGTGAAAAAATATATTCCGGCAGGGGAAAATCATGGAAAGTGAAAAGGGAAAACGTTTTAACGGAATACAAATAGGAATACCGTCACTTGTTGTAATTTTTGCGGTATTGTGTCTTGTGGTATTTGCTGTGCTTTCACTTATGTCCGCACTTTCGGAAAAGCATCTTCAGGACAGGAGCATGGGTGTTACATTTGATTATTACGAAGCGGATGCCCTTTGTGAGGAACATCTTGCGGAGATTGACGAAATCCTTATTTCCGAGAGGGCAAAGGCCGTTTCGGAGCATGATTACAAAGAACGCCTGAACGCAAGGATCCGAAGCATGTACGATTCGGAAAACGACTTGATTTCATTTTCGGAGAGCATAAACGAAAATCTGATTCTTCATGTAGAGATAAAGGTCCTTCCGCGCGGCAGCGAAAAAAGATATACGCTGCTGAAGTGGCAGGAAGAAAATATTGCGGATTATGAGATAGATCAGTCAATGCCGGTATGGACGGGAGAATTTTAATATGGATGCAAAGACAATTTTAAAAGAAGTAGTGGAAAAAGGTGCTTCGGATATATTTCTGATACCCGGAATGCATTACTCCTACAAGCTAAACGGAGAGGTTGTTATTGTTGATGACCAGAAACTTTCACCGGAGGAAATAGAAAGCATCATTGCGCAGATTTATGAAATTGCCAAAAGGAGCATGCAAAGAGTTCATGATACCGGCGATGATGATTTTTCGTTCGCTATAAGCGACCTTTCGCGTTTTCGTGTGAACGTTTTCAAGCAGAGAGGTACAATCGGCGCGGTTATCAGAATCGTTGCATTTGAATTGCCTGATTATTCACGTTTGCATATCCCACAGGCAGTTATGGACGTTGCAAAACTTCAGAAGGGTCTTGTGCTGGTAACAGGTCCTGCCGGAAGTGGAAAGAGTACTACGCTTGCCTGCATTATTGATGAGATTAACAAAAGCAGGCATGCGCATATTATAACCCTTGAGGATCCGATTGAGTTTCTCCACAAACATAAGAACAGTATTGTGACGCAGCGTGAGGTTGCAACAGATACGGAAAGTTATGTTACTGCACTCCGCGCGGCATTGAGGCAGGTGCCCGATGTTATCCTTTTGGGAGAACTCAGAGATTTTGAGACGATTCGTACAGCCATGACAGCGGCAGAGACAGGTCATCTTGTCATTTCGACGCTTCATACAATCGGAGCGGCAAATACTATTGACCGTATTGTGGATTCATTCCCACCGAATCAGCAGCAGCAGATAAAGGTGCAGCTTTCAATGGTGCTTCAGGCTGTTATTTCACAGCAGCTTATTCCGGATGTTAACGGAGAAATTGTACCTGCGTATGAAATCATGTATCTTAACAGCGCAATCAGAAACATGGTCAGAGATTCGAAGATTCATCAGATTGACTCTGTAATTTTCCAGTCTCAGGAGGAAGGCATGATTGCGATGGATACCAGCCTGTACAAGATGGTAAAGGAAGGAAAAATAACGGAGGAAACGGCACTTTTTTATGCTTCTGCTCCCGATGCGCTTAAGAAGCGTCTGGTCAGATAGCATTTTAACCTGTTCTATGCTAATTCACAAAATCGGCGTACAAAAACCAAAATCAGGTGACGACTGTCACCTGATTTTTTAATCTCTATAATAATATAAAGATAATTGCCCTGTTAAATTTAAGTTCCGTTTTCCCAAAGCCATTATATAATAATCACATATAAAAGAAAATAACTTTTTTTAAAAAAGTTTAAGAAAACGCAGAAAATAAGAAACGTGTCGCGTTTGCGTGACAAAATCGTGACAGCGGCACCCGCGAATCAGGTCTGAAATCACCTGAACCCTTTTACGAGGGTGCCTTTTATGATAAAATATAAAGGTTAACAACAGATTATCTTAATGAAAAACACGCGGAGGCGCGAAGAAACGAAGAAACACGCGGAGACGTCGGGAAACGCAGAGGCGCGAAGAAACGGAGAAACACGCGGAGACGTCGGGAAACGCGGAGGCGCGAAGAAACAAAAAGAAATACGAAAGGCCACGAACGTTGTAATTACAGATTAAAGGCCGGACCGGAGGACAAATGAACTATCTTGAAAGACTTAACGAAGAACAGAGAAAAGCAGCGACACATGTAGAAGGACCCCTTCTTATTCTTGCCGGAGCGGGCAGCGGAAAAACAAGCACTATGACTTGCAGAATCGCATATCTGATCAAAGAAATCGGAATTAATCCCTACAATATTCTGGCTGTAACCTTTACAAACAAGGCTGCAGGTGAGATGCGCGACAGAGTTGAAGCTCTCCTTGGAGGAAATGTCAGCATGTGGATTCTTACCTTTCACGCTGCCTGCCTCAGGATTCTCAGAAGCCATGCGGATGTCCTCGGATATTCCAACGATTTTGTTGTATACGACCCGACCGATCAGAAGACGGTTGTAAAGAATATATGCAAGGAAATGCAGCTTGACAAGATGGCCGACACAAAAAAACTGACGCCGGCGTATTTTCTTTCGGTTATAAGTGACTGCAAGGAAAAAGAGTGGTCACCGAAGCAGTTTGCCTCGGAAAACGGCGCAGGCTTTGATTATGGAGGCAGGACAAAAATTATTGCGGATGTTTACGAAAAATACGAGGCGATTCTCCGAAAGAACAACGCAATGGATTTTGACGATCTCCTTCTGAATACAGTACGGCTTTTTGAGAGGGACGAAGCCGTTTTGCTGAAATACCGGAACCGCTTCAAATTCCTGATGGTGGACGAGTACCAGGATACGAACAGGGTACAGTACAAGTTTATTAAAATGCTTGCTGAAGAAAACAACAATATATGCGTCGTCGGTGATGACGACCAGTGTATTTATCAGTGGAGAGGCGCCGATATCAGAAATATCCTTGAATTCGAAAAGGATTTCAAGGGCACAAAGGTTATCAAGCTTGAAAAGAACTACAGGTCCACTTCAAATATCCTCAATGCCGCGCATTCGGTAGTGACGAAAAACAGGCAGCGAAAAGACAAGAAGATGGAGGCGGCAAAAGGAATAGAAGGAGAGAAGATAAAGTATCTGAGGGCAGATGACGAAAAGGATGAAGCAAGTTATGTCGCTTCCGAAATAAACAGGCTGCACGGTGAGCCCGGAGAGGATGGCAGGCCCCTTGAATACAGGAATTTTGCGATTCTTTATCGTACGAATGCACAGTCGAGAACTTTTGAAGATGCTCTTTCGAAAAGGGGACTGCCTTACAGAGTCCTCGGCGGACTGAGATATTATGACAGAAAAGAAATCAAGGATATGATGGCATATATGCGTCTTGTTCAGAATCCTTCGGATGACCTTGCACTGGCAAGAATTATTAATGAACCAAAGCGCGGAATCGGTGATAAGACGCTTGAAAAAATCAGGGCGATAGCGGATTTTCGCGGCACGGGCATGCTTAGGTGCCTGATGGACGGGGATGTAATATCATCACTTCCTCAAAAGGCCGGCGCTGCGGTTACGGAAATGACCGGCTGCCTGAAAAAATATGCCGAAGAAAAGGAGAATCTGAGAGTTTCGGATATTTATGACGGTCTTTTGCGCGACACAGGTTATTTTGCGGCGCTGGAGCAGCAGAATACAATCGAAGCGGAGGGACGGATGGAAAACCTTCTTGAATTCAAATCGGTTATTCTCGATTATGAAAAGGAAGACATCAACCTTTCTCTTTCGGAGTTTATGGAGAAGATTGCACTGCTTGCGGAAGTCGATAATCACGACGAAAACGAAGATGCCGTCGTTCTTATGACTTTGCACAGCGCAAAAGGGCTTGAATTTCCGGTTGTTTTCATGCCGGGAATGGAGGACGGACTTTTTCCGGGCTGGCGGTCGATTGAAAAGGAAGGCGGCCTTGATGAAGAAAGACGGCTTTGCTATGTTGGTATGACAAGGGCGAAAATCCGCCTTTATCTGCTGAGCGCAGCAATGCGTACCCTTTACGGGAAAACGGATTTTACGCGGGAATCGCAGTTCCTTCAGGAAATTGACAGAAGATATATGGAGGGTGACGGAGTCTATGTGCCTAAGAAAAGGACTGATGAAGGCTTTGGGTACGCATTCGGTTCCGGCGGAGGAAGGCCTGACGGAATTACGCAAAAGGAACCGTACCATCCATGGGCTGCGCAGACTTCGAATTTCTTCAAGGATTCAAAGCAGGATGTCAAAGCGCCTGCAAGCGGAAGCAGCCTGAAGCTTGCCGTAGGCGATGCCGTAAGTCATGCCAAGTTCGGCGACGGCCTTGTTATGGAAGTGAGCGCAAAGGTTGTCACTGTCATGTTTGATTCTGTGGGAATCAAGAAGCTGGCAAAGGACATTGCACCGCTGAAAAAACTGAACGCTGCAGAATGAAAAGAGGGTAAAGATGGAAAAACTCAGTTATATGAAGGAACTGGTCGGCAGACTTAACGAGGCCTCTATGATTTATTATTCGAAGGGCTCCGAAATAATGCCAAACATAGAATATGACAGGCTGTATGACGAGCTTCTTGAGCTTGAGGCACAAACAGGCGTCGTTCTTTCAAACAGTCCGACGCAGCAGGTGGGCTATGAAGTCCTGAGCGACCTTCCAAAGGAGCGGCATCCTCAGAGAATGCTGTCCCTTGACAAGACGAAGGAGGTTTCGGCTCTCGAAGAATGGATAGGAAATCACGAAGGACTGCTTTCATGGAAGCTCGACGGTCTGACAATAGTTCTGACATATGAAGGCGGCAGGCTGTCAAAGGCGGTTACAAGGGGAAACGGTGAAATCGGCGAGGTAATTACCGAGAATGCCAGACAGTTCGCAAATCTTCCGCTTTCAATTCCTTTTACGGGAAAACTTGTCCTTCGCGGAGAAGCTGTTATTACATATTCCGATTTTCACAAGATTAATGAAACGATTGAGGGAATCGATGCAAAATACAAGAATCCGAGGAATCTTTGCAGCGGCTCGGTGCGCCAGCTGAACACAAAGATTGCAAAGGAAAGAAATATCAGATTTTATGCATTTACGCTCGTTATGGCGCAGCTGCCGGAAAACGCGGAAAACGAGGAAAACGCGGAAAAACCGGCATCAGGAAGTATGCCCGGAAGTATGCCCGGAAGTCTTCCGAAAGAAGGCTTCCGCTTGAGAAGCGAACAGCTCGGGTGGCTTCGGGCACAGGGGTTTGAGCATGTGGAATATGTCCGGGTAACGCGGGAGAATCTGTCGCAGACCGTATCTTCATTTGCCGAAAAAATAGTGACATACGATGTGCCTTCCGACGGACTGGTTCTTACTTTTGACGATATAGAATACGGAAAAAGCCTCGGAACAACGGCGAAGTTTCCAAGGGACGCCATCGCATTCAAGTGGCGCGACGAAACAAAGGAAACAAAGCTTCTTGAAATTGAATGGAGCGCTTCAAGAACAGGACTTATTAATCCTGTTGCGGTCTTTGAACCGGTGGAACTCGAAGGCACGACAGTTTCGCGGGCATCGGTGCATAACGTAAGTATTCTCAGAGAATTGAAGCTTGGAATCGGCGATACTGTCTGCGTATACAAAGCAAACATGATTATACCGCAGATTTCCGGGAATCTGACGGGCAGCAACAATGTCGAAATACCGCAGACGTGTCCGGTCTGCGGCAGGAAAACCGCCCTTAGAAATGAAAACGGTGTTGTGACGCTTATTTGTGAAAATCCGGAGTGCCCTGCAAAGCAGGTCAAAGCTTTTGCGCATTTTGTGAGCAGAAATGCCATGAATATGGACGGCCTTTCGGAAGCTACAATGGAAAAACTGATAGACAGGGGACTTATACGTAAGTTTGCGGATCTTTTCCGTATTTCGCAGTTTGAAAAGGAAATCACGGAAATGGAAGGCTTCGGCGAAAAATCCTTCAGGAAGCTTTGCGAGGCTGTGGAAAAAGCAAGGAATACCGTTCCTGCCAGATTTCTTTTCGGCCTCGGTATTCCGGGAATAGGAAGCGCAAACGCGAAGCTCATATGCCGTCACTGCGGCAATGACTGGGCCAGAATACAGAATTTAAACACAAGTGAGCTTGTTGAAATTGAAGGAATAGGAGAAATTATGGCGGAAAATTACGTTGCATATTTCTCCGACGAAAAAAATAGGAAACAGCTTGAAGAGCTCCTTGCGGAAATTCATTTTGAAGAAATTCACGATGAAGTTGAAAATAACCGCGTACTTGAAGGAAAGACCTTTGTAATTACCGGGTCGCTGGAACATTTTGAAAACCGCGAGGCTTTGAAGGAGCTTATCGAACGGCTCGGCGGGAAGGCCGCAGGCTCGGTTTCTGCGAAAACTTCATATCTGATCAATAACGACAATACATCAAACAGCACAAAAAACAGGAAAGCGGGAGAGCTTGGCGTGCCGGTTATCACTGAAGAGGAGTTCCTTGAACTTGCGGGGAAGGCGGCCGGAGGGCCGTCCGGAAACGATGAGCTTGAAGGACCCGCAGC
>JAILLO010000027.1 GCA_024693105.1 Clostridia bacterium | reverse complement strand
TTCTGAACATGCCGTCTTTGTAATTACGATTAACTTTCTCTTCTTTGATTTCCCTTACTTCTTCCAATTCCATGTTCCCTTTTGCTTTCTTTTCCATGAAATAATTCTCCTTTTTTTGAATAATAACTGCTTCAGCGAAGCGGCTGCCCATCTTTGGAAATACATATATTTCCAATTAAGTAATTAAATTGTATATCGCTATTATTCCAGTGTCAAGGAGAATTTGCATAAATTTTCATTTGGGACTAAAGACTTCGCCCTCTGTATGTGGAATTGTCGCTCTCGCATGAAGCGCAACATGTGGCGCTGATAAATCAGACCCAAAAATTTGATTACAAAAAAGCAAAAAGCGCAAAACCTCGCAGGATACCCTGCAAGGTTTCGCTTTGATGAATGTTTTTATTGGAGTTTTATACCCCCCTAAAGCCCTAAAGGCTTATAAGCTGATAAGCTTTGCATAACGTTCAATCATTGTACTGAACTGACCTCTTCCGCTTTGTATTGCCTTGCTTTTGCTTCGCAGCATACGCAAATTACATATAAAAATCTGCCGGCACCCTACAAAGGGAACCGGCAGATAATGGAGAGTATTGTGTCAAATAAGAATTAACATTGAAAATGCAAAATCTGCATCTACAGATATGCGGTCATTATCAGAACCATGTCGGCGATGTCGACGATTCCGTCTTTGTTAAGATCGCAGTCCGAAGCCTTTATTTTGCCGTTTCCTGCAGTATTCCAGTCGGAATCCGTACTTCTGCACTGATAGAACTTCTGGCAGCAGGTGATATCCAGCTGGTTAATAACACCGTCACCGTTCAAATCAAAGTTTCTGTTCAGAATCGTAGTGCGCGCCTGAGCTGTCTTAACTGCACTGTCAAGGAATACGGCTTTACCGCTTTCATCATAACCTGATACAGAAATGCTCTTGAGAGTTATACCAAGACTCTCAGAACCTTCGGCGGCTGTCATCGCAAGCCTTGCAACATCCGTAAGCTGCTTGCGTGTAAGACTTCCGCCTGCACCTTTCTCAAGATAACTGAGCATCAGAGTACCGGTATTGCCTTTCCATTTGACATCGCCAAGAGCCGTAAATCCGTTAAGCCCCGTCAGGCTGCTGCCCGAAAGTCCCGGATCCTTTTCAAACGTCATTGAAACTGTGGCAATGTTTTTCATCTGCTCAAGCTTGAATGTGAACGGTATCGATGCATTTGAAGCAGTCGTTTCGGGTACGAAAACAGATGCCAGTGCCGGCAGATTTTCCTCTTCCTGCTGCTTCTTTTCAACAGTAACCTTGCACTGTGCAGTAAGATTGTTTACCGTAGTTGCGGTTATTACAGCTTCTCCTGCTGCTTTTGCCGTAACCGTTCCGTTTGCCGTAACAGATGCAACATCAGAATCTGAAGAAGACCAGCTTACAGTTCTGTTGGAGGCATTTGCAGGAAGAACCTCTGCTGTGAGGCTCATGCTGTCGCCTTCTGTCATAAGCTGCGAAGTCTTATTCAGACTTATTGACGAAGGATTTACGATAACTGCTCCCGAAAGGGAATAATAATCGGAAACAAACTGATTGTCGGCATAGTCGGTAACTCCGATCTTTGCCTTCGTAAGACCTGTAAATGCGGCATCGCTCAAATCGAAGACGATTTCGCTTGTAGCTCCCGCTTCCGATTCAACAGGATTAATCCAGCCTGTAAGAGGACTGCTTCCAAGCGTTGCGCAAACTGCCTGAACATAATGATTATCCCTTACCTTTACAATCCATTTTGAACCGACTATTTCACTTGAAACAACTTCAGGTGCCTCACTGTCGATTGTGACAGGGAAGGAAACAGCCTGGCTTGCGCCGTTAAGCGTTCCGGTTACAGTGTATTTGTAATTACCGTCAGGCAGAGGATCGCCCCATTCGTTGAAAGGAGTCCAGCCTTTTGTATCCATAGGAGTGTAAAAACCTTCTCCCGGGCTGTAGAAGCTCTTGTGTACCTTTATTCCTGTATTTCCTACATAAACCGTCTCACCCTGATCGTCTTCAACAGTGTATTTCAGCTTATCGGCATTTCTCAAAAGGGCACAAACGGCAGTTACATGATTTGCCTTGTTACCGCCCGGCAGTGCGATTTTATTAACGTCTTTTATTGTTGTATCGCCGTATAAGCAGGATCCCATCTTGTATCCGCCGCCGTTGCTGTTATTGAAATAACCAAGCCACATTGACGTTGTATTAGGTGTTTTGTCGCTGTAATAACTTTCGTCGAAGATAGGGGCCTTTTCCCAGTCTCCGTAAAAGCCCATAAACGGAATAGTGAGCGATGACGTTTCTGCGTTGACAGGCTCAAGTGTAATAAAGCCTTCTACAAACATGCCGTTTGGAAAAGCACTGTCGAGATTTCTTCTGCCGCTGTCGGTGAGGCTTATACTGCCGCTTACCGACGCAGTGTCTCCGCTTAATGTAACAGTCTGCGGAAGAATTACGCTTACTTCATCGCTGCCGAGAGTTCTCGGAGCCTGGCCTATGTAATCAACACCGTCGATTGTTTTTACAGTTTCGGTTTCGACAACTGATGAAATTCTGTACTTTATTTCGTCATTACCAAGATTTTTAACAAGGAAGCTGAAGGTGTAATTACCGTTCGTGTCTTCCCCGAGATTAAGAACAGGCCTTCCGCTGTCCGCTCCGAGAAGGTAAGCCTTTGAGTTAACCGCATGGCTTAGATTTATCTGGCCTGCGCCTTGTCTTCTCGGTGAATAAGGAGTGTTGCTTTCATCGCGAATCGGTGTTGCAGTGCTCATCAGAAGGGCATTTACAAGTGATGCACGCTGAAAAGCAGTCATATTAAGTCCGTCAAGCTCTTCGTTGATATACTGCGTGACGAGGGCTGCCGCACCTGCAAGATGAGGTGAGGACATGGAAGTTCCGCTCATATTTGCATATTTGCCGCCGGGAACAGAAGAATAAATATTTCCGCCGGGGGCTGTAATTTCAGGCTTGAGTTTAAGATCCGGAGTAACTCCCCAGGAGGAGAAATCCGACATACGTCCGGCAGAAGCATCGGCAAACTGTTTTGTGCTGCCCGGAACATAACTTAAAACCTTGTTTTCCTGTTCCGCCATCCACTGTCCGTCTTTTTTGCTGATAAATACAGCCGGAATTGCATAGGTTGTGCTCATTGAAACGAGCTCACCGTCTTCATTATCGTAGATAATTACAGCGACAGCTCCCGCATTTTTCGCATTTGCTTCCTTTTGCGAGAAGGTAAGGACCTCGCCGTTTTCCATGCCGCCTCTTTCAATGAGGGCTATGGAGCCGGAAAGGTTTTTTCCTTCAAAATCCGAAGCTTTTCCGACACCGCAGTCCACATAATTATATGTGCCGCCTGTGAGCGAATCAAACGCCTTGTGGGTTGGTTCGGATGCATTGTCACTGTAGGAAATTTCGTTGCTGCCCACACTGAAGTAAGGGAGCAACGCCAAAACGTTGTTTGAACTTGCAACAGAAAGTGCTGCAGGATATGTCGAAGGAGATCCGACTGTCGAATTATCAGGATTTGTTACATATGGCAGATCTGTTCCGCATTCTCCGCTGTAAGTTGAAGAATACGAGTTTGAGGCAGATACCATAAGGTTAATGCCGGAATCCATTACTCTTTGATAAACACTGTTCATATTGGAGGATGAGGATTCCGAAAATCCCGCAGAGGTTCCGAGGCTCATATTTATGGAATCAACGCCGAGTTTCACCATATCGTCAAGAGCCGAAAGAATATCTGTGTCATATGCTCCCGAAGCACTGTCGTCAAAGACCTTGCAGAATGCTATCTGAGCATCGGGGGCAACACCTGTAACAGTACCGCCCGCATTTGCCGCAACGATACCTGCCACATGAGTTCCGTGGCTGTTGGTGCTGTATACATTGGTGTCATTTCCCGCATAATCATATGCGTAAGGAACTTTGTCGCTGTGGTAAAGGACATCCGCGCTGAGCTTGCCAACCGTAAATTTTGAAGCGGAAAGCTTCTGTGCAATGTCTTCTTTTGTGTATTTCGGACTGTTTACGGAACCAAACGCTTCGTGAGCGATATCAAGTCCCGTGTCAAGTATTGCAACCACGGTGCCTTTTCCCGTATAACCTGTTTCGTGTGTTATTTCTCCACCGATTGTGGAAACGCTTTTTATTAACTGAGGATAATATTCTACAGGCTCAGGAGCAGCGTAGAATTCAGAAATAAAAGCATCTTTTACTCCGTCCATTTCGCGGATTGCATCTAAATCACCCGCCTGTGCGACTACGGAAAGACCGTTGAAAACAGCAGAATATTCGTTTTCCACGGTAATATCCATATCGCTTTTGTTTAGTTCACTTTTTACTGCTCGTCTTTCCGCAGCAAGATTTGATTCCAGCGATACGCATTTTGAGGACCTTAAAAAATCCTCAGGTGAAATTGAAGACTTTTGTGAGGGAAAAGAATCCAGTAAAGGATCGTCTTCAAGTTCAATAATAATGCGCACCGGTTCATTGTCTGAAATCCTTGCTTCCGAGAGGGCTGCCTGTGGGGTAAAAAGACTGCTGACGCCGATATTTGCGTTAGTGTCGGCTAACCCTACTGCCGGAAATTGCAGAGACATAGTCATGGCCAGGGCTGCTGCGCCAAGTCTCCGCAGAATTGAAATTTTCATATTTATGACCTTTTGCTTTCTTAGATTTGTTCTTTCAGGTAAGCAACAGCTAATGGCAATTATACTATCAGAGAGTCAACTATTCAAGGGGTAATTGCGTTTTTGTTTGTAACATTTATATGTATAATTAGCATCGGCTATTCGATATTGGCGGCACTCTTTTCTGAATTGTAAGTCATTTCTCTTTCGTGTTGACATTTTAGGCGGTCTGTGATAAAAAGGATATGTTCTTTCAAGTAAGTTAAGACTAACTAAACAGCGACATCGGTCGCGTTTATTTTTGTCGTACGGTTAGCATACGCTAATTTGGGCAACTCTTTAAGTTGAATAACCGTATATAACGAAGCTCTGCCGGGAGGCACGGGACCTGCAGCAGGTGGGACCGCTTTGGGCAGCAGACCGCAAAACGGTTACCTTGACTTAGGGTATCAAATGTTTAAAGGAGTATCAAAAAAGATGAAAAGTAATATGATATCGGTTTTAAATCTCAAATCATTTTTTGTTATGGCAATGGTTGTGATTTTTCTGACTGCGGCTTTTCCTGTTACATCAATGGCAGCAACTGCCACAGTCGGTGATTTTACTGTGGAAAAAAGCGGATCCTCATTCAACCTTTCGGTTGAAATTACTGCATATAACGGAACAGATACAGAAATTACGATTCCGGCAACAGCAAATTTCAACGGCAGAGATTATGCGATCAACAGCATAAAAGAAGGCGTATTCGACAACAAGGGCATCACAACCGTTTCGTTTGCCGAAGGAACTTCGGCTGTACCACTCGGAGCTTTTAAAGATTTGGACTCGCTTGTAACTGTAAATCTTCCTAATACGGTTACGCAGATTTCCGCAAATGCTTTTCAAGGCTGCGACGGACTTAAAAATGTTAACTTTGCGGAAGGGGGAGAGTCTCTCAGACTTTATAATGCTGTATTTGCAAACTGTACTTCTCTTGAATCGGTGAAGCTTCCGGCATCGCTGTCTTTCATTGCAAACGATGCAAATGTTTTCTACGGATGCACATCTCTTAAGAACATTGAAGTTGCTTCCGGAAATGAAAATTTCTTCTCGGAGAACGGCATTCTCTTCGAGAAGACTTCCGATACTGAAGCAACACTTGCAGCATTCCCGTTCGGAAAGAGCACTGCTTCTGTTAATCTGCCGGAAAGTGCAGGCGGCCTCAGCGTTACAAAAATCGGAGGTCACTTCTTAAGAGGCAATAATACAATTACTTCTGTCACAGTGCCTGCTTCGGTAAATGAAATAAAAATGTATGCATTTGCAGAGTGCAGCAATCTCAAGAGTGTTTACCTGCTTTCCGAAGCTGCACCTGAGTTTGGTTCGGCTGTTTTTACAGACATGGCTGAAGGAAGCACGGTATATGCCGCAAACGATACAGTGAAAGCTGCAATTGAATCGGATGCAGGTCTTATTACAGCAGGAAAAACCGTAGTTGCAGTGGGAAGCCCGGAGCCTGCGGCAGATCCCGATCCGGTAAATCCCGATCCTGTAGTCCCTGCAGAAGCATCTGAAGCAAAGATCTCACTTGAAGCAGAAAAAGATATCACTGCAGACGGAGAAGCAGTATTTAATGTGAATATCGATGAAGGAAAGCATATTAACACACTTCTTCTTGAGGTTTCATTCAACAAAGACGCATTTTCAAAGGGAACAATAAAAGTTAACGAAAATCTCTTTGCTTCAAGCCAGGTTAACTGGGAAGAAAACAGTGATTCCGTTAATGCTGTTATAGTACTCAATCACCCGGGAGAAAATACCGGCGTTCAGTGCGATGAAAAGACTACCGCAGTACAGATTCTCGTTCCGTTTAGTGCCGGCTCGGCAACTGAGCCTGCTGCAAAGATTGTAGATGCATCCTGCAGCGGAATTCCTGAGGCAGGTGCGAATGCTGTTGAAGGAACAGTTACGATTACAAATGCCGAAGCGGTATTTGCAGCGGTAAGCCTCGACGTAAACGGTGACGGCAGTGTTAACCAGGTGGATATTACAGAATCACAGCGTTATTACCAAAGCAAGAAGGGTGATGACAACTGGGCACTTGCAAAGAAAGGCGACGTTAACAGAGACGGCGTTGTAGATCTTGAAGACCTTATCGCAATATTCCACGAAAT